>NZ_JAMYPT010000093.1:0-516 GCF_040320505.1 Mesorhizobium sp. M0678 | reverse complement strand
CACGCCGTAGAGCAATCCCCATTTGACGTTGGGCAACGTCACGTACCAGAACGCCTGCCAGCCATTGGCCCCGAGCGACAGGGCAGCCTCCTCGTCGCCATTGCCCTGTTCCTGCATCAGCGGGATCAATTCGCGGGCGACGAAGGGGAAGGTGACGAAGACGGTGGCCAGCACGATGCCCGGCACGGCAAACAGGATGACGATGCCATGCGCCTTGAGCCAGGCGCCGAGCAGGCCTTGCGCGCCGAACAGAAGTACATAGACCAGGCCGGAAATGACCGGCGAGACCGAAAAGGGCAGGTCGATGAGTGTGGTCAGGAACGCCTTGCCCTTGAACTCGAACTTGGCGATCGCCCATGCGGCGGAGATGCCGAAAATCACATTGAGCGGCACCGAGATCGCCGCGACCAGAAGCGTCAGGCGGATCGCCGAGCGCGTGTCCGGTTCGCTCAGCGCCTGTGTGTAGGCCTCGATACCTTTGGCGAAAGCTTCCTTGAAGACGATGATCAGCGGCAG
>NZ_JAMYPT010000092.1:0-518 GCF_040320505.1 Mesorhizobium sp. M0678 | reverse complement strand
ATTTCCTTCGCCGACGGGCGTGACGGCCCGTGCCGGACCTTGAGTCCGAAGCCGATATTGTCGGCGACCGTCATATGGCGAAACAGCGCGTAGTGCTGGAAGACGAAGCCGACATTGCGCTCCTGAATCGACTTTTGGGACGCATCCTCTTCGCCGAAGAAGATCTTTCCGCGGGTCGGCCGCTCCAAGCCGGCAATCAGCCTGAGCAGCGTCGTCTTGCCGGAACCGGAAGGTCCCAGCAGGGCGATCAGTTCTCCCGACTTGATGTCGAGCGAAACGTCGCGGAGGGCCGGAAACCGCTCAAACTCCTTGCGCACGTTGGCAACGCGAACTTCCATGCAAATCCCTTTTGTAGTTGATGCATGCCGTTATCCCAAAACCGGTTCCCACTTTTGGGCGACATTAAATCTTTGTTTTATGCATGTCGTTGTCCAAAAACCGCTACACACTTTTGGGCGACATGCATTTGTCAGTGTCCGCGCGTCGCGGCGATCTCGGCGCCGTAGCGCATCTCGAGA
>NZ_JAMYPT010000091.1:0-520 GCF_040320505.1 Mesorhizobium sp. M0678 | reverse complement strand
CCGGCCTTTGCCTTCAATCGCAGGTGTTATCCATGCGAGGGAGAAAGGCCATCATGATGCAGTTGATCACGCCGGATTGCTACGCTGAGTTCAGCGACGAGCTCGAGCAGATGCACCGCTTGCGGTATCGCGTCTTCAGGGATCGACTTGATTGGGACGTTTCGTTCAGCGGCGGCTATGAGGTCGATCCGTTCGACGCGCTTCGTCCCCACTACCTGTTGCTGCGTGCGCCGACCGGGCGCATCGACGGTTGCGTGCGCCTGTTGCCAACCACCGGACCGACGATGCTGCGCGACAGCTTCTGCGCTCTCCTTGCAGACGGTTCGGCGCCGGAAGATCCGCTGGTTTGGGAAAGCAGCCGTTTTGCGCTTGATCTGCCGCCTTCCGCGCCGAAACAGGCGGGCATCGCTATTGGCACCTACGAGCTGTTTGCCGGGATGGTCGAGTTTGGGTTGTCACGTGGTCTGCGCAGCATCCTTACCGTAACGGATCTGCGCATAGAGCGGATCTTGCGTCGCGC
>NZ_JAMYPT010000090.1:0-527 GCF_040320505.1 Mesorhizobium sp. M0678 | reverse complement strand
TCTTCAAGTGCGGCAAGCGCCGAACCCTTGACGATCGGAATGTCGTCGCCGGGGAACTCGTTCTTGGTCAAAAGCTCACGCACCTCGAGCTCGACCAGTTCGAGCAACTCGGCGTCGTCGACCTGGTCGACCTTGTTCAAGAACACCACGATCGAGGGCACGCCGACCTGGCGGGCGAGCAGGATGTGCTCGCGCGTCTGCGGCATCGGGCCGTCGGCGGCCGACACCACCAGGATCGCGCCGTCCATCTGCGCAGCACCGGTGATCATGTTCTTCACGTAGTCGGCGTGGCCGGGGCAGTCGACATGGGCATAGTGGCGGTTGGCGGTCTCGTATTCGACGTGCGCCGTCGAAATGGTGATGCCGCGCGCCTTCTCTTCCGGCGCCGCATCGATCTGGTCGTAGCGCTTGTATTCGCCAAAATACTTGGTGATCGCCGCCGTCAGCGACGTCTTGCCATGGTCGACGTGACCAATCGTGCCAATGTTCACATGAGGCTTAGTGCGCTCGAATTTACCTTTTGCCAT
>NZ_JAMYPT010000089.1:0-528 GCF_040320505.1 Mesorhizobium sp. M0678 | reverse complement strand
CAACGACTTCAAGCTCGGTCTCGGCGGTCTTTGCTTCCTCGACGGTGATGACGCCCTCATTGCCGACCTTCTGCATCGCTTCCGCGATCATCGAGCCGACCGAAACGTCGCCATTGCCGGCGATGGTGCCGACCTGGGCAACCTCTTCCGAGGTCTTGATCTTCTTGGCGTTCTTGATCAGCGTCGCGACGACATCGGCGACGGCGAGGTCGATGCCGCGCTTGAGGTCCATCGGGTTCATGCCGGCGGCAACCGCCTTGTGGCCTTCCTGGACGATCGACTGCGCCAGAACGGTCGCGGTGGTGGTGCCGTCGCCGGCGATGTCGTTGGTCTTCGAAGCAACTTCGCGGACCATCTGCGCGCCCATGTTCTCGAACTTGTCTTCAAGCTCGATTTCCTTGGCGACGGTGACGCCGTCCTTGGTAATGCGCGGTGCGCCGAACGACTTGTCGATGACGACGTTGCGGCCCTTGGGGCCGAGCGTGACCTTCACCGCGTCGGCGAGGATGTTGACGCCGCGCAGCATGC
>NZ_JAMYPT010000088.1:0-546 GCF_040320505.1 Mesorhizobium sp. M0678 | reverse complement strand
AGCAGGAAAATGCCGAGGAAGGCAAAGGTCACGATCATCAGCACGGTTCTCGCCGTGCGGCTCTCGGTCACCGCCGGCGACTGGCTTTCATGGTGCGGCGCGTAGGATTTGATCTCCGGGTCAGCCATAGCGCTTGCGGCTCCAGGTCTGCACCAGGTTGATGACCAGCAGCATGACGAAGGACAGCGCCAGCATGATCGCCGCTATCGCGGTCGCCGCGGCGTAATTATATTCCTCCAGCCGGATGACGATCAGAAGCGGCGCGATCTCGGATTTGAACGGCAGGTTGCCGGCGATAAAGATGACGGAACCGTACTCGCCGACGCCGCGCGCGAAGGCCAGCGCGAAACCGGTGACGATGGCAGGCGCCAGTCCGGGTAGTAGAACGCGGCTGATGATCTGGAAGCGATTGGCGCCGAGCGTGGCGGCCACTTCTTCTACCTCCTTGTCGATCTCCTCCATGATCGGCTGCACGGTGCGCACGACGAAGGGCAGACCGATGAAGACCAGCGCGATGACGATGCCGAGCGGCGTATACGCGACCTT
>NZ_JAMYPT010000087.1:0-546 GCF_040320505.1 Mesorhizobium sp. M0678 | reverse complement strand
GCTACGAGGGATGCCAACGATCTCGCCCTTCTACAAGCTCAGGCGACTGCGACCCGGCTTCCTGCGGACGGCTGCCGACAGCGGGATTGATCTGTGCTCGCAGCCGACCTGCTCGCGCCTGGAGAACCTGCCCGACCTGCGCACCGTGATCCGGCTCGGCTGGGTGCTGGTCGATCTGTGGCTGTCGAGCTATGCCGCGCCGCCCAAAAGCGTGACGCTCGACATCGGCGACACGGTTGATGTCGTTCACGGCCATCAGCAGCTCTCGCTCTTTCAATGCCCATTACACGAGCGCTGCTTCCTGCCGATCCACATCTATGACGCCGCGACAGGACGCCCGGTCGCCATGATCCTCGGTCCTGGCAAGACCCCGACGGGCAAGGAGATCCGTGGGCATCTGCGCCGGCTTGTCCGGCGCATCCGCGCCCGCTGGCCGGCCACCCGCATCCTGGTCCGCGGCGACGGCCACTATGGCCGGGCGCAGGTCATGGCCTGGTGCGAGAACAATGCGCTCGACTACCTCTTCGGATTGCCCGGCAACAAGGT
>NZ_JAMYPT010000086.1:0-573 GCF_040320505.1 Mesorhizobium sp. M0678 | reverse complement strand
TGGAGATGCGGCAGGGATGCGTGGCGAGATCGAGCACGTTGAACCCGCGCGGCCGCGCCGCTATTTCGGCAGTAACCGGTAAAACATGCGGACATTGCCAGGGGCACCAAAAGACGCTCGCATCAGTTCCTTTCGAGCTTGCAAAACAGAAGGCCCCACCGCGAGAGATCAACAGTGTTCGACGGCAGGCTCATAATATCCACGGACCGGGCGTTCGTGCGTTCGGCACCGCGCAGCGCGTTCGCCAGATCCTTCTGGAAGTCCGGATTGCGCCTGAGGAATTCCCAGGCCCAGCCTCGGCTGGTCAGCCGCTCGACATAGCCATAGTCACCATCATCTTGCCTGTCCGGCCAGGCAGGGCCAGGTATTATTTCGTCCATTGCATCATTTCCAAGAAAGGGTTGGATTCCAGGCTCAGGCGATCTTCATGACCGGTGTCCACAGTACCGGGCCCTTGAGTCCGCCATTGCGATGGAGGGCTTCCAAGCTCTCTGTTGAGACGTCGAGATATCCGGCAACGGCGCGCGTGTTGCCTATTGTTTGGGGATCGGACAGCCGTTCGAGTGGCCAGCC
>NZ_JAMYPT010000085.1:0-608 GCF_040320505.1 Mesorhizobium sp. M0678 | reverse complement strand
GACGTCTTTCAATCCCAAATCCAGTAATTTTTCCGTGGCAATGGCTTGGATCTGGGCCTGCGTCAGCGAGTTCTTCATTTGCAGCGCACGTGACGACGTTTCCAGCGTGTACCGAACACTCGACATAGCATTCAGAGCCCAGCCGAATGCAAAGATGCCGATCAAAAGCATTATCAGAAAAGGCGCGATCAGCGCGAACTCTAATGCAGCTCCGCCTGATGCATCCCCCGTGAAAGCTCTCGACTTAGCGGACACGAATCACCTGTTGATGACTGAGTTCGCGCGAGAGGGAAAACGCACCAAAACTGAAGGGCGGTGACCAGGTGGCTGTCGCCTGTATTACGAGGAAGACCGAGGGGGCTTTCAAAGTGTCGCACAGGACCGATGGATCGGCCACGATGTTCCCGCACATGTATTTCCGGCTCACTGCCACCTGCGCGCCATCAGGATGGTTTTCCCAGCTCGAAAGAGCGACAGCTTGGATGGTCGTATCCTCGACTGCTCCTTGCATCACGAGGTTCGCCGCGGTTTTGACGCCTGCACGCATCGACAATGCGCTCGAGACAAAAGACCAGCCGTCGATGATGCCAAGAAGTACCAGGCAAAGG
>NZ_JAMYPT010000084.1:0-647 GCF_040320505.1 Mesorhizobium sp. M0678 | reverse complement strand
TACTCTTTGATGGTGACGACGATGCCGGCACCGACGGTGCGGCCGCCTTCACGGATGGCGAAGCGCAGCTTCTCTTCCATGGCGATCGGCACGATCAGCTCGACATCGACGGTGATGTTGTCGCCCGGCATCACCATCTCGGTGCCTTCCGGCAGCGACACGATGCCGGTCACGTCCGTCGTGCGGAAATAGAACTGCGGACGGTAGTTGGTGAAGAACGGCGTGTGGCGGCCGCCCTCGTCCTTGGTCAGGATGTAGGCTTCGGCAACGAACTTCTTGTGCGGCTTGACGGTGCCGGGCTTGGCCAGGACCTGGCCGCGCTCGACGCCTTCACGGTCGACACCGCGCAACAGCGCGCCGATGTTGTCGCCGGCCTGGCCCTGGTCGAGCAGCTTGCGGAACATCTCGACGCCCGTGCAGGTCGTCTTGGTGGTCGGACGGATGCCGACGATCTCCAGCTCCTCGCCGACCTTGACGACGCCGCGCTCGACGCGGCCGGTCACAACCGTGCCACGGCCCGAGATCGAGAACACGTCCTCGATCGGCATCAGGAACGGCTTGTCGAGCGGACGCACCGGCGTCGGAATGTAGGCATCGACCGCAGCCATCAGTTCGCGGATGGCGTCCTCGCCGATCTTCTTGTCGCT
>NZ_JAMYPT010000083.1:0-649 GCF_040320505.1 Mesorhizobium sp. M0678 | reverse complement strand
GACGCCCAGAAGGATCGAGGTCACCGGAACGATCTTGTCGCGAAACGAGTCCATCTAGCAGGCCTCGCAGGATGGGTGCCCTCCTCTCCCCAACGGGGAGAGGGTGGCCGGAGCGAAGCGGAGGCCGGGTGAGGGGGTAGAAATCTTTCCGTCGAGGCAAGCCAAGATCGTATCAAGGACCGCTCGGCGTTCGGCCAAGACTTCATGGTTCCAGAACCGAAGAACGGAATACCCGTGACCATTCAGCCAAGCAGTTCTCGCGGCATCGGTTGGAGATTCCGCGTGCTGGCTGCCGTCGATTTCCACGATCAGCGCGCTCTCACGACAGACGAAATCTGCAAAGAACGGCCCAAGCGGCACTTGCCTCACAAATTTGTAGCCGTTGAGATGGCGCCCTCTTAGTTCCCCCCAAAGCCTGTATTCAGCCTCGGTCTCGTCAAACCGCAGCTTTCGAGCGCGAGCGGTCGCCCCGATCTTTCTTTTGGTCGGATCCGCCAAGGCCCCCTCACCCGACCTCCGCTTCGCTCCGGCCACCCTCTCCCCGTTGGGGAGAGGAGGGAGCTCATCTTCCGCCGCCTCAATCATCATAGCTGTGCCCTGCCCTCAGCCCGTCCCGCACGCGTGCCGCGATGGCCAGGAACTCCGGCGT
>NZ_JAMYPT010000082.1:0-662 GCF_040320505.1 Mesorhizobium sp. M0678 | reverse complement strand
GACCGGTAGCTCTCGCCGTAATTGATCAGGCTGGTACTGTTGGAAGGCTTGATCAGCCTCGTCACCCCAATCTCCAGCATAGCTCACTGTCACGCGGCCAACGTGCCTCCGTAGCTAACATCTACGTCAGCGTTGAAGAAGTACCCTGCGCCACGGGATGTTTTGACCAGGCGAGGGTTGGCCGCATCAGCCTCCAGCTTTCGGCGCAAGCGCATGATTAGGACATCGATACTTCGATCGTACACCTCTTCTCCACGCACACGGCTCGCGAGCAAAAGCCGTTCTCTGGATAGCACGTTGCGGGGGTTCTCCAGAAATGCGATCAAGAGATTGAACTCACATGCGGTAAGCTTGACCTCGCCACGCTCCGCACAGATCAGTCGCCGCTGCTTCACGCTGAGCTTCCAGGCCCCAAAGCGAAATGAGCGCTGCTCTCTGGTTCGCGGACTAGAAATGCGCTGGCGTAGCGCTACTCGAATGCGGGCCAAGAATTCGCGCATCCCGAAAGGCTTGGGAATGAAATCGGTTGCGCCGAGCTCCAGTGCAACCACTTTTTCCGCCTCATCAAGCCGGTCGCCGCTGATCACTATGATAGGAACATCCGATTTTGTCGCCAGATTGCGGACGATCGCAAGTCCATCCTCCCGGCCTAGGTTAAGGTC
>NZ_JAMYPT010000081.1:0-948 GCF_040320505.1 Mesorhizobium sp. M0678 | reverse complement strand
TCTGGAGCGGACCGAGGGCGTCGGTCGTGCCGCCAGATTTCCTTGTGCTATATTTGTCCGGCACGGACGACCACGTGGCAAAGAGTGGTGCGAGAGGATGAGAGTGCCGCCACGCAGCCGTTATAGTCGTTCCTCGTTTGTGGCGTCCGTGCGCCGCTTCGGCCCGCGTGACCGCCAATGCCGAACCATTAGCTCGTAGGCACGTTCGGCATTCTCGGCCGCGGCTTTCTCGCTGTTTCGCAACTCCTTCACGTTGTAGGCGTAAGCCGAACCGCGGCGACCGACACCGCGCTCGCCCGGCGCGCCGGCCTTGAGAGCGAGCTGCCTCTGCTTTGCCGCCACCAGCGCCGGGCGAGCCCAGAAGTAGTCCTGCTCCTTTGTCAGCAGATGCCAGATCAGCACGGCGAGCTTGCGGGCGACCGCCACAGCTGCGACCTGATGACCACGCTTGTTACGGATGCGTAGGAAGAAGGCCCTGAGCGGTCCGGGCGCCTTCGCCGCGGCCCAGGCCGCCTCGACCAGCATGGCGCGGGCATGGGAACGCCCATGTTTGCTGATCCGGCCATATTGCGCCAAGCCAAGACCGGATTGGCGCACACGCGGATTGAGGCCGAAGTAGCTCACCAGCTTCTGCGGCTCGCGGAACCGCCGGATGTCGCCGACCGCGGCGATGATACCGCTCGCGACGATGACATTGACGCCGGTGATCGTCTGAAGCCGCCGGACTTGCGCATCATCAACCGCTTCCCGGGCGATGTCGCGATCGAGGTCAGCCAGATCCTCGGCCAGGCGATCGATCTCGCGGATGTGGCGGGCGATAGCGGCCCGCTCGTCGTCGGGAAGCACCTGCCGCTCGAGCCAGGCGCGACCGCGATTGTTGAACAGATCGGCATGCGGGCACTTCGGCACGAGGTGCGCCTGCAGGATGCCATGCACCTCGTTCTTCAC
>NZ_JAMYPT010000080.1:0-1023 GCF_040320505.1 Mesorhizobium sp. M0678 | reverse complement strand
GAGTGGCCGGCGAATTTCTTGGCCCGTTCGCCCTCCGACAGATCGCCGCGCACGCCGGCGGCGAGCGCCGTGCGCTTGACCAGGCGTGCGACCTCCTGGTCGTTCAAGCGATCGGCACCGACGGCTCTGCCTTGACCAGCAACGCGCCGGAACAGAGGTCCGTGCGCAATGTGCGCCAGTCTTAGCCAGGTCTGCAGAGCGGCCACCGGGCAGGTGGCGTCGGAGGAGCCGCGGCCGATTTCGACCTCGCGCCAGCCGGTTTTGCCGCGCAATGTGACAAGCAGACCCTTCTCGGGAAAAATCTCGGCCCAGCCGCGTCCGTCGTCGGTCTGATCCCTGCCGGCGTCGAGGCCGACGATTTCGGATCGGCGAAGGCCGCCGGCAAAACCCAAAAGCAGCATGGCGCGGTCGCGCAGACCACGCAGCGTGCCGCGGTCGAGGGTCTCGAGCATGGCGATCAGATCCTCAGGCAGGATCGCTTCCTTCTGCCGGGGAGGGGAGGCGTGGGTGTTGCGAACGCCAGCCATGACCGTGGCGATATGCCGGTCCTTGCGGTCGAGCGGCTGACCGCGCTGGGCAAAATTCCAGGAGAGCGACGAAAGCCGGCGCTCAATGGTTGAAACGGTGTTGGGCTTTTTGTGGCCAGTGGCCGTGCCTGACGCGCAGGCGGCGATGTAGAGCCCGACGACCTGAGGATCGGGCGGGAACATCTCGATGCCTTGGCGCCGGCACCAGCTCGAAAAGTGCTTCCAGTCGGCTGCGTAGGCGCGGCGCGTGTTGGCCGAACTCGCCGCCTCGATATAATCGCGCGCGCGGCCGGCGAGCGCCTCAAGATGCGCAGGCAGGCTGGGATTGGCAATGGCTGGAAGGGGAGGGGACGAGGCTAGGTCGGCATCGCCCATCTGCATGACGATATCGACGATGTCGGGCATGTCGTCATCGCCGGAAGCAGCGGATGATCGTTGCGCGTCGCCAGCCATGCTCATGCCGCTTCGATATCCGTTTGGGAGAAGTCTTTGCCGA
>NZ_JAMYPT010000079.1:0-1041 GCF_040320505.1 Mesorhizobium sp. M0678 | reverse complement strand
TCCTACGACGGGGCGCGGACCCACGACGTCCAAGACGGCAGCGACCAGGGCACCTGGCGCAAGAACGCCCGCTTTGACCTAAGGACTTGGACCGGCCAGGAAACCGAACTCGGTACTTTGAAGACATACACCGAGACCAAATTCAATTTCGGTAACCGCAACGCCTATTCGGGTCCTGACAGTCCCCAGAACTATGCCTTCAACAAGGGCATCACACTGAACTTCGCCTGGATCCAGCTTGGTGGCCTGCGCGTCGGTAAGGACGAATCGGCCTTCGATACGTTTATCGGCTATGCCGGCAACGTCATCAACGATACGCTCGTTCCCTACGGCGATTTTGACACCAACGTCGTGCAGTACTACTTCGACGCAGGCAATGGCTTCTCCGCCGTGGTATCGCTCGAAGAGGGTTCTGGCGTCGTCGGCACGATCGACAGCTACGTTCCGCATCTTGTCGGCGGCGTGAAGTACACGCAGGGCTGGGGCGCCATCAGCGGCGTCGTGGCTTACGACAGCAACTACGAAGAGGTAGCCGGCAAGGTCCGCTTGGATGTGAACGCCACCAACGAACTGTCGCTGTTCATTATGGCTGGCTATGGGACCGACGACAACCTAACCGATGGGACCTACGCTATTCCTGCCGGCGGTCGCGGCTTCTACAAGCAGTGGGGTGGCAACTGGGCCGTCTGGGGCGGCGGCACCTACAAGTTCAACGAGAAGACCTCTTTCAACCTTCAGGCGGCGTATGACGAGTGGAAGAACCTCGGCATTGCTGCCAATGTCGCCTACGATATCGTTCCTGGTCTGACGATCACGGCCGAAGTCGACTATCTCCACGCTGGCAAGTTCGGGGATGTGGACTTCTCTAACTGGACCAATGCCGACAAGAAGAACAGCGTCGGCGGTCTGCTCCGCTTCCAGCGCTCGTTCTGAGGATTGAAGAGCCCGTTGCCGCGTTCGGAGCGGTAACTGCGAGCCTAATTTGCGGCCGAACCATTGTGGTGAGGCTTGTAGAGGTTTCGGCGAATTGCTTGATCACGG
>NZ_JAMYPT010000078.1:0-1156 GCF_040320505.1 Mesorhizobium sp. M0678 | reverse complement strand
GGCGAGAGCGGCAACGTTGCTACTATTTTTGCTCTGTCTTTGCCGATTGTCGTCGGCGGTGCGGGCCTCGGTATCGAGACTTCCTATTGGTATTACAGCAGCCTGAAGCTACAAGCTGTGGCGGATGCGGCGGCCTATGCTGGCGCTTTGGAAAAGGTTTCGGGATCCGACACGCCAAAGATTGTCTCCGCAGCGACAGCGTCAGCGACCACGAACGGCTGGGGACCGTCAGCAGGTACAATAGAGGTCTTCTCGCCTCCGTCAGCCGGTCCAAATGTCGGAAAAAAGGCGGTTGAGGTAGTCGTTCATCAGAACCTCGATCGGTTCTTTACGTCGATATTCACGCAAAACGCAGTTGGCGCACAAGCAAGGGCGGTGGCTCTTATTACGGATGCTTCAAAAGCCTGCATTTTGACGGTCGATCCTTCCGCTTCGAAAGCGGCGCTCTTTTCCGGCAGTTCGACCACAAAACTGACAGGCTGCTCCGTCATGTCGAATTCGATAGCTCCGGACGCCATCAAACTTCAGGGATCGGCAAGCCTTGATGTCGATTGCCTGATATCGGCAGGCGGTGTTTCGTTGAGCAACGTCGTGAAGACCGTTTGCGCCAGCCTGATAACTCAGGCGCTGCCCGCTGCTGATCCTTTTGCCGACCTGCCGGCGCCGCCGGCCACGAACCCTTGTCAAAACGGCAATCAGTCAACCTTGCAACCTGGAACATACTGCAAGGGGCTCAGCTTGAGCGGCAATGTAACCCTCTCGCCCGGGATATACGTCATTGAGGGAGGCGATTTCAAAGCGAGCTCGAATGCAAATATTTCCGGCGAGGGTGTCGTCATTTATCTGGCCGATACCTCCGGCGTTAGCATGAACGGCACGGCGACCGTCAAGCTCAGCGCACCGACGTCGGGCACCTATTCAGGTGTGCTGTTCTATGGCGACAGAGCCAACCTGGCGGGATCCAACACGTTTAATGGCACGGCGGATTCGCTATTGACCGGCGCTCTGTATTTTCCAACACAGGGCGTCAATTATCTCGGCAATTTCTCGGGCAAAGGTGGTTGCACGCAGGTCGTCGCAAGTACCGTGCAATGGTCCGGCAACGCAAACATCATTCAGGATTGCACGAGCCTTGGAATGCGAGACATTCCGGCCA
>NZ_JAMYPT010000077.1:0-1202 GCF_040320505.1 Mesorhizobium sp. M0678 | reverse complement strand
GAGACCTTTGCACAGAAGCCGATCGGTGATTCTGTGATGATGGTCGAAGCAGGGAGATTCGGGATGGCGGATCGTGTTCTGGGTCAGTTGAGTCTGGCGGACGGGCTGGCGGCGTCGGACGAGACGATTTTCGACCTGGTATCGAAGGAACTGGACTGGGCACCGATCCGAACATTGCTGGGTCAGCGCAGCGGTCCCGGCTCGGGCAACACCAGCTACCCGGCGGAGGCGCTGGTGCGCTGTCTTTTGCTGGGCGTGTGGCACGGGCTGAGCGATCCGGCATTGGAGGCTCAGATCCGTGACCGGCTGTCGTTTCGCCGCTTTGCCGGCTTCAGCCTTTCGGACCGTACGCCCGATCATTCGACACTGTGGCGCTTCCGCGAGGAACTGACGCGCGAGCGGCTGATCGACAAGGTGTTTGAGGAGATCAACCGCCAGCTGGAGACGAAGGGGCTGATCATCAAGCGCGGCACCTTAGTCGATGCGACGTTCCTGCAGGCCCGTGGGCGGCCGCCCAAGCAGCCGAAGAAGGGCCACCAGGGCCCGGCCAAGCCGTCGGCCGACAAGGACGCGCGCTGGGGCAAGAAGGGCAACAAGAGCACCTTCGGCTACAAGATGCACATCGGCGCCGACCAGGAGCACACCATGATCCGGCGTGTCGAGGTAAGCGACGCCTCGATCACCGACACCGAGGCGGCCGACAATCTGGTTTGCGGCGATGAGAAGGCGGCCTATGGCGATCAGGCCTACTACACCCATGCCAGGCATGATCGGCTGGCCAAGGCCGGGATCAAGGACCGGCTGATGCGGCGGCCCAACAAGCATCATCCCGAGTTGCCGGCGCGCCAGAAGCTGCGTAACCGGTTGATCGCCAAGGTGCGGGCGGCTGTGGAGCGGCCTTTTGCTGTGTTCAAGGAGCGCTACGGCATGCGGCGCCTGCGCTTCTTCAACCTCGCCGCCAACCGCACGCAATGCATACTAGCCGCCTGCGCCTACAATCTGCGGACCATGGTCGGCGCCCTCTATCCACCTGGCGGAAAGCCGGCATGAGGAGGAGTCTGTCTAAAATCGGCCTAAAATCGGCGGATCGGCCGGTCATGCCGTTCGATGCCATGCCAAGCCGTCGAAAACTGCTTTCCCGGCTTTCAAAAAAGCCCCATTAACTCACCAACCAGGATTTCGCTTCCCCGTGCAAAGGTCTC
>NZ_JAMYPT010000076.1:0-1229 GCF_040320505.1 Mesorhizobium sp. M0678 | reverse complement strand
CGTGCGAAACGGCGAACGTTTCGCTGGCACCACGGCCCGCGTAGAAGGATGTTCCGGACGCTTCTTTCCGAGCGGGTTTTGGGGCTGAGGTCAGTGTGGACATCTTGCAGCTTGCTCCTGATTTGTTAATTGCGGAAGGGAGGGCACCCGGAACCACATTTTGGAACTGATCTGCCCGGCTGACGACATTTTGGCGCACAAATCCGCGCTTATGTTGCTGAACGCTGTGCTCGGCGGTGTGCAGGCCAATGCCTGGCAAATCGTCCCCTGAATCGAGGAAGAATTCCGCATTTCGATACCTTTCCGCACTTGTGGGGCGATGTCACCCACGACATAAATATTTGTCGGCAGCTCCTGCCGCCTTACGATGAAGGAGTTTCAAAAGGCATGCCAACTGCGCGAACGGGCCTCACACCGCATATTTTTCCGGTTTCATTCAATGGCTTAAAGAGAGTTCAGCAGGCACAAAACCGAACGCCATTGTGTCTTGAACCCGACCAACGCAATTAGGTATCGGTTGCTCGGCGCCTTCTAAGGGATGACCGACCGGATTTCTCCGCTGGGCAGCGGAATTCACGCCCCATTCAACCGCGTTCGGCGTGTCTGATATCCGACGACGTCGGACATTACGTGACTTTCTTCTTTGGTACGGTCCATGCAGCGTGGTCTGCGTACGTATCCGCAAGACGTCGTCCCATGATCACGCTCACCTCACCGACAACGCCGTCGCCGCCTTAAAGACCGCATTCTCCCGAGGTGCCGAGCCGGCGGAATGCCTGCGCATCATGGTCGAGGCCCGTGACTGCGACGGCCTCAATACCTGATGAGGGCCTGGAAGCGTCTCGCACGAGGGCGATGCGGTCATCAGGCGGACGGAGTCAAGGTGCTCATGCACGCAGCCCCAGCCCCTCGTCGCCGACGAGCGTCGACTTCATCACCAGGCTGGAATCCTTAGGGCCTTCTTTTCGACAATCGCAACGCGCGGGACCAATCCGCCTGCGGCAAGCCGGGGCTATCAAGACAAGCGACAAGGTCTACTTCTTGAAACCGAAGAATGTCGGCGTTTGGAGTCGCCAATGCGGCCGACGAGGTCCGAGGCGATCGCCTGCGGCGCTGCGCTTGAATTAGTTGTGTGCGTCAAGTTCTGCAAAATGGCGTGGCATTGCGGTGACGTCGGCGTGTCCGCCGCGCAGCCCCCGTGTTTAGCGGAGCGGCGGACACATGACGGT
>NZ_JAMYPT010000075.1:0-1261 GCF_040320505.1 Mesorhizobium sp. M0678 | reverse complement strand
CTGCGAGCACAGATCAATCCCGCTGTCGGCAGCCGTCCGCAGGAAGCCGGGTCGCAGTCGCCTGAGCTTGTAGAAGGGCGAGATCGTTGGCATCCCTCGTAGCGGGACTGTCAGGAATCTTGTGCGTGAGGCCATGATGATGGAAAGGAGAATCATCGCATGGCCATTGAGAAGGAAGTACTGGATCGGTTGCTTGCCGGGCGCGACCCACAGGAACTGTTTGCCAAGGACGGTTTGCTCGACGATCTGAAGAAGGCGCTTTCGGAGCGGATACTGAACGCTGAGTTGGACGATCATCTTGAAGAGGAGCAGGGCGAAGGCTCGGCGAACCGGCGCAACGGACATTCGAAGAAGACGGTTCTGACGGGCACATCAAAGCTCGAACTTTCGATCCCGCGTGACCGGGCCGGCTCCTTCGATCCGAAGCTGATTGCAAAGTATCAGCGTCGCTTTCCCGATTTCGACGCCAAGATCGTGTCGATGTATGCGCGCGGCATGAGCGTGCGCGAGATCCGCGGCCACCTGGAGGAACTGTACGGCATCGACGTTTCGCCGGACCTGATCTCGGCGGTCACCGACGCCGTGCTTGAGGAGGTTGCCGAGTGGCAGAACAGGCCGTTGGACGCCTGCTTTCCCTTGGTCTTCTTCGACGCCATCCGGGTCAAAATTCGCGACGAGGGCTTCGTCCGCAACAAGGCGATCTACATTGCGCTCGGCATCCTGCCCGACGGCGGCAAGGAGATACTGGGGATCTGGATCGAGCAGACCGAAGGCGCCAAATTCTGGCTGCGCGTCATGAATGAGCTGAAGAACCGGGGTGTCGCCGACGTCCTGATCGCCGTCGTCGACGGCCTGAAGGGTTTTCCAGAAGCGATCAACGCCGTTTTCCCGCAGACCGTCGTTCAGACTTGCATCGTGCATCTGATCCGCCACTCGCTGGAGTTCGTGTCATGGAAGGACCGCAAGCCTGTCGTGCCGGCGCTGCGGGCGATCTATCGGGCCAAGGACGCAGAGGCCGGCCTGGCCGCGCTCGATGCTTTCGACGCCGGCTACTGGGGCCAACGTTATCCCGCGATCGCTCAGAGCTGGCGGCGCAACTGGCAGCACGTCGTGCCATTCTTCGCATTCCCCGAGAGCGTGCGGCGCATCATCTACACCACGGATGACATCGACAAGCCTGATTTCGACTTTTTCGATTCCTGTTGCGTTTCTTTGTTCGGCTCAGGTGAGCCTGTTTCTTCGTCCCGGCCCACATGATTTC
>NZ_JAMYPT010000074.1:0-1271 GCF_040320505.1 Mesorhizobium sp. M0678 | reverse complement strand
TGACCTGCCACGGGTAATTTCCTCCATCTGAGATTAGAGTCCGGCCTCGATTGAAGGACGGACAGATGAAGAGAAAGCGGTTTACGGAAGAGCAGATCATCGCGGTTTTGCGCGAACACGAGGCGGGGGCGAAGGCAGGCGATCTGGCCCGCAAGCACGGGATCTCCGAGGCGACGCTGTATAACTGGAACGCCAAGTATGGCGGCATGGACGTCTCCGACGCCAAGCGGCTGAAGGCGCTGGAGGAGGAGAACGCGAAGCTGAAGAAGCTTTTGGCCGACCAGATGCTGGAAGCCTCGGCGCTGCGCGAGCTTCTGTCAAAAAAATGGTAGGGCCCGTCGCCAAGCGCGAAGCCGTCGCGCATCTGAGGGCCGCCATGGGCCTGTCGGAACGGCGGGCCTGTTCCATCGTCAGCGCCGATCGCAAGATGGTCCGCTACCGGTCACGGCGCCCGCCGGACAGGGAGCTGCGAAGTCAGTTGCGCGACCTTGCCAACGCGCGCCGGCGCTTCGGCTACCGGCGGCTGTTCATCCTGCTGCGGCAAGGCGGCGAGCCGTCGGGCATCAACCGCATCTACCGGCTCTATCGCGAGGAAGGGCTGACGGTTCGCAAGCGACGGTCACGCCGGCGCGCGGTTGGCACCCGCGCACCGATTCTGGTCGAGGCAAGGCCGAACGCCCGCTGGTCGCTGGATTTCGTCCACGACCAGTTCGCCTGCGGTCGACGCTTCCGCATCCTCAACGTCGTCGACGACGTGACGCGCGAGTGCCTGGCGGCAATCCCGGACACCTCGATCTCGGGCCGCCGTGTCGCACGCGAACTGACCGAGTTGATCGCCCACCGCGGCAAGCCGGGCATGATCGTCTCCGACCACGGCACCGAGTTCACCTCGAACGCCATGCTCGCCTGGGCACAGGAGAACGGCATGACTTGGCACTTCATCGCACCGGGCAAGCCGATGCAGAACGGCTTCTGCGAGAGCTTCAACGGCCGGATGCGGGACGAGCTCTTGAACGAGACCCTGTTCTTCGGTCTCGACCATGCCCGCACGACGATCGCCGAATGGGCGGACGACTACAACCGATCGCGCCCACATTCGGCGCTCGGCTACATCACGCCGGCGGCTTATGCCGCCAATCTCACCGCAACGGGCGATCGGCTGCGCAACCCCGACCAGCTCCGCCGATCGCCCGTTGCTCAACCCGCGCCATACGGCGTACAACCCGCCGAGGCTCTAATTGCGGCTGGATGAAAATTCGGTGGCAGGTCAC
>NZ_JAMYPT010000073.1:0-1350 GCF_040320505.1 Mesorhizobium sp. M0678 | reverse complement strand
TGTCGTAAGCAGATGAGTTGTCCGGGTTAGGTAGCAGACGAGTTGTCCGGTTTGATCTTCAGCGAACGGAGGCTGGGGATGAGACGGGCAGCATGGCTACAGGACCGCAGGATGCAGAAGTTTCGCGACGTATTGAGCCGGTGGGATCGAGGTGATCTGTCGATGCTGGAGGCTGGTGAGTTGCTTGGGATGTCGGAGCGTCAGTTCCGGCGCTATCGCGACCGCTACGAGGAAGAGGGTGTCGCCGGCCTTATCGACCGTCGGCTGGGCAAGGCCTCGCCGCGACGGGCGCCGTGCGATGCGGTGGAGGAGATGCTGTTGCTTTACCGGGAGCGGTATTTTGGCTGGAACGTGAAGCACTTCCACGAGCACCTGGTTCGCGACCACAATTTCTGCTGGAGCTACACCTGGACGAAGGCGCAGTTGCACGCAGCCGGTCTGGTGGAGCGGGCCAAGCGGCGCGGGGCGCATCGGCGCAAGCGGCCCAGAAAGCCGTGCGAGGGCATGATGCTGCATCAGGACGGCAGCCGGCACGAGTGGTTGACGGGTGAGCCGCCGCTCGACCTGATCGTGACGATGGACGATGCGACGAGCACGCTCTATTCGGCCTTCCTGGTCGAGGAGGAAGGCACGGCCTCGAGCTTCCAAGGCCTGTTGGAGACGTTTGCGGCCAAGGGTCTGGCGTCGAGCCTCTACAGCGACCGCGGCAGCCACTATTTCCACACGCCCAAGGCCGGGGAAAAGGTCGACAAGGAGCGGCTCACCCAAGTCGGTCGGGCGCTAGTGCGGCTCGGCGTCGAGCATATACCGGCCTATTCGCCCGAGGCGCGCGGACGCTCGGAGCGCACCTTCTCGACGTTGCAGGAACGACTGCCGAAGGAACTTGCACTGGCCGGGATCACAGACATCGAAGCGGCCAACCGCTTCATCGCCGAGGTCTACCTGGCGGCTCACAATGCCCGCTTTTCGAAGCCGCCCGAGATCGCCGACAGCGCCTTCGTCGCCGCCGATCCGGACCAGCTCGCCGAGATCCTGTGCATCGAGGAGGAGCGCGTGGTCGGCCGCGACAACACCATTGTCTTCGGACGGCTCAGGCTGCAGCTGCCGCCAAGCCCGATCCGTCATCACTTCGTCAAGGCCAAGGTCAAGGTGCGCCAATATCCCGACGGCACGCTGGCCGTCTTCCACGGGCCACGGTCGATCGCCCGCTACCATGCGGACGGGTCGTTGCGCGGGCAGAAAACCGAGATCAGGAGTGCGGCGTGAACCGCTTCGACGCACCTCCTGCAACAAACAGAAGCGGACATCTGATGTGCTACAAAAACCGGACAACTTGAAAAGCTACCGACA
>NZ_JAMYPT010000072.1:0-1364 GCF_040320505.1 Mesorhizobium sp. M0678 | reverse complement strand
TCGCTCTCGAAGATCCGGAACGTCTCTGTGAGGAGTTCCATGAAGAGATCGACTTCCGGCTCTGTTATGATCAGCGGAGGGGCTGCCAAGAACCATTCGCCGAATTTGCCGCTGGCGGCACGGCGGGCATAGATGTGCAAGCCGAGGTCACGCGCAATCTCCGATACGCGGTAGGAAGCCTGCTTTGAGCCCGGAAAGATCGCTTTCGTAGTCTTGTCCTCGACGATCTCGACCGCATTGAGTAGGCCCTTCCCCCGCACGTCGCCGATCGTTGTTGTTCGGTCTTTCAGGGCATTGAGCTTCCGGCGCAGCAGCAGGCCCATCCGCTCTGCATTCTGCATCAGGTTCTGGTCCAGCATCTCGTTCAAGACCGCCAAGGCGATTGCCGAGGAGAGGGGATTGCCGGAATAGGTGTGGCCATGGAGGAATCCACCCGACTCGACGACCTTATCCACGATCTTGTTCGGAGCGATCATCGCACCGAACGGAGTGTATCCGGCGCTTAGGCCTTTTGCGCAGACCACAAGATCGGGTAGGGCATCTGGCCAGTGGTGGGCGGCAAGGAACTTGCCGGTCCGGCCGGCGCCGCTCATGACCTCGTCAAATATCAGCAGGACGCCGTAGCGATCGCAGATCTTCCTCACTTTCGAATAGTAATGGTCGGGCGCCACCAATGCGCCGGTGGCGACGCCGCCGACCGGCTCCATAATGAATGCGAGCACTGTTTCCTCGCCTTCAGCCAGGATCTGCCTCTCCAGTTCCTCCGCGCAATAGTCGGCGTACGAGTTGACGTCATAACCTTCCGGTATCCGGTAGCTGAGGGGAGCTGGTACCTTAGGCATGATCTGCATAATCGGGCCGAAGATTTTGTCCCGGTCGGGATCGCCGGTAACGGCGGCGGCGCCGAGTGTAGCGCCGTGATAGCCGGGCATGCGTGCAAGGATCTTGCTGCGCTTGGGTTGCCCCGACACCACCGCATATTGGCGCGCGAGCTTAATCGCGGACTCTACCGCCTCCGAACCGCCTGAAACGAGGTACGCCTGGTCGAAGCCGGGGCCCGCCAGCCTTGGAATCAGCCTGCAGAGCTCATCGGTCGCCTCGC
The DNA here is from genome assembly GCF_040320505.1 of Mesorhizobium sp. M0678. Classification (NCBI taxonomy): domain Bacteria; kingdom Pseudomonadati; phylum Pseudomonadota; class Alphaproteobacteria; order Hyphomicrobiales; family Phyllobacteriaceae; genus Mesorhizobium; species Mesorhizobium sp. M0678. The sequence continues at coordinate 262 of NZ_JAMYPT010000072.1, read as the reverse complement.
AGGTGAAGGCCGTGCGTACGACGTAGCTGATGCGGTTGGCCTGATCGATCATCGCGTCGCGGATGCGCTCGTTGCCGTGGCCTATGTTGGCGACGACCGCGCCGGACGAACCATCAAGATAGCGCTTGCCGTTGGTGTCCCAGAAGAAGATTCCCTTGGCGTGCGAAACGGCGAACGTTTCGCTGGCACCACGGCCCGCGTAGAAGGATGTTCCGGACGCTTCTTTCCGAGCGGGTTTTGGGGCTGAGGTCAGTGTGGACAT
>NZ_JAMYPT010000071.1:0-1588 GCF_040320505.1 Mesorhizobium sp. M0678 | reverse complement strand
ATAAGGAAGCGTTGACGCGAATAATTCGGGCGACCTATCCAAATCGCCCGACTTGCGGCTTGGATATAGCAACGATTTGCCGGCGCGTCGATCTGCCTGGGTACGCGCCTGCGCCGGTAAGCGCCGCGGCGGTCGCCAGACGTCGAGTGCAAGGAAATGGCCGAGAAGGAATTTAAGATGGTAGACAAGCAGCAGGTCGACTACCTCATCGTGAACGGTGAAGTCTACACAGGAGACCGCGCCTCCCCGTTCATCCGCAATGGGGCGATCGCAGTCAGGGAAAGCCGCATCGTTGACGTCGGCGAGACGAGCGAGCTGATAGCGAAATACAAGTCCCTCGACAGCATCGACGTGGGCGGGGCGATAGTTCATCCGGGCATGATCGATACGCATGTCCACGCAACGTCGATTGTGCTGCATGGCCTGCCCGTATCCACCGACCATCCGATCGAGTCCAAGGTCTCCTACGCCGACGTCAAGGTTCAGACCGACGACGAGTCGACAGATGCATTGGTAGCCGCGGCAGCCGTCGCGCTGCTGCGCAGGGGCTACACCTGTTTCATGGAGGCCGGCACGGTTTTCGAAACTGATGCGTTCGTGGCAGCGCTGGAGCGGATCGGGATGCGCGGCATGGTTTCGGCCCCGTTCGGGTGGGACGATGTGAGCACATTCGAAAAACACGCACCTGGCATGATTACGACGCGGCTCATGGAGCGGGCTCCGGCTGACAAGGCGACGGTTCTGAGGCGACTTGAGCGCGAACTCACACGAAACACGGACAAGGATACGCTGGTCACCGGTTACGTCTGTCTATACGGCGAGGGTTCGGCGACCGATGGTCTTACCCAGGACGCCAGCGATCTGGCCAAGCAGTCCGGTGTTCTCTTCAACCAGCACCAGGGTTTCATCCCCCTTTGGGAGGAGGTCGAGACCAGTAAACACGGCATATCCGGCGTTGAGAGGCTGCACCGACTCGGCGCGCTCCACAAAGGGACGACGCTTAGCCACATGAACGTAATGAGCGACCGTGACGCTGAACTCGTCGTCGAACACAAGCCTGGTCTGACCTGGTGCCCAAACAATGCCCTCCACCGGGCGGTCCATCCCGCCAAGCCGTGTCGCTTTCCGGCGTTGATGAAACAGGGCGTCTCGGTCTCCCTTGGTATCGACACCACGATGTACCACCCGCTTGGCACCAGTGGGATGGTGAGCCTGTTGCTGTCCGCAGCTTGCGGCGAGCGCTTGGACGATGGCGAGCCATTTTATATGCAGACCGCCAATGCTGCCCAGAACGTCGGACTAGGTGACCAGCTTGGCACCCTTGCCCCTGGCAAGCGGGCGGACATCGTCGTCCGCACAGCGCATGACATAACACACACGTCGCTGGAGCAGGGCGGTGGACTTCTGGCCCTTTCGTCTTTCAATATCCCGGTGGATTTGGTGATAATTGACGGTCAAATCATCATGCGGGACGGACTATTAACGCGAGTCGATCAGGACGAGGTCCTGCGGCGCGGGTTGGAACAGCGCCGGCGTGTGCTCGAGAGGGCGCGCTAAGATCCGGCGGTCCTGCGTCATGAGGTGTCGC
>NZ_JAMYPT010000070.1:0-1649 GCF_040320505.1 Mesorhizobium sp. M0678 | reverse complement strand
GCTCCGGATCGTCTACCTCACCGACAAGGACGGAGTGAGCAAGGGCGGCTTCTATCCGGAAGGGATGAACGGCACGCTCAAAAGCACCTGAGCCAGTTGCGACGGGTGACGATTGGCCGCCGGAAACTGAGCGGCCTGATATCGGCTGCTCTCGGAGAAAGACCATGAATAATGATGATAATGGGAGCCACGGATCGTCAGCTTCGCCACAAGCGAACCTCGGCCCTTCTATGCGCCATGAGTGAATCCTCGCGCTGACGACATTGCTGTGGCTCGTCGGGTAGTACAACGCTACGCTGCCTTGGCCCTAGCCGACACAGCGCTCTTCGCAAAGTCGCGCACGACCTGGACGAATGCCTCCGGTTTTTCGAGGGGCATGAACTCGCCAGCTCCGCTGATGACCTTACCTGTCAAGGCCTCGGCACCAATTGCCTCGATCCCAGCAACATAGTCCTCGATTCCGCGGCCGTCCGCGTTGCCGCGCAGATAAAGCATGGGCGTCCTGATCCGCTTGTGCCGCATGTTCTTCTTGGCGTCCGCCTCGAACGCTCGATACCAGTCGAAGCCGGCCTTCAATGCCTCCGGTCGTTCATAGGCTTTGGTGAAGGCGGCTCGGTGTTTCTCCGTTACCGCCTCTTTCCTCCCGGCAAGGAAATTCGTGAAGAAGTCAAAATACTCCCGTTCGTGACCGGTAACCAGCACCTCGGGCAGCTCCGGTATGGCGTGGAAGGCGAAATGCCAGATATGCGGATTGCTGATCACCTTCGTCCAGGGTTCGCTGCCCGGCAAGACCGTGTGGGCTACCACCGCGCCGCGTATGCGCGCCCCATGTTCGCGGGCCGATCCAAAGGCAATCATGCCGCCGACATCAAACCCGGCGACCACGATGTCCTTGGCGCCAAGCTCTTCCGCAGCCGTGAGGACGATATCCGCGAGCACTGCCTTTTCGCCGGTTCGTGGAGCGCCGATAGACTCGCCGATGCCCGGCAGATCAGGGACAATTGCGTAGAAATCCGCCGCGAAGGCGTCGATCACAGTGTCGTAGACCCGACGATTGTGTGGCCAACCGTGTAGCAGCAGCAGTGCCGGATGCTGCGGATTGCCGGTCACGTCGGCGGCCAGAACCAAATCATCAAGTTTCAATATTTCGCTGCGCACCGGATGACACCTAGGGGATCTCACCTCAGTATCGCCGCCAGCCTTGGCAATCTTGCGTCGTCCGGTCCGATCTCAAGCTCGCCATGTGCCATAGGGAGCTGCAAAGCAAGATCCTGTCCCAGGGAGTGGTGTAGCTGACGGCTTGGTCGCCGCGCTCTCCGGCACGGGGCCGGGCTGATCAGCGTGCCACGGCTGGCAGGCTGATCAGAGGATCATCGCTCATTTGGCTGATGGTTTCCAGCGTCATGTATCTGGCGCGCTGCACAGCCCATTCGTCGTTCTGTTCGAGCAGGATCGCGCCAACCAGGCGGACGATGGCGTCATCATTTGGGAAGATGCCGACGACCTCGGTGCGCCGCTTGATCTCGCCGTTGAGGCGCTCGATCGGATTGGTAACCGGTATGATCATGACGGTGCCATCCGATCCCCGCTGGAGATGAGCGATTTTCGGCGTATGGTGCGACCATCCGGGACAGGGGCACCGGGAGCAC
>NZ_JAMYPT010000069.1:0-1784 GCF_040320505.1 Mesorhizobium sp. M0678 | reverse complement strand
CGAGTCGATCAGGACGAGGTCCTGCGGCGCGGGTTGGAACAGCGCCGGCGTGTGCTCGAGAGGGCGCGCTAAGATCCGGCGGTCCTGCGTCATGAGGTGTCGCTTGGCGGCCCGTTCCCCCATCTAGAGCCGACGACTAGAGCCGAAGAACCGGGACCGGCTGCTTGAAGGTGACATTGCGGCCAAGTTCCTTGCTGCGGTTCTGGCCCATCCACGGGTGAAGAGACTTCTTTCGAGTGATCACTTCTCAGTCGACGGCACCCTGATCCAGGCGTGGGCTTCGATGAAGAGCGTCAAGCCGAGATGGGGCGGGTGAGCCACCTGCCGAGGGCGGCGGGCGTCGCAATGCGGAAGCGGACTTCCACGGGCAGAAACGGTCCAACGAGACGCATACTTCAACCACCGATCCCGACGCCAGGCTCTACCGCAAAGGGCGCGGCAAGGAAGCAAAGCTCTGCTTCATGGGGCATGGGCTGATGGAGAACCGCCGCGGCCTTTTGGTCGACGCCTGCCAGACATTCGCCGACGGCCATGCTGAGCGGGTGGCGGCACTGCACATGATTGAGCCGCATGCCGACCGGCCGCGGGCGATCACGCTCGGCGCCGACAAGGTGACGCCGCACGTGGCGCAGCACATAAGCGGTCGCAGTTCGGCATTCGACGGCCGCACGACACGGCACGCCGGCTATGGTGTCAACCAGCGCATCCGCAAGCGCATCGAAGAGGCGTTCGGCTGGATCAAGACGGTCGCCGGGCAGGACAAGACGAAGTTCCGGGGGCGCGACCGCGTCGGGGGCCTTCACCTTCGCTGCCGCCGCCTACAATTTGGTGCGGCTTCCGAAGCTGCTGACGGTGCCGACATGATTGCGCCAGCAGGCTGCCAACTGATCGGCCGCTGGCGCATCGTCGAGGCTGATATATGGATCGCGGCTATCTCGATCTCGGCGGACCGGCCACGATCACCATCGGAGCCGACAACCAGGGCGAGACGGCCTTCGGCGCTCTGCAGGCCGGTCTCGACCTCGGCTACGGCACCTCATTGGTCTTCTTCACTTGGTTCGGCTTCGACGAGATGGACGAGGTCACCGGCGACGGCTCCGCGGAATTGCTCGACAACGGCTCGATCGAGATCACGTTCGCCTATCACAACGGGCGATGAGGCCATCCTCAAAGCCAAACGGGATCCTTCTTCAACAGCTGGCAGGCGATGGCCAAGCTGGAAAAACGGCCCTTCGATTGCGGGCGAATGCGAATGCGGTTTATCAATGGCATTGCCGAAGTCATGGGGCGAGGCGGACGTGCAGTTGCTCATGGCACACTACGGCCGAACACGCTAGATCGGCCCCGGCCTGGAAGCTTAGTTGGTTGGTCTTCCGGACGATTTTCCGCGGCTTCGATAGCCGCTAAGCTCCGACGAGCTACAGCCATAGGCCCACTCTTCCATCATGAGGGAAATCGGAAGAGTGAATAACGTATTGAACTCACACATAACGATTGGTTGGAGTGCGGCGACGTCGTTGCCGCTAGGCTGAGGCCTCGAACGTGAGAGTAAACTCGCGTCGAGCTGGAGGTCCCATCGTCTGCGGCCAATAAGGCTCCCGCCAAGTGACTGCCCGTACGCGGCTAGCTTACCGCGCAACCTGTTTTGCAACCAACCAACTCATTAGGATCCGATCTTCAAATGTCCACACTGACCTCAGCCCCAAAACCCGCTCGGAAAGAAGCGTCCGGAACATCCTTCTACGCGGGCCGTGGTGCCAGCGAAACGTTCGCCGTTTCGCACG
>NZ_JAMYPT010000068.1:0-1846 GCF_040320505.1 Mesorhizobium sp. M0678 | reverse complement strand
TCTCATCCTCTCGCACCACTCTTTGCCACGTGGTCGTCCGTGCCGGACAAATATAGCACAAGGAAATCTGGCGGCACGACCGACGCCCTCGGTCCGCTCCAGAATGGCGCCGTGCTCGACGCCGTCAAGGCGTGGCCTGGAAACCTCGCAGCCGGCCGTGGCGCCATCGCACCGGCCAGCCTTGACTGCGTCTCGACACGCTCGCGTGGGAAATCCTGTGGGCCGGGACGAAGAAACAGGCTCACCTGAGCCGAACAAAGAAACGCAACAGGAATCGAAAAAGTCGAAATCAGGCTTGTCGATGTCATCCGTCGATTTCATGTGCTTGTGGTGAGCTAGAGCACGTCCTGTTTAATCCGGTTCATATCCTGCGGCTTTGAAGTAGTTGGCACATTCAGCTGGGGTGAAGAGGTCGACGACCGCGCCGACCGCGTCCCACAGAGCCTTGATGGTTCTCTCGGCCTTTGCTCGCAGCAGCGCCTTGAGTTTGGCGAAGGCGTTCTCAATCGGATTGAAGTCGGGACTGTAGGGCGGCAGGTAGAGCAGGCTCGCGCCTGCGGCCTCAATCGCGTCGCGCACGCCGGCGGCCTTGTGGGCGGGCAGGTTGTCCATGACGACTACGTCGCCCTCCGACAATGTCGGGACCAGCACCTGCTCGACATAGGCCAGGAACACGTTGCCGTTCATGGCGCCGTCGTAGACGAAGGGCGCAGTCATGCCCGTCAGCCGCAGCGCTCCGGTGAAGGTCGTGGTCTTCCAGTGGCCGTGCGGCACGCCGGCCCGGCAGCGCTCGCCGCGCGGCGCTCTTCCACGCAGACGGGCCATCTTTGTGGAGAGGCCGGTCTCGTCGATGAACACGAGCTTCGCCGGATCAAGATCGAGCTGGCCGTCGAACCACTCCCGGCGCCGCTTCAGGATGTCGGGCGATCCTGCTCCAGTGCGTGCGCGGACTTTTTTTGAATGTCCAGCCGTGACCGCGAAGCCAGGCGCTCATGGCGCTGCGGCTGATCCGCACTGACTGCTCGGCGACGAGCCGCTCCACCATCTCGTTCAGCGTGATGTCCTTGCGCTCCTCGATCAGCCCGACGATGAAGGCTTCATGCGCATCGAGGCTGGAGGCGCGGCGGCGGCCCTGCGGGCGTGGCGCCAGTTCGCCGATCTTCGCCCGCGCAATCCAGCGGATCGCGCTGGACACTCCCACGCCGAACCGCGCCGCCGCTTGCCGCGCCGACATGCCCTCGTCCGAAGCCTTCAAGACCCGCAACCGAAGATCACCGCTCAATGCTCTTCCCATCGTCCACCTCCATCGAGGTGGATGTTGAATCAGCACAAAACGCAGCTGTCACATCACAATCGATTCATCGATCACAGGACGTGCTCTAGCGGCAGCCGATAGAAGCTCAGCGTCTCCTCGATATTGTCCTCCACCCAGTTGACCAGCTTCGGGTATTTGGCCTGCCAATTGGCGATCCACTGCGCCAGGTCGCGTTTGACCTCGGCAAGGTCGCGCCGGTCGTAGAACCATCTGAGCTCCATCAGGCAATCGTCGTCGACCTTGCGCGGCACGTAGTCGAGCGCGTTTCTGAGGAAGTGCACGTAGCAGCGCTGCCAGACCGCTTCGGGCAGCACTTCGCGGATTGCCGCCCTGAGCCCCGGATGGTCGTCGGAGACGACGAACTCGACGCCGGCGAGCCCGCGATTCTTGAGCCCCGTCACGAACTCGCGCCAGCTCGAATGGCTCTCCCGGTTGGCCAGCTCCACGCCCAGAACCTGGCGCCGGCCCTCCCAATCCACGCCGATCGCCACCAGCACCGCCTGGCTGGCGATCACGCCCGCCTCGCGAGCC
>NZ_JAMYPT010000067.1:0-2090 GCF_040320505.1 Mesorhizobium sp. M0678 | reverse complement strand
GCTGGGTGGGCTGCGATGCGCGCCAGGATATCGGCGAGCCAGGCCTGCGGGTCGATATCGTTCAACTTGGCGCTGACGATCAGGCTGTAGAGAACGGCAGCGCGCTGTCCGCCGCGATCGGAACCGCAGAACAGCCAGGACTTTCTGCCGAGAGCGATGCCGCGCAGGGCTCGCTCGGCTGCATTGTTCGATAGGCAGATCCGCCCGTCGTCGAGGAACCGGGCGAAGGATGACCAGCGGCGCAGCATGTAGTTGAAGGCCTTGGTCAGATCATGTCCGCGCGAGAGCTTGTCGCGCGTCTCGATCATCCAGGTCTCGAGCTCCGCGACCAGCGGCAGGCTCCGCTCCTGGCGCACGGCGTGGCGTTGGGCCGGCGACAGGCCGTTGATCTCGCGCTCGATATCGAACAGGGCGTCGATGCGCTTCACGCCTTCAACCGCGAGCGGATAGACCAGGTTGGGCTTCTCGCCGTGCGCCTTCTTGCGCGCCGCCGCTTCGATATCGGCCAGCTCGAACACTTTGCGCCGGCTGTGGGCCCAGCAGCTGGCTTCCAGAATAGGCGCCGGCTGACGGGCCGCCGCATAGAGATCGCCATAACCGCCATAGGCATCGGCCTGCAGAATGCCGCTCCAGCCGGCGAGATGCGCCGCGGGATGTTCGCCTCGGCGATCGCGGGAATAATAGAACACCGCCGCCGGCGGATCGACATCGCCGAATGGTCGGTCATCACGCACATAGGTCCATAATCGGCCGGTATCGGTCTTGCCCTTGGCCAGGACCGGCACCGTCGTGTCGTCGCCGTGCAGACGTGAAGCGGCCAGCACATGGGCTTCGAGCCGCTTGAACAGCGGCATCAGCGCCGCGACGCCGGCGCCGACCTGGTCGGCGAGCGTCGACAGGCTGAGCGGCACGCCTTCGCGGGCATAGCGTTCAGCCTGGCGGTTGAGGGGCTGATGCTGGCCGAACTTCTCGAACAGGATCATCGCCAGCAGGCCGGGACCGGCCCAGCCGCGCGGGGTGGCGTGGAACGGCGCCGGAGCCTGGCTGATCGCCTCGCAGTCGCGGCAGGTGAACTTCTCCCGCACGTGCTGGATCACCTTCCATTGCCGCGGCACCACCTCCAGCGTCTCGGTGATATCCTCACCCAGCCTGCGCAGCCGATGACCGCCGCAGCAGTGGCAAGCGGTCGGCGCCGGCTCGACCACGCGTTCGCGCGGCAGGTGCTCGGGAAATGGCTGGCGCGCCGGTCGTTTGCGCACATAAGGCGCCACCTCGGTGGTCCGCGCCGCTGCCTGTTCGGCGGCGATCTCGTCTTCCGTTGCCGTGCTCTCGAGTTCCTCGAAGGTGAGTTCCATCTGGTCGTGCAGGCGGGCGGCACGTTCAGAACTTTGACCATGCAGCGCCCGCTGCAGCTTCCGGATCGTCAGATCCTGATGTGCGATCAGCGCCGCATCATCCGATGCCTTGGCCCTGGCGACCGCCAGTTCGGCCTCGACCAGCGCAGCGCGTGCGGCCTCGTCTTCGGCTCTGGCCAGCGCCGCGGTCAGCGCTGCTCTCAGCGCGCCAATATCGTCCGGAACAGCATCCTGGGCGGTGGCAACCATGCCCTGGAGTGAATCATAAAACGCGTCCGCTGACTCGCGGAAAATGGCGCAAACTCAAAGAAAAACTCAGCCCGCGCGCTGCGGTCGGAACGTGTGACGCGGGTTGCGCCAATCGATCCCGTCGAGCATGTAGGCGAGCTGCGCCGGTGATATGGAAACCGTGCCGTCCGCCGGCGACGGCCATAGAAACCGGCCCTTCTCGAGCCGTTTTGCATATAGCGACATGCCGAGCCCATCATGCCAGATAATCTTGATCAGGTTGCCGTTGCGGCCGCGGAAGACATAAAGATCGCCGGCATGCGGATCCCGGCCCAACGTCTCCTGAACCTGCAGAGCGAGGCCTTGCATTCCGCGACGCATATCGGTCCGGCCAACCGCCAACCAGATCCGCACCTGGCTCGGAACCGGGATCATGAAACGCCCAGCGCCTTCACCATCGCCGCCGCCAGTGTCGGCGGCGTGGTCAGCGGTATCCGCAGCCGCACC
>NZ_JAMYPT010000066.1:0-2097 GCF_040320505.1 Mesorhizobium sp. M0678 | reverse complement strand
GCATCCTGGTCCGCGGCGACGGCCACTATGGCCGGGCGCAGGTCATGGCCTGGTGCGAGAACAATGCGCTCGACTACCTCTTCGGATTGCCCGGCAACAAGGTGGCTCAGGCTCCTCAAGCTCGGCGCCCGCGTCATCGAAACCGTCTCGCGCATCCGCCTGGCCTTCGCCGCCGCCTGTCCCGAGGCCAGCCTGTTCCGACAAATCGCTCTCACGCTGCAGCCCGCAGTACCATGAGCGCCGGGGCGTCAAAGCCCCGCCGAACCCAAACCTTGACCCTCCAGCGCGTTCCACAGTCCAGTCTCAACTGCGGTGAAATAGACGCCTCACACCTGCATGACCAAACGCTAAACGGCGCTCGAACCACAAGGCTCATGAATAGGACGGACGGGCTAGGAGAGAGGTCGTCCCTTGAACATCGCAACCCTCCGAAATTCGTCGAGACGCTCCGTACCACACCGCGGGTAACCAAAACCTTGTAACGGATCCTTCAAACAAATTTAAAGAGTCTTTGCAATCGCAGATCGCTGACAATGTTACCTTCACCGCAAGGTCTGAGGTCCGGCACTTATAAAGCCGACGCCTGTTTAGGCTCAGACCGCCGCATAGCACGCAACGGAGGGTCACCGCCAATGGCAAGAAGAGCGCTCATCCTGGTTGAAGGTACAAGGGTCAATGGTCCGCTTTACGTCAAAGCGGCTCGGCGTCTTGGTCTTCATCCAATTACCCTGTCGACTGATCCAGCTCGCTACGACTATCATGCGCCGGAAAGGCTTGAGGCAATCCGTGTCGATACGAACAATCTCGATGCGCTGATCCACGAATGTTCCCGGCTGCGTGCGACCTATGAGATCGCCGGCATTACGGCCGCTGAGGAGGAGGTCTATGCGACAGTTGGCAAGCTCTGCCGGCATTTCGATCTACCGGGGCCGAACCCTGAATCCGTTGAACGGTGCTGCGACAAATTCGTTCAACGTCAGCTCCTGGCAGAAGGCAGCGTTCCAATACCTGCTTATCGCGTGGCAGCGAATGCGCCGGAGGTAGAAAGCTCTGCCGCGGAGATCGGCCTTCCGGTGATTCTCAAGCCAGCCGTAGGCAGCGGCAGCAGCGGTGTCCGATTGTGCCGCAACGTCGACGAGCTAGCCGAACATACGACCTATCTGTTGGGCGGGAAGCACATATGGCGGTCCTCGCCGAGGATACTGGTCGAAGAATTCGCACAGGGTCCATACTATAGAGCTGACATAATGGGAAATGAGGTCATTGGGATTTCCGCCGCTGACTTCGGCCCCCCACCGCATTTCGTCTTTCGTGAGTGCGCCTCTCCGGCCCCGCTGACCGATGACGAGCATAAACGTATCGCCGATGTTTCGCTGAGCTGTTTGCAAGCTCTCGGCCTGGGCTGGGGGCCAACGAACATTGAACTCCGGTGGACGAAGCTTGGCCCAGTCGTCATTGAAGTCAATCCGCGTCTTCCGGGTGGGAACGCTCCTCAACGGATTCAGCTGGCTTACGGTGTCGATCCCATCACCGAGCACATCAAGCTTGTCATCGGTGACAAATGCGATTTGCGCAAGAGGCACTCGCATACTGCGGCCACGCGGTACCTAGCTCCTGATCGCGATGGCACCCTCGGTTGGATCGATGGCGACAGTCGGGCGGCTGCTGTGTCAGGTGTCGTCGAGGTCAAATTGTATGTTAAACCCAAGACGCCGATCGTCAGGAAAGGCGATTACCTAGACACTATCGGACACGTCACAGCCGCTTCACCCAGCCGGGCTCAAACCGAGGCGACACTTCAGCGTGCCGTCGACTTAATTAGTTGGTCGATCACGCCATTTCCGACGCTTGGCGAACAGGAACAATCGGCGGCCACCCCCTAGCCGCACCGGCGCGAGATGGCGCCAAGGTAAGAGGTGAGGGTCGCCGACATCGGTGCAATCGAGAGTAAGAGAGACGCAAGTCGATGATGATACTTAAACTCCGCAAATTGGATAAGGAAGCGTTGACGCGAATAATTCGGGCGACCTATCCAAATCGCCCGACTTGCGGCTTGGATATAGCAACGATTTGCCGGCGCGTCGATCTGCCTGGGTA
>NZ_JAMYPT010000065.1:0-2337 GCF_040320505.1 Mesorhizobium sp. M0678 | reverse complement strand
TGTCGATGCCGGCTCAATACTCCCCAGAAGTGCCGTTTGAATCTTCCCCAGTATAGCGCTGCCGCCGGTCTTCCGGAGCGCGCTCCGGGAGACCGGCGGCGCGTAATCGTTGATGCTTCTCCTGATGGTCGGGAGAGGGATTTCGGTGATCAAGATCGGGGAGATGATGATGATACTGGATTTGCATCGGCAGGGCCTGTCGGTGTCGGCGATCGCCAGGGAGAGCGGGATCGACCGCAAGACGGTGCGCAAATACATTGTGCGCGGGCTCGAGGCTCCGGCCTACGGACCGCGCAAGCCGCGTCAGGCGGTGATCGATCCCTTCACAGCCTATCTTCGCGAGCGGGTCACGCGATATCCCGGGCTCACCGGCAGCCGGCTTTTCCGCGAACTGAAGGACCTCGGCTATGGCGGCGGCTACACGGCCGTTACCGACTTCCTGCGCGACGTCCGTCCTGCCGCGGCGGAGCGTGGATACGAGGTTCGCTTCGAGACCCCGCCCGGCGAGCAAGCGCAGGTCGACTTCGCCCAGTTCAATGTCGTCTTTGCCGATGAGCCGACCACGCCGAGAATCGTCTGGCTATTCTCCATGGTGCTTGGCTTCAGTCGCCTTATCTGGGCACGCTTCGTCGTCCACCAGGATCTGCCGACTGTCTTGCGCTGCCATGCTGGGGCTTTCGAGGCGCTGGGCGGCGCTCCTCGCGAAGTGCTTTACGACCGTATGAAGACGGCTGTGATCGGCGAAGGCGATACCGGCGGCATCGTCTACAACCGTGCCCTCGTCGATCTTGCCCGCCACTATGGTTTCCATCCCAAGGCCTGCCGGCCTTACCGCGCCAAAACAAAAGGCAAGGTCGAGCGACCGTTCCGCTACATTCGCGAGGACTTCTTCCTGGCCCGGTCCTTTCGCAACCTCGAAGACTTGAATGCGCAGTTGCGTCACTGGCTGGACACGGTCGCAAACCCGAGAGTTCACGCAACCACACGGCGTGTCGTCAACGAAGCTTTTGCCGAGGAGCGGGCAGCGCTCCGGCCGCTGCCGTTGGCTCCGTTCCGATCGGTCCTGAAGCTCGAGCGACGCATCAGCCGGGAGGGCATGGTTAGCGTTGGCGGCAATTTCTATAGCGTGCCCGACGCCACCAGGCGCCGTGTCGTCGAGGTGCACACTCTGGCCGAAGAGGTACGCATCTTCGAGGACGGCGCACTGATTGCCATCCATCCCATTCTAGAAGGTCGGCACCAGCGTCATGTCGAGCCCGGGCATCGCAACATCCACGTCCACAAGCGCCGACAAAGACTGAGGAACGACGAGGTCATCCTTCATGGCTCAGGCGACAGGGTCGCTCAGCGCCCGTTGGCCTTCTACGATGCCGTCGCCCGGGTGATGGCGAAGGAGCAGCGTCCATGACGAATGCGCTCGATACCACGCCATCCACAATCGACCGGATCCGCCACGATCTCGTCGGCCTGAAGATGCCACGAGCGCTCGAAGCGCTCGATCATATCGTGCGCCGGCTCGAGCAAGGCGAGATCGCCGCCCTCGAAGCCATGGACATCCTCCTTTCGGAAGAGTTGACCCTCCGCGAGAACAGCCGGATCAAGACGGCACTGCGCATGGGGCGTCTGGCCACGATCAAGACGCTCGCCGGCTTCGACTTCTCTTTCCAGCCCTCGCTCGACCGAGATCGAATCTTCACGCTCGCCCAACTCGGCTTCGTCGCCCGCTGCGAGGTCGTCCACTTCCTCGGCCCACCCGGCACAGGCAAGAGCCATCTGGCCATCGCACTTGCCGTCGAGGCTGTGAAGGCTGGAAAGAGCGTCTATTTCTGCACGCTCGCCGAACTCATCGCCGCACTGGCAAGGGCCGAACGCGAAGGACGCCTGCAGGAACGCATCCGCTTCTTCTGCCGGCCTGCTCTGCTCGTTGTCGACGAGATCGGCTACCTGCCCGTCATCCACGGTGGCGGCAATCTGTTCTTCCAGCTCGTCAACGCCCGCTATGAGAAGGGCGCCATGATTCTCACCTCAAACCGCGGCTTCGCCGAATGGGGCGAGGTCTTCGGCGATCCTGTCGTCGCAACCGCACTTCTCGATCGCCTGCTTCATCATGCGGTCGTCGTCCAGATCGAAGGATCGAGCTATCGGCTCCGACAACACGCCGAGCTCATGCCCGAACACCTGCGATCAAAAGCCTCCATCACGCCGCCGACGCTCAACGCACCATCACGACCGCGCGGCCGGCCGCCGAAAAATGGACACCCTTCCGCAACAGCCTGAGCGGCGAAACTGGGGAATTTTACTTCGGCACTTTTGGGGAAAATTCGAGCGGCATTGACA
>NZ_JAMYPT010000064.1:0-2643 GCF_040320505.1 Mesorhizobium sp. M0678 | reverse complement strand
CTGCGAGCACAGATCAATCCCGCTGTCGGCAGCCGTCCGCAGGAAGCCGGGTCGCAGTCGCCTGAGCTTGTAGAAGGGCGAGATCGTTGGCATCCCTCGTAGCCGCATGCGATCGCAAAGATGCGGGCGCGCAGACTGTCGGCCATGGCGTGTGTGACCCGCTCTGGATCGCGCGGATCGTCGATCGCTGCGGCCAGTCTGTCGGCCAGTTGCAGGCGTCGCTCGGCCGCGGCCAAAAGCATGACGCCACGATCCGAGGTGATGCGTCCGCCGTCAATCGCAGCTGGGATTTTCTTGCGACCAACGGCTGGAAATGAGAGCGGGAGCAACGTATCGTCGGTCATGGCGGGTGTGGCTCGCGAGACGTGATGGCAGGGTTGGCCCAGACACCCGAATCTTACGCCAAATCAATCGTCTAGGCTACATCCGCCAACCTCTCAGACCGGTCGTCGTGCATAAGACGGGCTAGCATTTCCCGTGTAGCCGGGCGGACGTCCACAGTGGATGAAGGGAGGGTATGCGACATGGCTGTTGTTCCTGTATCCTTGTTACATAAGTTCCTGTAGGGGCAGCTATTGTTTCGAGCCCCTGTCCTCATTGGGGTTTGCCACCTCAAGTTAGCAAAAGCCCCAAGAAACCCGCGTGGCCGGCTCCATATAGAAACGCAAACCTTGATGGGATCCGATCAGCCTTCCCGTTGCTCCAAATGACACATGAATTGGAGGGTCCTTTAGAGCTTCTGCCTGCTGGAGCCTTAGGCCCCGACTGTTAGTATAGACCCTTAATGTGACAACGCTTCGTTTGTTATGCGCCGTACCCCATAGTTATTTGCGATCGTTACACCGCGATGCGGGCTCTTCGGGGCGAAAAGCTGCTCGCCGACGCGGCCGAACGTGGTATCAGAACCTGGACATCGCCAGCCGACATTACCCGGCATTCCCCTGATGCGACGCCCGGAAATGATGTTGGATTTGAGCGCACTACAGTCTTGGCAGCGGGGTCAAACCGAAGGCACGAAATTGATAGTGATGGGGTTGTCTAATCGCCGCTGGGACGTCAAGCATGTAATTGCGTCGAGACGACGCTGCCGGGTGCATGGTTGTCTTCGCGGTCGACATCAGTCGCCGCATGATGGAGCTCCGCGGACGAGCCTTCAATGTGGACGACGCACTTTGCTGAGACAGCGGTGCAACCCCATCAGCGGAATGGCTCGGCTCACGTCCCGGCAGGGACGTCTCAGGCGCTCAGATCCTGAACGCTATTCGCAAGATTTCATGCTGTGGCGCCTGCATTTCGATCAAAGAACTCACCGGTCTTGAGCATCGACTGCATTATCACCGCCAGTTTGCGCGCCACAGCCACGGCAGCTCGTTTGAAGCCAACCCTCTCCCGGAGCTTGAGGCCCCACGTGCGCAGGCTGCTGTCGATCGAGCTGCGTGTCAGGATGACCGCCGCAGCCTCATAGAGAAGTCCCCGCAAATGTCGATCGCCGCGTCGGGATATATGGCCGTCATAATCGACTTCTCCCGATTGGTAGCGGCGAGTTGTCAGGCCGATCCAAGCGGCAACAGAGCGGGACTTCTTGAAGTTGCCCGGATCTTCAATGGCAGTGGCGAAAGAGGTTGCGGTAATGGCGCCGATGCCGGGGATCGACATGAGTATGCGGCATGCTTGGCTTTGACGTGCATCTGCGAGAAGCTGGCGCCCAAGCTCGGCGGCACGGATGCGAATGCTGCGCCAGGCTTCCAACATCGGTAGGACGACAGGAGCAAGCTCGCTCTGATCGATAAGAAGGCTCCGGACATTCTTTTCGAATGTAGTTCCCTTACCGGCGGGAACGAGCAAGCCGAACGTTTTCATGATCCCTCGGATCTGGTTGGAAAGCTCGACGGTGATCCGGACCAGCCGAGTGCGTGCTGCCACGAGCGTGCGGGTCAACATACTGTCGAAGCCTTTCACGCGCACCTCGCGAAAGAATCCTGCTTCAGCAAGACGCGCCAAACCATCGGCGTCATTCGCATCCGTCTTGTTCGCCGCCATATCGAGAGCGGCTTTGGCATGGCGCGCATCGATGCAGATGGCTGGCAATCCCTCGGCGCGCAGCGCATGATAGAACCAAACTGACAGCGGGCCGGTTTCGAATACGACGCGCTTTGCGGCCGGCGCCCGCTTGCGGACAAGCTCGGCAATGATCCTGGGATCAGATGCGCACTTCCCGCGCCAGATCCGTTCGCCTTCACGGCGGATCGACACTGCCGTCTCTTTCATCGACACGTCGAGACCGATATGTTCTTCCATGGCTGTTCTCCGTTGATGCTGGGCCCGGCGTCCAGTCGTGAGCCCGTATTTCATCTTATCGGGGAACAGCCACCCTCCAAGGCTATGATCGGTTCAGGGCGCGTCGCTCCCGCGATTACCCCATGTGGACGCCCCCTCGACGGCATCGATGTGCCAGAATGGTGGTGTTTGACAGCCACCGTAAGAGAGGGAGCATCCACAATGGAAGTTAACACGATTGGGTTGGACCTAGCGAAGATGTATTTCAGGCGCATGGAGCCGATGCGGCGGGCGCCATTGTTTTCCGCAAGCAACTGCGACGCGACAAGGTGCTTGCGTTTCTCGCTGGGCAGCCGGCCTGCTTGG
>NZ_JAMYPT010000063.1:0-4274 GCF_040320505.1 Mesorhizobium sp. M0678 | reverse complement strand
GCGCTGCGCGCCGTCACCTCGGTCGACGGCATGACGGCCGACTTCTACCATTACGACATGGCATTCCTGGGAGCAGCCGCCACCCGCATCATCAACGAGGTACACGGCATCAACCGCGTCGTCTACGACGTGACGAGCAAACCGCCAGGCACAATTGAGTGGGAGTGACGGATACAAATGGCGGCAATAGCGTAGTTTGAAGTAGTTACGACAAGTCTTCGTGGCACTCTTGAGCGACCTCCAATGACTCAGGATATTCCTCGTGTGATTTGATGGCGCTTTCTCGAAAAGTAAAGAGAGGTGTGGTCGGCGGAGTATATTGGCGTGCTGGAGCGTACAATTCGGCGGTTCGCTGGAGATCGGCGCAGCTGGCGTCGCAATCGGAAAATGAACGCAATCCTAGCCAGCGCAGCACGACAACTTGGCGACGTCCTTGGCAAAGCCGAGTGCCGCGAGCTTCAAGCCCTCGACAGTGGTTAAATACGGAAAGATCGCATCGGCGAGATCCTCGACATTGAGGCCTTGCCGGATCGCCAGCGCCGCGGTCTGGATACTGTCGGCTCCTTCCGGCGCGAGAATATGCGCGCCGAGCAACCGGCCACTGCTGGCATCGGCCACGAGCTTGATGAGCCCACGGGTGTCGCGAGCGGCGAGTGCGCGCGGCACCCGCTCGAGACCGATCGTCGAGACACGGACGGCATGTCCGGCGGCACGGGCCGCGGCCTCGGTGAGGCCCACGCTCGCCACTTGCGGGTCGGTGAAAACGATGGCAGGCATGGCGCTGTTGTCGTAGCGCAGGCTGTCGCCGTTGAGCGCATTCTTGGCAGCAAGCTTGGCACCATAGGCGGCCATGTAGACGAACTGGTCGCGGCCGGTGACATCGCCGGCAGCATAGATGCCGGCCCCGGAGGTGCGCATGCGGTCATCAACGACAATGCCGCCTTTCGGTGAGAGCACGATGCCGTGCTCGGCGAGCCCAAGGTCTTCGATGTTGGGCGTGCGACCGGTAGTGATCAGCACCTGATCGGCGTCGATCGTCGTATCGTGGCAGTCGATGGAAACGTCGAGCACAATGCCGTTCTCGGTCCCGCGGATAGCACGGTAGGCGATGCCAGAGACCACGGTGATCCCTTCGTCCTCGAAATACCCCGTCAGGGCCGCGCCGATCTCGGGCTCGGCCTCGGGGAGCAGCCGAGACCGGCAAACGAGCGTCACCTTGACGCCGGCGCGGGCGAACATCTGGGCGAGTTCCGCCCCGATGTAGCCGCCTCCGATGACGAGCAACGATCGTGGTAGCTCCTCAAGATCGAGCGCGGTCGTACTGGTCAGATAGGGCACGTCCTCAATGCCAGGGATGGCGGGAACAGCCGGCCGCGCGCCGGTCGCGATAATGATCTTGCCGGCGGGAATGCGCGCGCCGTTCACCTCGACACCACCTTCCACGAGACGCGCCGCGCCCTCATGATAGGCGATGCCGTTATAGGCCGGCAGCAGATCCACGTACTTGGCTTGGCGCAGTTCGGAAACGAGTGCGTCCTTCTGACGGATGGTTCCGCGCCAGTCCGTCAGCTCGGCCTCGGCGGTGATGCCGGCAAAACGCGCTGCCACGCAAGCATTGTGCAGCGTCTCGGCGGCGCGGATCAGCGTCTTCGACGGTACGCATCCGATATTGACGCAGGTGCCGCCGATGGTGCCGCTGCCGATGAGGGCCACCCGTGCGCCCTGATCGGCAGCTGTGATGGAGGCCGAGAAGCCGGCCGAACCGGCACCGATCACCGCAAGATCGTAGGCGCCACCATTGCGACCGTTCGTGCGAAAGCGACAGTCCGCGACTGCGGCCGTCTTCGATGTCGAGCCGACCGAGGATTCTGCCGCGGTATCGAGGCCAGCAAGGCTGGGCCCGAAAAGAGCCCGGCCAGCCTCCAGCGCTTGCTCGATCGACAGCCGGAATCCGGGCTCGTCCGTGGAGCGCTCGCCGCGCCAGGCAGAGAGGTGGTCGTCCGAACAGAAGAAGGCGGTCGTCGCACATAGCGAGCTGGCGGCGCACGCGCCTTCATAGCGGACGCTATGCCACATGACGGCCGATCGCGGCTCGATCTCGGCCAGCCCCCGCCCTTGGTTCCGCGTGGCGATCCGGATCGGTGCACCGCAATGGCGGCAGCGCGAAGCTATCGCGATGTCGCGATCGGTCATGGCGCCGATGCCGAGCGCGTCGACAGCGCACATTGCGTTGAGAACACGCCCGTCCAGTGTGACGTGGTGCCCCGTGTCTCGGTCCGTGAAGGGATAGGCGCCGACGATCCGCTCACAGTCGAGGACGACCAGGTCGCGACCGCGGAGCTCTTCGAGCAGAGGCCGGATGGCCGTCCCGCTCAACCCCGCGCGCTCCGCGAGCGCGCCTGCAGTCGGGGCTCGTCCGTTTTCGGCGTAGAGTTGGAGCAGTGCGACGCGAACGCGGTCCGTGGCGGGATCGTAGCCGCTCCAGCGATCGAACACATGGTCGGAGCCGACCATGGCCTGCAGGGCATCTTGGACCGCCGGCGATGTGACCACGGACCAGTCCGGAAACGTCACGCCGGGTCGCACGGTGTAGCTGGGCAGCGTCGCGGACGCCGAAGCTGCAAGCTTGTCCCGTGATGAGGAGGATGCGCAGCAATCATTCATGGTTTCACGCCTTCCTTATGAATCCTCGTCTCGCAGCCCGCCGCTTTTGCCCGGCAATGGTGGAAGCCTCACGCGACGAGACCGAGGCCCGCGACGATCAGGGAAACACCACCGGACCCGCACCCGCCAGCCATGCACTGAGGCTGGCCAGGGGCAGGCCCACGGCGAGGAGTGGCGCCGCGCAGCAAATCGCTGCGAGAATGGCGCCAACCACGCCTGCGCGGACCAAGGCTCGGTCACGCATCTCAACTGCCCTGCTGCACCGGATGAGCCGGATAGCCGGCATTCATGCTGGCGGTCGCAATGGCGTTCGGGTTCGTCTTCGTGTCATCGAACGTCACGGTCGCGGTCTTGGCTTGGAACGAGACGGCCACCTTCGCAACGCCGGGGACCGCCGCCATCGAGCTCTTCACGATGTAGGGGCACGAGGCGCAGGTCATGTTGTCGACAGCGAATGTGACGGTCCGCTCACCGGCGAAGGCGGCTGGAGCCACCATCACCGAGCTGATCATTGCGAGCGTGTTCAAATACTTGTTCACGGGACGGGGCTGCTCTTGGTATTAGGCGCGAAGCAGCAGTGGGGCGACATAGTCGAAGGCGAAGGCGGCGATCACCAGCACGGTCGCGATCCAGAGCGCGAGCTGCACGAGGCGGTTGGGGATTGGGCGCGCGCAAGCGGCGTCATCGGCGCAGGCTCGCCTGGGCTTCCAGTAGACGAGGTAGAAGCCGCATCCGAGAAGGCTTGCCGTGCCGGCGACGAAGAATGGCTTGTAAGGCGCGAGCGCCGTCAGATTGCCGATCCAGGCCCCGCCGATGCCAAGGCTGAACAGAAGCAGCGGCACGATGCAGCAGGAGGAAGCGGCAAGCGCGCCGAGAATGCCGCCAAGGGCGATCAGGCGTTGCCGTCCGACCTCGCCCCGCTCGGACGCGGCGAGAACTGTCGTAGCGGCCGCCGTGTCTGCCGTTCCCGGTCGCGATGCGAGCATATCAGGCCTCTCTTTCCTTGCCGAAATGCCAAGTCTGTCGTAACATGCAGTCTGTAGTCACTACAGGGTCAAGAGAGATTTTGCGATGCGCGATCACACCGTGGTGAAGGGCCTGCAGCGGGCCGAGCTCGCCCAGCGAACGGGATGCAACCTGGAGACCGTGCGCTACTACGAGAAGGTCGGCCTTCTGCCCGAGCCGCCGCGTACGACGAGCGGCTATCGCAGCTACGACACCATGCACGAGCGGCGCCTTTGCTTCGTGCTACGCGCGCGAGAGCTAGGCTTTTCCCTCGATGAAATCCGCGAACTGCTGCGCCTCGTGGATGAACGCGATCGGCCTTGCGGCGAGGCAAGAGATGTGGCCGCCGCCCATCTTAAGGACGTGCGGACGAAAATCGCTGACCTCAAACGGATGGAGCGCATGCTGAAGGAGGTGGTCGCGCAATGCGCTGACGGCACGTTGCCGGAGTGCCCGCTGATCGAGACGCTGTTCCAGGAGCGAACTACCGCATAAGTGCGTCCGAAGGCGACTGGACGATGCGCGCCTACCGCGAGCACGCGGTCGAGACGATCCGCAAACAGGTCGGCAAGGGCAAGGTGATCTGCGCGCTGTCGGGCGGCGTC
>NZ_JAMYPT010000062.1:0-4374 GCF_040320505.1 Mesorhizobium sp. M0678 | reverse complement strand
ATATTCTCTGTTTTGTGTGTGGTTGTGTTTCTTTTTTAATAAACAAAATAAAAACACGCGCGGGCGCGCCCGGCCTTCTTTTCTGGGGGCGGGGGGGGGGGGGCGCCCCCCCCCCACCTCCAGCCGTATGGACGTCTTTACTGAAAAGATACTCGCCGAGACTGGCCTATTTGCGATGGTCGGCAAAGCGGAGCGGGGTCCGCTGACCATCGAGTCGATCGTCAGACACAAAACGCCCTATCTCATCGCAGTGGGCGGCGCTGCGTACCTGATTTCAAAATCGATCAGGGCGGCGCGGCTGGTTGCCTTTGAAGACCTGGGCATGGAAGCGATCTATGAATTCGAGGTGCATGACATGCCGGTCATCATGGCTGTCGATGTTGAGGGAAATTCTATTCACAATTCCGGGCCTCTTGAGTGGCGTAAGCGCATGGCGGCCGACAGCATCGCACGCAACATTGGCGTTTGAGTCTTCCGGCTGGGCGATCCGGCCAGACTCCATGTCGCGACATCCGGCCAGGCGCCGTAGCGGTAACACGAGCGGCATTTGCGGTGCCCAGGCTCCTCGGCGAGCCAAAGAAGAATGGCCTTCAATTCATTTCGAAGCCAAACGCGCCGATGTAAACACTGCATCGACCATGCCATCCACGCGATCGATGCTCGGGTGCTGTCGATGGTTGGCAATCAGGTAAAGCAGCGGAGATTCAAAAGTGCGTTATCTATTTACGACGAGGTCGCCGCCGAAAGGCGACTATACCTCTCCAGCTGCATCATCCCCCTTAGTCGACGGGGGATAGCCTCATGCTTCTACAGCCTTTCCATGGTTCGAACCATCTGGCGCATTGCGGGCCGAGAATGGGCCGTCCACTACATTCGATCACTTGAATTAATGCGAGAATTGGTTGGCACTGATTGCGCTGTCGACCACGGCTTGAGAGCAAAGGTCATGAAGTTGAAACCCGACCCTGTGCGACTAGACGCTTGGGACGTCCGGATTCTCTCAGAGATTCAGTCAGACGGTCGGATTTCGAAAAGCGAGCTCGCAAAGCGTGTTCACCTTTCCGCGTCGGCCTGTTCGGAGCGGCTCCGTGTGCTTCAAGCCGCAGGGATCATTGAGGGGTTCTATGCGCGATTAAGTCCAGCCCTCGTCGGGGGCATTGTTTTTGTGATGGTCGAGGTGGTGTTGGATCGCCACCGTCTCGAGGACCAACGACACTTCGAGGCTGCGATCCAAGACTTTCCGGAAATCCTTGACTGCTGGGCTATCGGGGGGCGGATCGATTATCTGATGCGCGTTTCAGCTCCTTCTATGGCTGCGTATCAGGATTTCATGGAGGGACTGCTGCAGGCAGGCTTGGGTATCGATCAATACTACAGCCTTGTCGTGACAAAACCAGTGAAATCCAATTCACCGATCCCCTTGTCCGCCCTGAGGCTAAGATAAACTCCGAAGCCGTGATTCCCCGGCGATCGGTGCCGATTCCGCGAATTCGTCGGCAAGAGACGTGCATTCCCGCGAAATTCGTCAGCTGTTTGCCGGTATGCTGACTGCTAGGGAGTCGGCTGAGTGTCCTCCGCCGACTAATCGCGAGGAGAGGAACGATGAGCTTGAGCAATCTGGGAACCGAGCAACTCCGGGAGAAGGATCGAAGCTTCGTCTTTCATCCGTCCACGCACTTAGCCAAGCACAGCCGTGGCGAGACGCCAAACCGGATTATGGCCGGCGCAGAAGGCGTCTACATCTGGGATACTGAAGGCCGAAAAAGCCTCGACGGTTTTGGCGGGCTCTATTGCGTCAATATGGGCTATGGCTGCACCGAGATAGCCGACGCCATTGCCAGGCAAGCACATGAACTGCCGTTCGCGCATGTCTATGCCAGCCAGGGCACGGCGCCGGTTGCCCTCTTGGCGGAGGCGGTCGTCGAATACTTTGGCCAGAACATGCGAAGGGTCTATTTCGGTCTTTCCGGCTCTGACGCCAACGAAACCAACATCAAGCTGGTCTGGTACTACAACAACATCCTCGGCCGCCCTGAAAAGAAGAAGATAATCTCGCGGAATCGCGGATATCATGGGTCCGGACTTGTCACTGGTAGCCTGACAGGTCTGCCCTTCTTTCACGATTTCTTCAACCTGCCTCTGAATTTGGTGCGCCATACGACGACGCCGCACCATTACCGGCAGGCGCATGATGGTGAAAGTGAGGAAGCGTTCTCCAGGCGCTGTGCCAACGAACTTGAGGCCCTTATCCTGGCCGAAGGCCCGGAGACGGTTGCAGCTTTCATCGGAGAGCCGGTACTTGGGACCGGCGGCATCGTTCCGCCCCCGAAGGGATACTGGACCGCGATTCAGGGGGTGCTTGACAAGTACGATATCCTTCTTATCGCCGATGAAGTGGTCTGCGGCTTCGCGCGAACCGGTGAGAAATTCGGTTCCCATCTCTATGGCATGCGTCCGGATTTCGTAACGATCGCCAAGGGCTTGAGTTCAGCCTACCTGCCCATCTCCGGGTCAATTATCGGCGACCGCGTCTGGTCGGTGTTGGAACAAGGAACGGAAAAGCACGGCCCGCTTGGCCATGGCTGGACATATTCCGGTCACACGCTCTGCGCGGCGGCCGCGCTTGCCAATATTAAATTGATAAAGGAAAGAAACATTTTGGAACATGTTCGGGATGTCGGACCGTACTGGCAGGCCCGCATGAAAGCCGAACTCGAGGGACATCCCATTGTTGGCGAGGTTCGCGGCGTAGGCATCCTGTCCGCCGTGGAGCTGATGCTGGATCCAAAAGAACGGGTGCCATTCGAGCCCGGACTTCAGGTCGGCGTGCGCGCCGCCGCTGCTCTGTTTGAAAATGGTGTCATAGGCCGCGCGATGCCGCATGGCGATATCCTCGGCTTCGCCCCACCTCTGATCATTACCCGAAAAGAGATCGACATCATCGTCGACGCAACCGCGAAATCAGTCGATACGACCTATCGCGCGCTGAAGGCGGAAGGCGCGATATGATCTGACGTAACGGATGACGCCTCCCACTCGGATCGACCAGGATATCACCTCCGGGAGCCCAGTGGCGTCATGAGTTGGTGCGTGCAAAGCCACGCTCTTCGCTCTCAAAGGCAACTTGCATGGAGGCTGTGCGAGCCGGTGCCGGAATGCACCCCAGTCCCAAAAATCACCGTGCCGCCTTGGCGTCCGAGACGGGCGACGTAGGGCTGCTGCAGAATTGTAGAGGTGAGACTCTCACAGAGCGCAGACCGCAATCTACCGTGAGCCTGAGCTCTTCCACGGAGGCAGCCTCAACAGCCTGCAAACAGACACCCCGACCCTGAAGTGCAAACCACCCAAGAGGACAACTGTCACGAGCGCATATCGCCCTCCCAAGGCGCACCGGCCCGGCACGGAGCTCAGTCTCCGGCCGGGCCTTCTACTCTGAATGGCTGCGCTTTGGCCGGCCCGTCTTGGCTCGTATCTGAGGGGCGAGAACTCACTGCAGTTTAGCTATGCAAGACGCTTTTCATAGATTTGTAGAGCAGATCGCAGACAGCGCTGACGCGACGGACCTGCGCAACGCTCTGGGCGAGATTGCCTCTTCGCTCGATTTGCCGTCTTTTGCCTATCTTTTCCCTTCGCCTGGCAAGGGCCGCAAGGTGCGCCTGATTTCCACCTACCCTCAATCCTGGACATCTCACTACCTTCACAGTCGGTATGAAAAGATTGACCCGGTTATCCATCAGGCGCGTGGTGGTCAGGAACCATTCAACTGGGATGCGCACGGTGCTGATCTCGAACTGTCGACGCAGCAGCGACAATTGATGGATGAGGCGACGCAATTTGGCATTCACTGCGGCTTCACGATCCCGATCCATGACAGCAGCGGTACGTTTGCAGCACTGACCTTCGCCTCGGATGAAAGGCGACCACTGTTCTTCCGCCTGATTGACCGGTATGACCGCGTGCTGCAGCTCATCGCGGTCTTCTTCCATCTTCATGCCTGTCGCAAGTTGGCCGACGGCAGGATCGTGGATGGCGTTGCCCTATCGCGAAGGGAAATCGAGTGTCTGAAGTGGGCGGCTCGCGGAAAGACGGCGTGGGAGATCGGCCGCATCTTGGGAATCAGTCGGCACACCGCAGCCTATCATCGGGATAACGCCAGGAAGAAGCTTGGCGTGAAGACGGCTATTCAGGCAGCCGTTCGGCTTGCACTATCCAGGCCATCTCTCTTCACCTGATCTCCGAAACCTGGGCACATGCACAGGTTGTATCAACTCCCGGCCTTTGCCTTCAATCGCAGGTGTTATCCATGCGAGGGAGAAAGGCCATCATGATGCAGTTGATCACGCCGGATTGCTACGCTGAGTTCAGCGACGAGCT
>NZ_JAMYPT010000061.1:0-5132 GCF_040320505.1 Mesorhizobium sp. M0678 | reverse complement strand
CAGCCTGGTTGCAACTGACGAGGTCGTTGTCGAGGCGAACCGGCAATGCCATGGCGGTGGTGCGCATGCTTTCGCCCTTCGTCGGCCGGGTGATTGTCGCCAATCCGATGCAGGTGAAGGCGATCGCCCATGCCAGTAAGCGGGTAGCTGATGCCGTTCAGCGGTGGTAGTTCCAAGGCATGAGCGCCTCGATAGCGCTGTTTGGCCAGCCATTGGCGATGCGCTCGAGGGTCTGGGTGAGCCAGGCGTGCGGATCGACCTGGTTCATCTTGGCGGTGGTCAGCAGCGTGGCGATGGTGGCCCATGTCCGTCCGCCGCCGTCGCTGCCAGCGAAGAGGCTGTTCTTTCGGGTAATTGTCTGTGGCCTGATGGCGCGCTCGACGGTGTTGGAGTCGATTTCGATGCGGCCGTCGGTGAGGAAGCGCTCCAGCGCGGCACGCCGGCCGAGCGCATAGCGGATCGCCTCGGCGGGCTTCGATTTTCCCGACAGCTTCGGCAGCTCCTTTTCCCACAGCGCAAAGAGAGCGGCAACGACGGCGGCGGATTTCTCCTGACGCGCAGCTATCCGTACTGCCGGATCCTGGCCGCGTACGGTCTCCTCGGCGGTCCACAGCGGGGCCATCTGCGCCACCGTCTGCGAGGCAATAACGGAGGAGCCTGCGGCATGCAGTTCGTAGAACTTGCGCCGCACGTGCGACCAGCACGCCGCCAGCGTCACGCCGTCATTGCCCCGATCGGATCGGGCCAGCCGGTTATAGGCGGCGTTCCGTCGACTTGCAGGATGCCGCGATAGCCGTCCAGATGACGGGCGACACATTCGCCGGCGCGGCTGTCCTCGAAGCGGTAGGCGACAATGGGCGGTCCACTGCCGCCAAAGGGCCGATCATCGCGGACATAGGTCCAGAGGTAGGCCGTCTTGGCCTTGCCAGATCCCGGCGCCAGCGTTGGCAGCGTGGTCTCATCGGCGAAGACCCGCTCCCCCTGCTTGATGCGAGCCAGTGCGTAATCGGCGAGCGGCTCGAGCTCGAAGCCGAGCTTGCCCATCCACTGCGCCATCTGTGACCGGTCGATCTCGACCTGATCGCGGGCATAGATCGCTTCCTGGCGGTAGAGCGGCAGGCCATCGGCGTATTTCGACACCGCGATCTGCGCCAGCAGCGCTTCGGTCGGAATGCCGCTTTCGATAATGCGGGCGGGCGCGGCTGCCTGGATGACGCCGTCCCAGCCCTTGTAGGCATATTTGGGGCGACGCGTGACGATCACCCGGAACTTCGCCGGGGTGACATCGAGCCGTTCGGAGACGTCCTCGCCGATCAGGATCTTTTCCAGCGCTTCGCAGCCAGCAGGCGTCTCGGGCTCGATGACCACCTCGATCCGTTCGAGATGGGCCGCAAAGCCTTTGCGAGGGCGCGGGGCGCGCTTCGCTTTCGAGCCGCCCGCAGACTTCTCCATCTGCGCTTGGATGGCCGCCACGCCGGTTTCGATCTCGTCGAAGACCAGAGCGTACTGCTCCTCGCTCAGCGCACCGGCCCGCAACCTTTCGGAGCGGCTGCCGAAGCGCGACCGCTCCAGCATCTTCACCACCGCCGTCAGTCGTGCGATCCGCTCCTCGGCGCTCTTGTTGACCAACTCGAGATGCGTATTGTGGACTTCGAGATCGGCATTACGCTCTTCCAGACCGGCGGCTTTTTCGGCCATGGCAACAACCATCGCCTTGAGCGCGTCAACGTCGTCCGGGAGCGCGAGATCGGGTGCCGACATGGCCAAAATCAGAGCATATTCGCGGGCAATTTTCCCGCGTTTTCAGCTCCCTGATTCATCATGCCGCAGGGTTTTACCCAACCGATTGCGGCCGCCTGACGGTCTCCGTTCGAACCCGTTCCAGTCCATTCCGTCAACCAGAGCCATGAGCTGAGCATGATTGAGCTGGACCCGGTGGTGGCCGATCCGCGGCCAGCAGAACTTCGCCTCATCCAGCCGCTTGGCATAAAGACACACGCCGCTGCCGTCCCACCAGACTATCTTGATCCTGTCCGCTCTTTTGGCGCGGAATACATAAAGTGCGCCGTTGAATGGATCCGAGCCGGCATCGCGCACCAGTGCCAAAAGGCCGTCGGGACCTTTTCTAAAATCGACTGGATGACTGGCGACCAACACCTTCACGCCAGCCGGGATCATGCCTGGCGAACCGCCCGGATAATCCGCACCAGCTGCTCCTCATTGATATCGGCACCGGCGCGAATGACCACGCCACCCAGCTCGATCTCCACCGACGCAGACGCTGTCGGCGTGACCTCGACAAAGCCGAGCCGCTCCGCATCCCTGTGTGGCGTGACCGCACCGCTCTTGATCGCCTTGCTCCGCCAGCCGAACAGCTGGGCCGGCGCCATCCCCGCTTGTCTGGCAATGGCCGATACATTCGCGCCCGGCTTCAGTGTCGCCTCGATCAGCCGCGACTTCGCTTCCGCCGACCAGCGCCGCCGCGGACGCTGCGGGCTTGCCTCCAGTCGGTTGGCAACCGCTTCAAGAACATGGAAACTTCTATCATCAGGCATAGGCGCAGACATAGAAATTGACACTGCAAGCTCCTCGGCTCCTTGCTTCAGTGTCAGTATGTCTCGCTCATCACCTCAAGCCGCGCCAGATGGGGTCAGCTTGGCGCTTACGATACTTCTTCGCTCCATGGCCCTTAGGCGGTCCGGGCGCAACAGAGGACCACGGCATATAGGTGAGTAATGACGCGACCATCCCCTCGGTTTGAAGGTGGAAGTAATTGCGGTATTCGCGGCCGTGATCGGCAGCCGGCTCGTGATGCTCGCCATCAGGCAAGGACGCCTATCCACCAAACGGTGCAGCAGGCTCCGCAATGATCACTTTAACGGCTGGTTCAATAAACTAACATCTTGGGTTATTCATGAGTGCCGCCCACTAACTAACAAAGCGCTCCTGACAACTTGGCGCGGTCATAGTCATCCAGTCGCCGCTCTTAGGTCTGCCAAGCTCCTCCCAGCACCAAATCAGCGTACTTTTTCATCTGGTCTATATCTTTATTCGCGCCACCAACATCGCCGAGGTGTCCTTGCAGCTTCTCAATACGCATTAGTCTCTTGTCACCTTCGTAAGAAATATTACGGAAGACTGGAATCGGTCTTACGCCTTTTATGTAAGTGCGGTATTCGCCATCCATGCGACCTCTCGCGAGCTCCAGATTAAGTACCAAACTAAGGATAAGATGTGGTGCTGTGTACCAGCCCCATGTAAGACTCCCCAACGAGTATGCAATGACTGCAATGCGGTTCGGGTCCCGCTTTGTACGATAATACTCGACGGGTTGTATGACATGAGGATGGGCTCCGATGATCAAATCCACCCCTGCCTCAACCAACGTGTGGGCTGCTTCAATTTGCCGGAGCCGAGGGAAAAACTCACAGTCGACGCCCCAGTGAATTGAAGCGACAATAAAGTCACACCCTCTCTTCTTACAATCGTCTATCTGCGCCAGAAGGAGATCTAAGTCAGTAGGGGCGTATTTTGACATGAGCTTGGACGTATGAACACGATATTCCTCACCTTCTGGCAGTGTCTTACCGTTGAGGCCGTACGTCGCCGAGACGAACCCCAGCTTAATTCCATTACTATTGAAGACTTTTCCTTTGCCGTATTCCTCTTCGCTTCGAGGGGCACCAATATCCATAATTCCATCTCGTGAGAGTAGATCATGTGTTGCAGATAATCTCTCTACACCAAGATCAAGTGCGTGGTTATTCGCCATGTTGAGGACATCGAATCTTTCTCCATTACACTCTATCATAGTGTAATATTGCAGAGTAGAACAACATATACCGTGAAGTTCCTGGCCATCACCCATTTTTTCATTCAGGATGCTGTCGTCTGCGACTACTTGTTCCAAGTTTGCAAATGACACGTCGACATCAAACAAAATATCTTTGATGCCGCCGAACAAGATATCTTTGGAATGTTCCAAGCCCTCGGCTCGAATCAAGTCTCCCGCTGCGCCAAACGTCAGCGATTCTTCTTTCCGGAATCCGGCAGGCAACGCTACGACGGATGCGTCATTCTGAAATACGGTCTCGGAAACCTCCTGTTTCGTTCTCGTAATGGGGTTCCCGCTGGTATAGTACCAGTACGCCCAATCGGTGGCATCTGCCTCCGCATCATCGACAGTCACGACCTCAAGTGGAAAATCCCACCACCCAAATAGTTTGGCTTTTCGCGCAGCTTCTAGCATTTCCCTCGTAGCCGGGAAAACGTCCATAGGGGATGAAGGGAGGGTATGCGACATGGCTGTTGTTCCTGTATCGTTGTTACATAAGTTCCTGTAGGGGCAGCTATTTTTTCTAGCCCCCGTCCTCATTGGGGTTTGCTGCCACCTCAAGTTAGAAAAGCGCCAAGAATCCGCGTGGCCGGCTCCATATAGAACGCAAACCTCGATGGGATCCGATCAGCCTTCCCGTTGCTCCAAATGACACAACATTGGCCTGCAGCGGTCTTTGCGACTTCTCCGAATCATACTGACACGTGAATCGGAGGGTCCTTTAGAGCTTCTGCTTTCTGGCCCCTAGGCGCTCGACTATTAGTAGAGATTCTTGATGTGACAATGCTTCGTTTGTTATACGGTTTGTTATGTGCCGTACCCCTTCGTTCTTTGCAATCGTTGCCACCGCGGTGCGGCTCTTCGGGGCGAAAGAAGCTCGCGCTCAACATCGGTCCTGTGGGCGTTCCGTTGTCGAGTTGTATGATACGCGAGGCCACACTCCTCGTTGGGCTATCAGATCCCGACAGCGTATGCCGGGATCATCCCCGCAACCGGCTTCGACGCTACGCTGATTGAAGGCTCCGCACCTCCGCCGGTTGCTCACCTCGCGCCCTACGGCGTAACACAAAAGGCCGAGGCTCTAACCTGAAGTATGCGCCATTCGCATCATATCCAGTTAGATACTCAAGGTGGCCGTGGGCGGTGACTAGGAGCGCGTCGAGCTCAGCGCTCTCGACTAAGTCTATCACTTTGCGCTGTCTGCGCTCGTACTCTGATCGTGGAAAGGCGACGCCGGTCAGAGGAATCGCTAAA
Source organism: Mesorhizobium sp. M0678 (assembly GCF_040320505.1). Classification (NCBI taxonomy): domain Bacteria; kingdom Pseudomonadati; phylum Pseudomonadota; class Alphaproteobacteria; order Hyphomicrobiales; family Phyllobacteriaceae; genus Mesorhizobium; species Mesorhizobium sp. M0678. Next base: position 43 of record NZ_JAMYPT010000061.1, on the reverse strand, counting down.
GATGTCGGGGTCATACACCACCTCATGAATTGCCATGTTGACG
>NZ_JAMYPT010000060.1:0-5511 GCF_040320505.1 Mesorhizobium sp. M0678 | reverse complement strand
GCATCCTGGTCCGCGGCGACGGCCACTATGGCCGGGCGCAGGTCATGGCCTGGTGCGAGAACAATGCGCTCGACTACCTCTTCGGATTGCCCGGCAACAAGGTTCTCCAGCGTCTCGTTGATGAAGCCGCCGACGATATCCGCACCCGCCCCGCGCGCTCGAACAAAAGCTGGTGCTGCGCGGCTATGCCGAGACCCGATACAAGGCGAAATCCTGGAAGGCGCACCGTCGTGTCTGCGCCCGCAGGAGGCAACCACCCGCGGCCTCGACATCCGGTTCGTCGCACCAATCTCGACAAAGGCTCCGCCGCGCATGTCTACGACGTGCTCTACTGCGCCGGCGGCCAGGCCGAAAACCTGATCAAGATGCACAAGAGCCAGCTTGCCTCGGACTGCACCAGCTGCCGCTCACGGATTGCCAACCAGATGCGCCTTGTCCTGCACACCGCCGCATACTGGCTGATGCTCACGCGAAGCGCGTACTGCAGCCGCAGGCTCTCTTGATTGCTTACCGCGACATTCTGCCACCGCGACAAGATCCCGAACCGCCGCGACACTCAACTTAGTCTGTCTCGCATCCTTTACATACTTCTGAGTTGCTGTCACTGGGATCAGCAATGTTGATACATTTCGGTGCTCGACTTGATTAATGGTGGAAAATCGCCGCCGTGATGGGCACTCGGCGGATCACACGGAAGGATCGCCCCTAAAGCGGATGACATGGATTCAATACCCGGACAGTGGAGACGACGGCGAAGACCGGGATAAGATTGAAGTCAAGATCTTCGACCAGTTTCCTGGCTATCGTCTTGCCCTTATGCCGGAGATGAAGAAGGCCACCGTAGCCTAATTGAAGGAGACGAAGGCGAAGACCGCGCTGATATCACACCGGGCAACTCGCGGCAGGCGATGTCGAAGAAGGCGAGAACGCGTCCGGCGCCCCACTGTAGAGCCGCAGAGATCGAGATGACCACGTAGGGAACCGTCAGCATGGGCTGGCCAATAGAAAGCCGAAGAAAGGCAGTGCGACAAGCAGATACTACGCGATGCTATGATAATGCTGGAAATGATCATGGGGCTGAGCGCCAAACCGAGAACAAGACATTTCTCCGGCAGTTCACCCCGGACCAGGCCGACCGCGGCGAGGGTTCCGATGATCATGGCTGAAATACAGCGAGCCCGAACTTTTGTCGTGTTCCGATCGCTATCGCCGCAGAACGTTAAGTAGCTGCGCATAATGGTTCTTGCCTTGCTTCCTGCGTCGTTTTCTTGACGGTTGTGGTTTCAAACAAACCTGAAGGGAGGTCCTGATACCTAGTAGGCGTCACATCATCAAAGACGCGGACTTGGCGCTGATTTCATCTGTGCCTGGCGGTGGCATAAGAGCTATTCTTTTATCCTTTTACTAAGCAGATCGGGATCGAGATAGCTTTTGTCAGCGCCGGCTATGCGGAGAGCGCAGTATGTCTGCGCGCTATGTGCGAAGCGAACGCAACGGAGTGACGGTCTCTGTAGTCGAGATGGCCGGCGCGAAGAGAGAGAGAAGTAGGATGGAATTGCATGAGTATGCTGGCTTTGACGCCACGGAGCTCGCGGAGCTAGTGCGCAGGGGCGAGGTCACCGCGGCGGAACTCGCCCGGCTAGCGCGCCAAGCGCACGATCAGGTCAAGCCAGCGATCAACGCTGTCGTGGAGTTCTACGAGGACGCCGAGTCCGTGCCAGGCTCAGATACGGGTTTTTTCGGGGGGGTACCATTCCTGCGCAAGGACCTCGGGCCGAGCGAGGCCGGGCGACTGCAGGAAATGGGAAGTCGCCTCTTCCAGGGTTTTCGACCAACGGTGGATAGCTACTTCACTCAGCGTGCACGGGCCGGGGGGCTGCGAATCGTGGGCCGCACCACTGTTCCAGAGATGGGCATGGGGGGCGTGCCGGGCCTCAGCGAATCGGTGGCTTGCGGGATCACGCGCAATCCATGGAATTTGGACCGGACCACGGGCGGCTCGTCATCAGGCTCGGCTGCCGCTGTCGCCGCGGGGATCGTGCCTATCGCGCACGCCAACGACGGTGGGGGCTCCATCCGTATTCCTTCATCCTTCTGTGGCCTCGTCGGCATGAAGCCCTCCCGAGGTCGCGTCTCCGCAGGACCAAATAAGCAGGATGGCAGCGAAGGACGCGTCCACGACTTTGTGGTCTGCCGGTCCGTTCGTGACATGGCTGCAGCTCTCGATATCTTCCAAGGTGCGTCTCCCGGCGACCCGTTCATCATCGCCCCGCCGCAGCGAGCTTACTTGGAGGAGCTACGCCATCCAACCGGCCGCCTTAGGATCGGAGTGGCCAGCCCGTTCCGCGAGGAGGTTCATGCCTTGGTCCAGCCTGGTGTTCGAGTGGCTGTAGAGAAAACGGCTGAACTATTGGAGTCAATGGGACACTCCATTGACAAGTTTGCTCTGCCCTATGACCCCGCTGACCTAAAAATGGTCGAGGCCGGCCTGAATTACATCTCGTTCGCGTCTTTGGATGCAGAGGCCCGTGCACTTGGCCGCACGGTTGATGAGCAGACTGTGGAGCCCATTATTCTTGAACTCTACCGGATCAGCAAGGAACGGCCGCTTGCCGACGCGGCGCTGGTGAAGGAGGGCCTTCGCAAGATACGTGCGGAGGTGGGTAGCGCGACGAAAGACTTCGACATTCTCCTGACGCCCACGATGCCTTTCACGGCGCTGCCCCATGGCACCTGGACCGAGATTCCTAGTGCCGAACCTGTCACGGCCCAAGGATTTCTGGATGCTTGGGCCGCCCTCGATCAGTACCTGTCGGTCTTCAATTTCACCGGCCAACCCGCCGTTTCTTTGCCGCTCTTCCAAGGCTCGGACGGCCTTCCGATCGGAATTCAGATCGTCGGCCGCTTCGGTGACGAGGCGACGCTCGTTCGGGTCGCACGCGATCTAGAGGAGGCAATGCCCTGGGCCATGCGGCGACCGCCGGTCTTTGCGGGGAGCGCCAAATGAAACATGCTCGCAACCGTAGCCGACCAGCGGCGACCGCGAATCGCGAGCTTCTGGCGCCGGGATCTCTGGTTTACCGCCTTCGACGGCAGGCAGGCGGCACTCATCAAGACGCAGCTGACACGTTTCCATTGCCAGACAAGAACGCGGGACTGGGACCGCTGTGATATGGCACAGCTTTGGATCGAGCGATCGCTCGTCGTGCATCGGACACCATAAACCCCAGAGCGTACGGAACTCGTTTGGCATGAGCTGCTGATGAAACCTTCGTCGTCAGCTCGATCCCGCCGATAGTGTTCTCTAATGAGTCAAGGGCGGCCGCTCGGTTGTGAGCGTTCTCGACGCTTTCGGGTGCCTGGGTTCTCTTCGTGCTCACGTGACACTTGATGGGGTAAGCTGGGTATGGAGCGGCTTGGTTGAAAGCGCAGTCGGCCGATCTGGTTGGCCGCATGCTACACAATCGGCGCCGTCATCCACTCCCTCCCTGGGGTGTCGCTCCGCTCGGGAGCTCGTTTCGGCCTCCTGTCTCGTTCGTCCTCGATTCCGCTATGCGGCGTTGAATAGGGTGCCTTGCCTGAGCATCGCATGCATGATGATGGCCAGGCGGCGGGCAAGCGCGATCCGCGCCCTGCGCATGGTGGAGCGCTTGGCGATCGCCAACGCCCAATCCTTCAGCTTCAACGCCCCTCGGTAATGCGTCAGCATGACGTTGGCCGCTTCATAGAGTAGCGTTCGCACCCGCCGGTCACCACATTTTGAGATGCTGCCGGTGTAGTCGACCTCGCCCGACTGGAAGCGGCGCGGCACCAGACCGAGATAGGCGCCCAGATCGCGGGACCGTCTGAAGCGGTCGGGATCGTCCTCGACAGCGGTAAAGGCGAGCGCAGTGAGATGGCAACGCCGGGGATCGTCATCAGTTGGCGGCAGCTCGTGGAAGCTTTGGTCATCTTCTTGATGTCGGAATCGATCGCCGCGACGGTCGAGAGCACAGCGGCACGCGCTGCAATGAAGCCCTCCATGGCTGCAGACAGTCCGGCTATCCCCTCGCTGGCCCTGAGCGCCTGTTTGATGAAGGCGGAGCTGAGGGCCCGTGGCAGGCTGACACCGAATACCACGGCGAGTCCACGGATCTGGTTCTCCAACATAGCCCGCTGGCCGACTAGCTTCTTGCGCGCGATGATCAGCGCGCGGACGGCATGCGCCGGGAGCGACTTCACGTGCACAGGCTTGAAGAAGCCGGTGCGGGCCAGATGGGCTAGGCCACGGGCATCGTTGCGATCGGTCTTGTGGGTCGCAAGGGTCTTCAGCGCCTGGTACGCCTGCCGGCTTTCGATGCAGACGACCGGCAGGCTGAACGCTGCCAGCCCATGGTAGAGCATCGGCGCCATGCGGCCGGTCTCGAACACGATGCGCCGACAAGCAGGTGCTTTTGCCAGCGAGGCGACGATCGCCTCCGGCGTCGATGTCGTCTTCTCTCCTCGTGAACGACTGCTCCCTCGCGGTCGACGACGTAGATGTGCGTCTCTTCCATCGGAGATATCCAGGCCGGCAAAGTATTCCATGGTTGGTCTCCTCTTCCGTTGACGGAGCCGATCATGTCGGCTTCCGAGGAGCTGCCGCCCATTACCCCATGTTGAAAAAGTCTGATGGCCCGCCGGATGGCGCGATCTGACCGGAGACCCATAGAATAGCTTTCCGATACCATGTCGCCGGCGGAATGAAACTGTGAGAAATCTCCATTTTGAGAAAGTCATTTCAGGACGAATCGGGCCATGTAACGCTCTCTCACTTTTTCAACACTATCCGCCAGATCCGGACGTTCATGACTTGTCTGCTGAATCGCCGGGAGGGACTCTGACATCATCGGACATATTCTGGCACCAGGTCGACCGCACAATCTCATGTCGCTGGTCGACATTCAAAGCAGGAGCTGTGGTTGCGGCCACCCAAGCGGGCGGATCGACGACGTTCAGTTTGACGTCGCCTCATCAGCCCTCGTTCATAACTGGACTCTGTTCTCTACCTGGTCTGTTCTGGACCGGGTTGCAAGCTCGATCCTGCAGTGGCACGAAGACAAGCGGGACAAGTGGCACCATATCGCGCCGGAAAACGCTTCCTTCAGCTTCGCCACGTTCAGCATAGATTCCCCGGCAGCTTCTTGAGCCTGCGGTTCTCCTCGTCGGTTCTTTGCCACCCGGGCGTTCGTCACTTCACCGCCATAACGGTTACGTCAATTGTACAAGGTCGGCTCCGAAATCCCGACTTCCGGCACACCTCCATTGTCGGGATCCCGCCTGATGCTCCTTCAGCACCCCCGACGATCTGTTTCCTCGATGAACCGGCTATTCTTCATCTCCGTCTTTTCGCCGGAGGCCAATTCAAAACGAGGGCATTCCAGGGGCCAACGTCAGAGCGTGTTAGTTATGATGAGGTTTTCATTGCTGCTCGCAGCTCCGCCTGATCGGGCGCGCAGCGCATCAACGGCGGGTGGATAGTCAGTGGGCGCG
>NZ_JAMYPT010000059.1:0-5801 GCF_040320505.1 Mesorhizobium sp. M0678 | reverse complement strand
GCGCCGCCGGTCTCCCGGAGCGCGCTCCGGAAGACCGGCGGCAGCGCTATACTGGGGAAGATTCAAACGGCACTTCTGGGGAGTATTGAGCCGGCATCGACACCTCTTCTTCGAGCGTCGGAATCGCCGCCATACTGCAATGGCGCTTCTCGCCACGCAGCCAGCCGAGGAAGGCGCGCATAAAAAGCTCCATGTCGAGCCTATCTGTCTTGGCACGCCGGTGCTCACGCGACACCGCAACGCTGGCAGGGTGGATGGCATAGGCCTCGATGTCGCGCGCCCGCAGCCAGCGCGCCAGCCAGAAGAAGCCGTCGCCGGCCGTCTCATAGGCGACGGCGATCCGCTCGATCGTGTGCCCAGCCTGGCCGGCTTCGTCGCGCCAGCGCTGCAGCAGCTTCAACAGTGATGGTGCGTCAGCATCGGCCTTCTTGAGGGGCTGGCGCTTGAGACCCGGAATAGGCGCGGCAATCAGCCATTTCGCCTTGCTCATTTCGATGACGGCGACGGTCGTGTTATCCCGTTTGAGAGCGGTAAGGGACCGGCTTGCGTCAAAAGACTGCGACATGGGGCGCCTTCGCCCCGGGCATTTGCCTTGCGGTCACGGTCCCTAAAGTCATCTTGCTCGGGAATAGCCTGTACGACCTACGCGAACTGGCCGGATCGTGATTGGTCAATGGCGGGGAAAATAATAGGCCGATTGCTCGGTTTTGCGGACCGAGCTTGTCGGCCGCTCAATCAAAAGCGACAATTGAGGTGGAAGCTCTCCCGCGTGCAAGAGGAGGACCCTTTCGTCCAGTTCCTTGTCTGCTTCCGTGAGACGATGGTTCAGGCGAAGGTAGTCCGTCCAGGTCGGTGTTCGGAATGTTTCTGTCCATTGCACAGGCTTCTGCAGGTTGCGCTGGAGCGTCCAGTGTCGAGCACCGACGCGGCTGTGTACGTGCCGACGCTCGCCCATGAGCTCCAGGAACGCCTCGACATTTTCCTCGGGTACCAGATAGTCAACCTTCACGACGATGGGGCCGCTTCTCGGCTTCAGGTTAACTGCCGGGGCGTTGAATTCCTCCAAAGGATCGGGCTCAGACTCTCGACGTTCGCGGAGCGGAAACAGGATGCCTGTTGCTGCGACCAGCAGCAGAGCTCCAGCGGAGCCCTCCAGCGCCAAGGTCAGGGAATGGTTCTGGGCCTCGGTGCCCCACAGCCAACTGCCGGCCGCGATACCGCCGTCTATCAATGCATAATAGATCGAGATGGTGCGCCCCACGACCCAGCGCGGGCTCGCCAGCTGCACGCTCACGCCCAGCCCGGACCAGGCGGTGACCCAACCCGCACCGCCCAAGGCGAGCACAATTGCCGCCACCGCAATCGAAGAGGTCAGCGCAAGGGAGAGAGAGCATGCCGCGCAGGCGACGCATGAGAGCGTCATCAGCTGTTCTTGCGACAACATTCGTCTGAACATGCCATTGCAGACGCCGCCGAAAACGGCGCCTGTCCCGAATCCGGCCATGAGCGTGCCATAGGCGAGCGGTCCTCCTCCCAACTGATCGCGAACGACCAGGGGTAGCAGCGCGAGTGTGGCGATGCTCGCCAGGCCAAAGAGGGTTCCGCGGGCGATCGCAGCCTTGATCTCGGAAGACATCGCCGTGAAGCGCAGCCCGTCATAGATCGCCGTCCTCATCGGCTCGCGCGGGAGGGGGGAAGAGCGAACCTTCCATTTGCAGCGCCATATGGTGACCAAAGGGACCAGATATGTGAGTGTGGTTACGGCGAAAGCCGTCAGAAGCCCGAACGAGGCGACCACGATGCCGCCGAGCGCCGGGCCCACGGTCCGTACAGTGTTGAAGCCGACGGAGAGCAGGGTAACGGCAGCGGGAACATCGCGTCGGTCCACGATATCGCCAACCGAGGCTTGCCAGGCGGGATCGTTGAGAGCACCGCCGCATGCAATTAAGAAGCTGAAGCCGAGGATCATCCACGGCTCGGCAAAGCCCAGCGCCACAACAGCGGTCAGCATCGCAGATGCTATAACCATAATGCACCGGCCGGCGAACATGACCCTGCGACGGTTGAAATTGTCGGCGATGGCCCCGACGAAGACAGATAGAATGAAGGCGGGCAGCGTTGACGACGCCGGTACCAGCGCGACCATAAGATCGGAAGTCGAGATCGTTGCCATCAGCCAGCTGATGGCAACAGTCTGCATCAACCAGCCGAGGCTGGAAACCTGCGTCGCGAGCCAGATTGAACGAAACGTCCGGTTCCTGAGCGGCGCAAACGTCGCCGGCGAACCTGGATCCGCGTCTGCGCCCGCCACCCTTGTCATTTCGTCCAGACCTTGGCCTTGCCGCTATGGCTTTCAGTCGGTCGTATAATCTCGAAGCGATGGTCTTGGGCGGGTGAAAGAGTCAGGTTCATTTTCTTGCTTGGCGACGTCAGAAGGGGCGCCCTAGGTTGAGCACGGAATTGAATCGGGTGGCACAATCAACCTCCTTCAGGACCTGAAGCATCGAGACTTCCTTGGCCAACTTGCCCATGGCCAATTCTAGACGGGCGGATGTTTCGCGCGGACGTGGTGTGGGACGACTGACGTGTAGTCATCAAAGAGAAAACAGTACCTTTGAAGCTTCATTCTAGAAGGGCGGTTAAACGGCGCCAGCACTGTCGTGTTATGAGACTCGTGCTATCGTTATTCTGCGCGCAGAACTTTCGCCCTTTCTTACCTATCACCTCAATCTCGACATGGGCGGGCGCGTCGCCTTGCGCCGAATAGTAGCCCGAAATAGTAGCCCAAGTTCGTGTCTGATCTCTCCCCGACAGCTCACGGGCGTCGCTCCTTCGGATCTCATTGGAGCGCCCCCCGTTTTGACTGGACAGGCAGCATAGGCGATAAGGCATAGGCATATGACTACGACTTCCGATCCGTTCTCTCATCCGCCCCGTGTTGAAGTGATCACCTCGGTGCAGCGCCGGCGGCGCTGGACGACAGCCGAGAAGGTCCGCCTCGTCGGGAGGCCATGCAGCCGGGCATGTCGGTGTGGCGCGCTGGGCAGGCATTTCGCCCAGCCAGCTCTTTGCCTAGAAGCGGCGCATGCTCGAAGGCGGCGCGAAGCGGTTCAGGCCGATGACGATGTGGTTGGCGCAGCCCATGTGCGGGAGCTCGAGAAACGCGTGCACGATCTGGAGCGCATGCCTGGTCGCGAGACCATGGAGGTCGAGATCCTCAAGGAGGCACTCGATTTCACCGCCCCCAAAAAGCCAGCGTTGCGGCTCGCCTCGACGGCGCCCTGGCCGATCGCTTCCAGGTTATACCCTCCTGAGTCAGGCTCGACGACCTCCACCTCCGTCGGTAAAGGCATATCAGCGTCAGTATCAAGGGTATTCCTATGTGCCTTCGAACAGATGAGCGAGTAGGGCAGTCGAGATCGTCACCGCGCCGTCGGCCGGCGATGGCCACAAAAAGCGTCCCCCGCTCCAGTCGTTTGTTGAACAGGCACGCCCAGTGGCCGTTGTTCCAGATAACCTTCGAAAGATCACCCCTGCGGCCGCGGAAGCAGAACACTTGGCGGCTCAAGATACCGGCAGAAAGGCGCCTGCCGCAAGCGCGTCAACCCAAAGGCGCGACGCCAGCGACAAATCAGCGACCGATCGAGATCATGGCGGCGCGCCACCTGGGTCACCGTGACCCCGGGCTCCAGCGTTTCTGAGACAAGCTGCTCCTTCAGCGCCGTCGACCAACTCCGGCGCTGACCTGTCCCACTCACAATCTCCATCCGATGAATGGACAAGTGGCTAGCCTCGCTGCTTGGATCGTGATCATGGAATCAACCACGACAACAGCGCTTCACCTCCTCATAAACAAGGCGGTCCTCACCGGTTGCTAACCAGTCGGCGTCTCCCTTCCAATCTTGACGAGCAGACGAGGAAACACCCTCTCGAAAGCCCTGCGACGCGTGAGCCATACGCGAAGCCTCGCGATGTTGCCGTGCTGCCCTGATCCGCAGGCTGGTCGACCAGCGGCCGACCTATGGCTATCGGCGCATCACGGCCTTGCTCAACCGCGAACGGGCGCGCGCAATCCGCTGCCGCGACGAATGGGGCATGATCACCTCCTCGACGAAGCCGCGCTCTGCTGCGATAAAGGGATTGGCGAAGCGCTGTTCATACACCCTAGTGCGTTTCTCCGGGCTCCACGGCCGGATCGGAGTCTGCGGTTGGCTCTCAGCGAGGCCGGCTTCACCAAGTGCCGCAGTCTCCGGCACAGACCATCACGAAAAGGGTGCGATCTACACCGGACAATTGTATTAGAAGTTCGGGTGTCTAATGCCTGCGTGCGTCTTTTGGCTTGATTCCAAAATTGCGCTTGAATGCGGTGCAGAAGTTGGAGGTGTGACCGTAGCCGATCTCGTACGCGACCTTTTTGAGGGGGGTATCGCCTCCCTCCAGAAGCAGCATTGCCCGATTCAACCTGCGCTCGGTGACGTATTGCATGTAACTAACGCCCGTCTCCTTGCGCACCTCCTCGGACAGGTCCTGAGCGGACACGCCGAGCGTGGTGGCAAGTTCTGACAAGGAGGGCGGGTTCTTCAGGTTGGCATCCACCATTGTCTTGACGTGTTCGACGCGATTCAAAGACACGTCGCCACAGGAGAGGAATTCGCCGTCGGACAGCACCGCGCTGAGGCTTAGGCAGAGGAGCTCACGAGCCTTAATCGCGGTGTAGCTTTTGGACAGCGATGGGTGAATGCCAGGATTGAGCAATTGTTCGGCAGCTGACATCAGCGAATAAGGGAGCGGACGAGAATACCAGAATGGCACTTCCTTGTCGGCGCCGGAACCTAAGAATTTCGGAAAGCTGACTGGATAAAACCCGAACAGTGACGTCAATCGTTCTGGCCAGATGCCGACGGACAGTGACAACTCGTGGGCGCCGCGGCGCCAGACGCTTCGCTTGTACATTCCCCGCGGTTGATACAAGAGGACAAGCGTCGGCCTGGTCAGTTCATGGTGATGGGCATCGCCAAGCTCGATCCGCCGCGATCCGGACAGGTGTAGCACGAACGCCAAGCGCCCCAAGCCAGGTTCGTCGTCGTAAAATTCCTCCTTGGCCTGTAGCTTGCGGATTGTCAGGCAGGGGTTCTGATAGTCGAAGAAACCATCCACATGACCTGCGGCACTCTGCGGGGGTGGTAGGAAGCGGTAGGCGCCGACCGCTTCACATCCCTCGCCTCGCTGAATCTGCCATCCCCTCCCTTGGTTCAGGCGGCGGATAAATTCTTCCGTGTCGATCACATTTAGCCCTCAAGTGAAAGCAAGCAGCGCGGATTACGGCCGTCGGCTGGTTTGGGGAGGATCGGTTTAAGCAGCATTTTGTTCACGCCGTTGTTTTAATTGGCTAATCACAAAAATATAGCAGCCGAACGGAGCTGTTGTCAAACAACCCCTTCACATCCCTGATGTGTGGGCTGCGGGGTTTCCGACGGCATATTCAACTTTCGTCCCTCGGCATAAGGCACGTGACGAATAAGGCCAGCGAGCTATTCGTTTCGCACCGCATACGTTCGCCTATTGCTGCCGCCAGGTCTCTTACGGGCGGCAGCGAGTGGATGCGACCTTCTCGGTGAGCTCAATTCCATCGGGGCGTCTTCCCGCAACGAAAAGGACGGACCGCCTGCCGTCAGGCGGAAGATCTTCGGGTCAGAGCTCGCTCTCGAAGATCCGGAACGTCTCTGTGAGGAGTTCCATGAAGAGATCGACTTCCGGCTCTGTTATGATCAGCGGAGGGGCTGCCAAGAACCATTCGCCGA
>NZ_JAMYPT010000058.1:0-5892 GCF_040320505.1 Mesorhizobium sp. M0678 | reverse complement strand
GGCGTGCCCCCGGTGGCCTGTCCCGGATGGTCGCACCATACGCCGAAAATCTCGCATCTCCAGCGGGGGACCAAATGGCACCGTCATGTTCATACGGGTTACGGATCCGATCGAGCGGCTCAACGGCGAGATCAAGCGGCGCACCGAGGTCGTCGGCATCTTCCCCAATGACGGCGCCACCGTGCGCCGCGTCAGCGCCTTGCTCCTTGAACAGAACGATGAATGGGCCGTGCAGCGGGCCCGCTATATGACCCTTGAGACATCAGCCAGATGAGTGATGATCCGCTCATCAGCCTGCCGGCAGTGGCACGCCGATCATTCCGGCCCTGCCGGAGAGCACGGCGACCAATGCCGTCAGTTACACCACCTCAGTGGGCACAATCGTCGGCGTGCTACCATGAGGCTACCAATGCATGTCGAACCGAAAGCATGCCCTATCTGATTTGATAGTTGCCGAAGCGACGCAGCCCGTGGCTTAGTTCGTTTGAACCAGGGGCGCGGTTCCTATCAGAGTGGCCGCTGCCCTGTTACGAACACAGGAGCTCGCTCATTTGTCGGCTTTCACCATTAAGGGCAACGGCAGCGTCGATGAGCTCCGCTTAGCCGTGTTGCAGAAGAACCCTTCAGCGTTAGCAGATGAATTGCAGGGAGGTCGTCATGTCGGCCGTTACTAACGAACTATCAGTGCCAGCATCCGGTCCGAAGGATCTCTACAAGGTCGGGGAGATTCCGCCCTCGGATACGTCCCGAGCGCATGTACGCCTGGACCATACGCCGAGAGCGCCACGGACCGCCGGAGAGCTCAATTCTGGTCGAGGTGGTGCCGACCTGGCTGATTGACGACGAAGAGGTATTGGTGTTCGTGATGGCGGGCGGCGTCAACTACAACGGAATTTGGGGCCGGCCTCGGTAAGCCTATCTCGCCGTTTCTAGGATGTGGAGGAACCAGCACAAGCCAGGGAACATGGCCGTGCTGGTCAATGGGCCCAACGTCGGCCTGCGCAATTTCGAGGATACCGTCAAGCGGTCGGGACCTGAACTACACGACAATATCGAAAGAGATGAGCTGGCGGATTCCGTTGAAGAAGCCGGCGGGGCTCGGGCGTCGTGCCGAAGCGCGTGAGCGGATGAGCCGAGACGATCCCGCCAGGCGGGCTTGAGGTCCGACCGCTTCAGATCCGATTTCCGAAATCTCTATGCAGCCTATAAGCAGCGAGAGCTTCAGGAGTTCTCTATCTGGTGACAAACCTGGAGCACGACGCTTATATCAGGATTGTTTAAACCGAAGAGAACTGCGCAAGGCAGCCTGGATCTGACTCGGCAATTTGGCGATCGGGTTGTGTTGCTGGACACGCATCGTCGCCCATCGCAATCTGGAGATCGGACTTCACCCAGCTCGTCTACTGCGCAGAGAACGTCGAAACCTCCAACGTCGTCAAATTGCTCTGCATGCCGATGCAACCTCGGCAGCGCGCAGAAACGACCTGGGCTAGAGTTTCCCGGGCAGGCACAATGGCATCCGGTAGTTGACGCATCCACTCATGGTCACGCGAATATAGAACGGGGGAGACCAGCGCCTTGGCATCATAGAACGGTCGCCGGATATAAGTCAGCAGTTGTAACCAATCCATATACCGTCCACAATGAACCGTGGACGCTTCATTTGTCCGCCTCCAGCCGGACGGCCAACTTCGGATTATAGCATGCCGCGTCGAGACAAACTGATCATGACTTAGCGTGACGTTTTTTAATTCTGGTTTTTACAATTCTATAATTCCGAAGTTTACGGCTTTTATGGCAGCGACCGTCCTGCTAGCAGCATCCATTTTTCGCATTACGTTTTTTATATGGAAATTTACAGTGTTTGCAGATATTCCTAGAATTTTTCCTATCTCCCATGAGGATTTCCCTCGCGCCGTCCACAGAATACACTCTTGTTCTCTTAGAGAGAGGCTAGGAGCTTGCTCAATGCCACTCGAATTCGCGAATCTCGCGACTCTCAGATGGAAACGTAAAGCAGCAAGTTGCAAGTAGGTGATTGTTCTATTTTGGAATTCGCGGTCCCAAGGTTGAGCAAAACTCATGATCGAAACACGGCCATCTGGGCCGTGCAATGGGACGCTAATTCCTGACCTTAAGCCGAACGTCGCAGCCTCGTCGAAAACGCGCCGCTCGTCTTCAGTCGTGCTTGCGTCGTTGTACACCTCACTCCATCGAAAGGCGATCGCACGCTTTCGACTCATTTTCAGGATGGGATCTATCTTATCGTAGCCCATTCTGAAATAGCGTTCCTTCCATTCATCAGGATAATTCAGCATGGCCGCCGGCTGCCGTGGGACCGGGTTTACAATTCTTTGGTCGGGGAAAACAGAGCCATAGGCGATCCAGGGGCAATCAAAATTCAGGGCAAAATCACATAACAGGTCGAACAGCCGCTCGGATTGTGCAACACCATCAGTCTGGTCGAGAAATCGGCCGAACTCGATCGCAAACGCCTCCCCGGCTGCCTTCGGGAAATGCCTCGACGGGACCGAAGAGAACGGGTCGGACTCTCTGGTTGTCAGGCCTCGAAGGTGAGACACCGCTGTCATCCGCGGGTGTTCCATAGTCTCTCCTGATCGGCCATTTGCGCCGGAGCTCGCCACTGTACAAAACTCCAGGCTATAGGGCTGCGGCGCCGCGCGTTGTCGAAAGGTTAGCGTCGCCAAAGATTTATCACGCCATTTCGACGCGCAAAGTTATTTTGAGTTAAGTTTAGTTTTCACAATTTTTAGGAGAGATTTCATATTGTAAAAATTCTTTAGGTATACAACCGTTTTTCATTGGCTTCGCCGATCATATCGGTGATGCGTGGATCAGGTCCAAATCTGAAAATGCCAGCTCATGAGGCTCTATGTCCAGGACTGGTTTTCCTGACCCCGATCTGATCGATCATTTGCCATGCGGTTCTTGCCTTCCTCACATTCCCCGACGTGCCGGCTCACGTGCGTTGCTGAATGATCAGGTACGCACCATCGCCGGATCCCGGTAATCCTCGTGTTTCGCCAGCACCTTCGGAAGGACTTTGAATTCGAGCACATCTTTCGATACGCCGGTCACCACAAAGTCATCGGCATAGCGGATGACGTTGAGCTGGGCCTTGCTGCGCGCGAGTTTCGACGATCCCACGCTTGCGTAGACTGCCGCCTCCAGCCCATCCAACGCCGTGTTCGCGATCACCGCCGAGATAATTGCCCCTTGCGGGGTGCCCGCCGACGTCTCAAACAGAGTTCCCTCATCGATATATCCGGCTTGAAGCCACTTTTGCAGAACCTCCTTCTCCATCGTGACATGCTCCAGAAGCCAGGGGTGACTGAAGTTGTCGAAACAGCCTCTGATGTCACCTTCCAGAATCCACTCTGGCGAAGCGCCCTTAGCCAGAGTGATGAAGCACTGCTCGATGGCGTCGGCAGTCGAGCGTTCGGGCCGGAACCCATAGGAATTCGGGTCCGCCAGTGTCTCTGCCACCGGGTCCAGAGCGAGCTTCCATAACGCCTGCATCGCCCGGCACCGCATACAGGGAAATTCCCAGCGGACGCTTCTTGCCGTTACTCTTGGGAATGTAAACACGTCGCAACGGCATCGCGCGATAACCGCGATGTCGAAGTGACATCATCCCATTCCATCTGGCCGCCGGGGATGACCATATCTTACCGTCCACCCCCGGCGTTCTCTTACCGCGATTCTCCGTCACCCGTTTCACGGCCAACATCTTGCCGCTATGCGAGCGGGTCAGCAGACGTTGCAATGCTTTCACCTTGCCCCATCGGCCTTCCTGGGTTGCCTTGGCGATACGCACCTGAAGCCGTTTCACCTCTGCCTGAATGTGCAACCAGTTCGCCTGATCCAACATCTGCGCAGTGCGCGAGGATGCACCGGCTCCAGTCGCTCTCGCGCCGATCGCCGTCATCTGCTTTTCCTCGTACAACGATCGGTCAAAGTTCTCTCGCCATGAATGACCGCGCGGAAGTCTGCCGATTTTGGGCCTCACGCCGGCGCTCCATGAATCGGGCGAAAGCCGCCGGGTGGGCGGGATCTCGTTATGCGGCGACGGCATGATGCGAACGTTGCTCTACGAGGCCGCGCAGACCCTGCTGACGCGGGTGACGAAATGGTGCTGGTTGAAAGCCTGGGCGATGGGCGTCGCCAAGCGGCGCGGCCACCAGAAAGCCATCGTTGCGCTCGCCCGCCGGCTGGCGGTGATCATGCATCGCATCTGGAGCGACGGCACACAGTTCCGCTGGACCAGGACGGAAATCATGCCGGTCGCCGGCTGAAAAATTGATAAACATCGCCCCGACAGACGGGACGACACAAGTTCCCACCTACCGGTGGAAAAGCTGTCCTTTCGCGGGACGAGGATGAGGTGAGTTCGTCGATTGGCTGGCTCGATTGCCCCCATCATCGGCAATCAAGGCGGGCCAGGGCCAGAGCGCCGATCCCGGAGAGAAGCAAGGCCCCGCGAAAGACATCATAAGCCGGAGAACCGGAAAAGAGGTAGAACACGCTTGACTTCAAACCGCCGAATAGAGAAGTCAATCGGTCAAGACCACGGAAAGCGGCGGAATTCGGGGCTTTGACGCGGGAAAGAAGATCACGGGCGCAAGCGTCACATCGTTGTCGACACCATCGGCCTGATGGTCGGTCTCGTCGTCCACGCCGCCGATATCCAGGACCGGGACGGCGCACCGGCTGCCCTCAAGACCATTCTCGAACGCTGGCCGTGGCTGCGACACGGCTTCGCCGACGGCGGCTATGCCGGGCCGAAGCTTAAGGGCGCGATGCAAAAGATCGGCACGTTCACCCTGGAGATTGTCAAGCGGACGGACAAAGCCAAGGCTTCGAGGTTCTGCCGCGCCGCTGGTCGGGAGCGCACATTCGCATGGCTGGGGCGATGCCGCAGGCTGGCCAAGGACTGGGAGAAATCCATCGGTTCCCCAGAAGCTGGATGTACGTCGCCCACTTCGCCTGCTCACACGCAGGCTCGCAAGAAGTTGATATCAAAACACTCTTTTTGATTCAGGCTCTAAGATCGACTTCCACATCGGCATGCGCGAATAGACGTCCAGATTTGCTGACGTGATAGGATGGACGGGCTTTGCACGGCCTAGAGCCCCGTCTAGGGAAACGTTCAATGAACAGAATGTTGTTACCGCCGGAGTTGATCTGACGAAGAACGTGTTTCAAATTCATTCGCGATCGGTGCCGGAAGACGATCGACCAATTCGGGGGTCTGGAGAAACCAAAACGATGCACCTGGTCTCACGCTCGAAGGCTGCCTGAAGTCAAAAATCGCCACGGCCGAGGTCGTAGAACCGACGGGTCGCTGATCCGCAAATGTAAGCTGGGACAGTCTCGCCGAGCGGGACTTAAAGGATGTTCTTTGGAAAAACCGGCCGAAGAGGAGAAGCCCGTCTTATGCACGACGGCGCGTCTAAGAGGCGGATGTGATTGAGCGTAGGATTCGGTTGTCTAAGCCAGCCTGAATTGCCACCACGTGCGGCTACGAGGGGACTGTCAGGAATCTTGTGCGTGAGGCCGGTTGTCGTCATTGGCTGACGAACCTTTCGCCGAAGATAACGGCGAATTGTGTTCTAGCCTCGAACCACTCGCGCGGGGCGCGTTTCCATTCTTCGGCGGCGTGGTTGAGAACCAGATATAGCAGCTTCATTGCGGCATCGTCATTGGGAAAGTGGCCCCGCGTTCGCACGGCCCGCCGCAGCTTTGAGTTCAGCGCCTCGATGGCATTGGTAACCGGTATGATCATGACGGTGCCATCCGATCCCCGCTGGAGATGAGCGATTTTCGGCGTATGGTGCGACCATCCGGGACAGGGGCACCGGGAGCACGCCA
>NZ_JAMYPT010000057.1:0-6134 GCF_040320505.1 Mesorhizobium sp. M0678 | reverse complement strand
TTTGTGGTGCGCTTCATTGCCCATGTTTGTGTTCGGGTCCAACTTGTCCATCTCCTTGTATTGCCGCCGGGTACCGCCGGCGCTACCCCGGGCCCGTGGTCGGGTGGGTTAAATGGTGGAACGGTCAGGCGGCCGCGCGGCCCTCAATGACGTCGGCGCCGACCTCATCGGCGGAGACCTCTTCGAGATAGGACCGGCTATACGAATTGCTGGCGAGCCAGCGTTCGGCCGCCTCGCGATCCTTGGCGAGATAGAGCAGCTCCGGGCTGTCGCCGAGTTCCTGCAGGACGCGGACCATGCTGATCATGGGACGCTCGATGACCTCGAAACGCAGGTCACTCTCGACGGACCAAGTGCGCCTGACCGAGACGACGATGATGCCGCCCTGCCCGAAATCGCCCTCATGCAGGGTGAAGGAGGCCGGCGAGCTATAGGTCGCGCGCTCGCGCGGCGGTTCCTTCCTGACCAGGCGACCGACGCCGTTGCGGCTCTCCCAGGCGGCGAGCTTCTTGGAAAAGCGAGCCGGCGGCTTCGCCGCGCCGTCGCTGTATCGGATAACGCTCCCCAATGGGGCGGATTCGTACACGATATGTGCTGACATGCGGGTTTCTCCATGTAGGAAAACGAAAAAGGGCCCGGCGGAGTGCCGGCCCGGTGCGAGTGTGAGGCCGATTATTCGGCGGCCTGGAGGTGGTTGGCCTCGTCGCCGTCGCTGGTCACCGGCTCTTCGGAGGACGGATCCGCATCGTCGGCGAGGAAGGCCGGCAGCTCGGCGGCATCGCCGTCAAGAGCTGCCTCGTCCGACATATCGCCGGCGACCGCGTTGCCAGCATCGGTAGCCACTTCATCGACCTCAAGACGCAGCGGCTCGGGCAACCAGTTCGACCCTTCGAGAAGACGAGCGGCCTCACGCGCCATGATGTCCTTCTTCATGTGGTCGATCAGCTGTGCGGAGTCTGCGCCACGAGCTTCATGGACTGCCTGTAGAATCCGCGCCTTGGTGAGCCGCCCGAGGAACTCGACCGTAGGCGTCCAGCCGGCGTCGACCATGTCGAACTGAAGAGAACGGCCGAGCACGTCTGCATGCTCGAGCGCCTTCGGTCGCCTGTTCCAGGGTTCGACCATCGCATTGAGGGCCAGCGAGACGCAGTGCGCGAACAGCACCTTGCGGCTTGCTTCGTCGAGGCCGAGAAGGAAGTCCCACAGGTTTTCCGCCTCATCGGGCAAATCGCGGTCCCAGGCTTCGTGCCGCTCGGCGATCTCCTTGGCCCAGGATGTCTCGGCAAGACCGTCGACCTGGCTGAAGCTGCCGCTCTTCAGGCTGATCTCCAGGCACGTGTCCGGCGCGAAGCGATAGAAGACCTGCAGGACGAAGGCATGGAGTGCGGCGACGATGGCGATGTCGACGTTACCGGCGAGCGCGTTGCGCAGTGCCAGCGTCCGCTGCGCGGTCAGATCGAAAACGAGCCGATCGGGCAGTGGCTTGATGCCATCGTCCTCGCCGTCGTCACTAGCGCTGTCGTTCACCGGCTTGCCGTTGGCGACAACACCATCGCCATCGTCGTCGCCATTGGATCGGGTTCCGCCGTCGGCGCCCCCTTCCTCCCCCTCATCGACGTCGCCGGTTTCGGTCCGCGGCTCGTCCTCGGACCGCACGAAACCGGCGTCGACCTGGAGCTTGCCGTTCGCGGAAAGCGTAACGAACACACCGGCAATGGCCTTCTGGCCGGGATCGTAGCTTTGAGGGCGATCATCGATCTCGTCGAGCTCGGCACCCAGCTGGTCGAGCTTCGCCTCGATTGCTTCGTCGGCATCCTCGGCCTGGGCATAGTCCGCATCCAGTTTGTCGTATTCGGCCTTCAGCGCGTCGTAGCGTTCGATCTCCTCGGCGCTGAGCTCCTGCGGTTCGGCATAGATGCGCCGCATGCCGGAGGTGTGGCCGTAGGGAAAGCTGATCGCCGCCTCGACCCATTTCCAACCTTCGGCGCGGATTGCCTCGGCATCCACCTTCAGCCTGTCGAAGACAAGCTGCTCGAGGAGCGCCGCATCCTGGAACCAGCCGCCGGAATCCTGCTCGAACAGGTCGCGAAGAATGACGCCGCCAGCTGCTTCATAGGTTTCGGCGCCGACATAGACGGCCCGGCGATCATCGGCCCGGACCGTGGTCTCCGTCAGCAGGCGCCTGATGTAATAGGGTTCCTGCATGTGCGAGCTGGCAATCCGCTCCCAGACCTGCTCCTGGCGCGCGTGATCGTCCGAGATCGAAAACGCCATGATCTGTTCGAGCCGGATTTCGTCCTTCTCGTAGAGACCGAGAAGTTTCGGCGATACCGATGCCAGCCGCAGGCGCTGCCTCACCGTCGCAGGCGATACAAAGAAGCGGGCACCAATCTCCTCCGGATCGAGGCCCTGCTCGCTGAGCGTCTTGAAGGCCCGAAACTGGTCGAGCGGGTGCAAGTCGGCGCGCCGCAGGTTTTCGGCAAGCGAATCCTCTTCGGCCGAGGTCTCCTGCTTGCGGTTGACAATGCAAGGGATCGGCTCGTTCTTCGCCAGGCGCTTCTGCTTGATGAGGATTCCGAGCGCGAGATAACGCCGGCCGCCGGCGGGCACCTCGAACGTGCCGGTCTCCTCGCCCTCGCCGTCGAGCACAGGACGGACGTTCAAGCTTTGGATGAGCTTTCGCCGTCCGATGTCCTCGGCCAGCTGTTCGATTGATACGCCCTCCTTGATGCGGCGGACATTCTTCTGCGACAATGCCAGGTTGTCGTAAGGAATATTCTCCGCGGCGTTCATCGCGATCTTCTGAATGGCGTTCTTTGCCATGGTCAGGTTCTCCATGACGGGCGGCCCGGGGCCTCTCCCCGAACCTCCAAACCCGTCAGGAAACCTCCCCTCCCCCCTCTGCCTCCAGGCTCACGACGCCCCGGGCCCAGCTCGAGGATCTCGGCGCGCGACCGAGCGGCCCGAGGGCCTCCAGCATGTTGGCGGCACCCGTTCCCAGGAAAAAGCACCGTCCTCTCGCTTCGGAGGACGGCGCTCGGATTGACGGGGATTATCCGCACGAGAGGGCGGCAACAAAGGTCTTCGCTGCCGACCACAGCAGGATCAGGCGGCGAAATCGAGAAGCTTCTTGGCTTTGCCCTCGATTTCCAGGCGGACATCCTGATGCGGCTTGTCGCGCGCGACCCGCGTGATGCCCTGCACGAAATCAAAGATCGATTCCGGCGGTCTGCCTTCCTCCATGAGAACAGTATCGATGATCTTCGTGGTCTCGGACTTGGAGAAGCCGCGCTTGCGCAGGAAGCCCTTGCGATCTTCGTCGTCCCGGGCAACGATCCGTTGCCGCGCCGTCTTGATGCCCTTGACGAATGGCCTGGGCGAGGAATCGGCGAACTGGATCAGCGCCGGCTCGGCTTCCAGGGCGAAACGGGAGGCCGCGTATTTTGAATGGCGGATGGTGATTTCCTCGAAATCTTCCACGCCCCACAGATTGCGATTCTGACACACCGCGCGCAGATAGAAGCTGGCGATCCCTAGCGTGCGGGGTCCAACTTCGGAGTTCCAGCAGTAGAAGCCGCGGAAATAAAGATCCGGATCCCCATTTGGCAGCTGCCCGGCCTCGATCGGGTTCAGGTCGTCGACAAGAAACACAAACACATCGCGGTCGGACGCATAAAGTGTCGTTGTGTCGTTGGAGATGTCGACGTTCGGATTGTAGATTCTCGTCGACCAGTCGAGCACGCCGGGCACCTTCCAACGCGTGTCGCCAGTGCCGTCGCCAGCGATCTTCTGCACGGCCGCGATCGACTCTTCATCGAAAATCCTGCCGTAGTCCGGACCTGTTACCGCTCGTAGCTCGAAGCCTCCGTTCTCGATTTCCAGCGTCTTCACCGGTGGCCGCGATGCTTGCCGGCCAATCCGCCTCGGTCTTGTCCAGGATGAGACCGTTGGCGGGATTCGCCTCATGGACGAAGTAATCGAATGTCTCCCGCTGCAGGGTCGCCAGATCGTCTTCCATGGCAGAGGTGTTCACGATGCGGTCGGTCTTTGGAAAATGCGATCGCATCGCTGTATGTTCCCTGACCGCTGTTCACGGGTGCGACAGGCTTAGGTGGTCGAATACACCTTTGACGCCCCTGACGCCCTCGGCAACCACGCGGACGGCATCCCTTTCACCCTGCGATGAGACCGTTCCCGAAAAATGCACCAGGCCATCGCTGACCGTGAGCGTTAACGCGTCTCCTTTGACGCCTGCGTCGTCTCGCAGCCGGGTGAGAATGCTGCGCCGGATCGCATCGTCACCTGCCGCCATATCGTCGTCGAATTTCGCCGCAACGACGACGCGCAAAAGGTCGGCACGGCTGACAACGCCGACCAGATGCTGCCCCCTCATGACGGGAATGCGCTTGATGCCGTGCTCCCGCATCAGCGCAGCAATTCGCTCTATCGGGGTTTCCTCGTCGGCCGCGACGACATCTGGAATCATCAGATCCGCAACTTTCCAGCTGTGCCCCTTCACATAGCCACGCGCCTCACTTGGCGAGTTCACCGCGGCACCGAGTTCCGACCTGAGCAGGAAATCGCCTTCGCTCACAATCCCAACCAGGCGATGTCGTCGTCGAGAACCGGCATGCCGCTGATGCGATGATCCAGCATCACCTGGGCGGCGTGTCTTACGCTGTGGTCAGGCGACACCGTAACGACATCTGCAGTCATTACGTCTTTTACTTTCATCTGCTTCATCCCTAGCTCAGTTCAAGTGACCATAGGCCCGAGCACCAATTGGCCGCATCGTAGCGTAGTTTGCCACCGACCTCCTTTGAGGCAAATCAATACCGGCTCCGAACCAACCGACGCGGGCGACTTGAAATGGTCACTTACAGACTTGTCGACTGCGGATGCCGGAACACGTGACGGCCTCGGATCCGGTTTTGATTTGCATCAATGTCGCGCGCACCTCGACGGGTGGCATCTACACCGGGCTGGCTGCCGTCATCGCGTTCGGTGTCGTCTACAACAGCGCCCGGATCTCGCTTTCGGAACGGGCGCGGGAGTTGGCCAGCTTGCGCGTCCTTGGCCTCACCCGGGGTGAAGTGTTGCGCATACTCCTGTTGGAACTCGCCCTGCTCACATTGATCGCGCAGCCGCCTGGATGGCTCATTGGCTATGGTCTTGCCTGGATTATGCAGAAGAACCTGGCCGGCGAACTGATGCGGGTGCGCCTGATCGTTGAGCAGTCCACCTACGTCTTCGCCAGCGCGATCGTGATCGCCGCAGCCGTGCTTTCCGCGCTCGTCGTTCGCCGAAGGCTCAACGAGCTGGACCTTGTCACCGTAGTGCCAGTCGCCTTGTGCTCCGAACGCACTGCTTGCGAGGGGCCGCCTGGGTCATTCGAACCTGTCCAGCTCCTTCACGCGGGCCGGCATCGCCCACGCGCCACGTTTGGAGGGCGTGAGGCCGCAACGTATCAGGGTCTGCGCAAGGCCGACCGAGACGCTTACTCCATCCACAACGGGAATATCGTGCTTGCGCTGGAGGGCGGATGCAAACTCGGCCATGCCAGCGCAACCCAGTGCAACGCCTTCCGCTCCCAGCCTGATGCCTTCGCGTATGAGTTCCGAAATTCGTTCGGACCCGCCACTCTCAGGTCTTTCCAGATCAAGGACGGGGATGTCGGAGGCAAGCACCCGTCGGCAGCGATGGGAGAAGCCGTACCGCCGAATGTTGTCTTCAATGATTGGCACAGAACGTGACAGAGTGGTCACGACACAGAAGCTGTGAGCGACAAGGCTGACGGCATGAAGCGAAGCCTCGCCTATTCCGATGACGGGCTTGGTAGCGATTGCCCTTGCAGGGTCGAGACCCGTATCGTCGAAGCAAGCTATGATATGGGCGTCGACATTGTCCGCTTCCGCCGCAACCACCTGCTTGAGCAGGCCCGGCACAGCGAGTGCGCCATCAAATGGCCCTTCGATCGCTTCAGGTCCAGCCGTTGGCTGCATGCCCACTATCTTCGTCCCCGGACCCGGCGCGCCCCGCGGGGCGGGGCGCGGCGGCCCCCGGCGCGGGGGGGGGGGGGTGTGTGGGATTATAAAAAAAAAAGCAGCCACCCGCACCACAAGAGTAAAGAAGCG
>NZ_JAMYPT010000056.1:0-8052 GCF_040320505.1 Mesorhizobium sp. M0678 | reverse complement strand
GAAGAGCCCGTTGCCGCGTTCGGAGCGGTAACTGCGAGCCTAATTTGCGGCCGAACCATTGTGGTGAGGCTTGTAGAGGTTTCGGCGAATTGCTTGATCACGGTGACGTTGCCCCCAGTTTGCTTACAGCTTCAAAGACTAAGGACGGGCCGCCGCTCATAACATGCTCATAACGTCTAGTACTCTGCGGCCCCCAGCATAAATATTTGGTACGCTGCATAACTGGCCGCGCCTCGTTTTGGAGAAGCTGCCCCCGTACGCTCAAGCGGATCGATAAGTCGAGCCTAGCCGGACTGGTGCAATGATTGGCCAGCGCCAAACACTCGAATGCGTTCTGTAGCCGCGGACGAGTTCCTTCGTATTGCGGTAATTGAACACGGGCCAAACAGACCGTCGCGTAAGCAGAGGGGCACGAAGTTTTTGCCGATTCCGAGGCGGAAGACCACGGTTGGCAATCTTTGCTTTGAATGTTGCCGGCGTCACCTAGCCCGCCCCTAAGTTGGCGAGGCTCACGTCACTGGGACGCCGCTGCGATCTAAGAGTCATGAAGGAGCGTGATGACTCAACCTGGAATTTGGTGGGCCAAAGGCACTCGCCGGGTGATTTACCGCGGGTGTTCTGCGGTTCGCCGTGTTTTCCGGGTCGCTCTCAACAGCAGAGTTTTAGTTCGGGCTCGAACCCGGATCCAGGAGAGGAGATATATTGATGGCCGAGACTGTCACCGTCATTGAGAATCAGTGGATTCCGCTCAAGGACGGAACGCGCCTTGCGGCCCGGCTTTGGTTGCCGGATGTCGCGAGTGTAGCGCCTGTGCCGGCCATTCTCGAGTTCCTGCCTTACCGTAAACGAAATGGCACTTCCCAGCGCGATGAGGCAAACTATCCGATGCTGGCAGCGGCCGGAATTGCGGGAATTCGGGTTGACCTGCGTGGAGCCGGCGACTCAGAGGGCGTGCTTGATGGCGAGAACAAACAAGAACTTCCCGACGCGGCGGAAATCATCGCCTGGATTGCAGCCCAGTCGTGGTCCAATGGTAATGTGGGCATGTGGGGAATCTCGTGGGGCGGTGGCAACACCTTGAGAGTAGCTGCCATGAAGCCGCCTGCACTCAAGGCCGTTATATCGAACGGCTGTTCGATCGACCGATATAGAGACATGATTCGCTACAAGGGCGGCACCCATCTCGGCGCTCGCTCGGCCAATTTGTCATGGCAGTCGCAATTAACCGGCTTTATGTCTCGCCCGCCGGACCCGCAGATCGTCGGTGATAGGTGGCGCGAGATGTGGCGGCAGCGCCTGGAGAATCAACCCTTCTATTTGGAGGAGTGGTTATCCCATCAACGTCGCGACGCTTACTGGCGCCGTGCGTCGATAAATGAAAACTTCGACCAATTCCCAATTCCGGCATTGTTCACTTGCGGATGGAGCGACTGCTATCGAAATTCGCCTTTTGAACTTGTCGAGGGCATGCCAGGGAAGGCGAAGGTGCTGATCGGACCTTGGGGGCACCAATGGCCGCATCTTTTTGCCCGCCCAGGGCCAAGTACAGACTTTGCGACCGAAGCTATTGCTTGGTGGAATCATTGGCTACGTGATGAACCAAATGGTGCCGACAAAATCCCGCAAATGCGAGCGTTCATTCTGGATGGGCCGCGTCCTTCTCCTCGGCGCGAGCGAGATCCAGGCTATTGGGTCGCCAAGAACAGCTGGACAAATCCTAATATTCGCGAGCTTTCGCTGGACGCTTGCGGAACGCTCGTTGAGCATCCTCTCCAACGCTCAGCTAAACGTGTATTCTTGAGCTCGCCGCTTGATACAGGTACTGCCGCCGCTGATCATTATACTGGCATGCCGGACGATCAGCGAATTGACGACGGCGGATCGCTGGTCTTGGAAAGTGAGGGGCTGGAAGCAGAATGCGTTCTGCTCGGGAGACCCTCATTGAGACTCACCCTTTCGAGCGACAGCCCCCTGGCGAATATCGCCGTCCGCCTGATCGATGTACACCCTGATGGCACGGGAATGCTCATTTCCTATGGAGTGCTGAATTTGGCTCACCGGGTCAGTGATGCCGAGCCGATGCCGCTCGTGCCAGGCAAAGACGAGACCGTGATGGTCTCGGTGGATCCATGCGGCTATCGAATCGCGCCGGGTCATCGCATTCGTTTGTCCATCTCGACGGCGTATTGGCCGGTCATGCTACCGCCGCCCTACAATGCCACCCTCGATATCGATCTTTCCAGCATTAGCCTGTCCTTACCGCTTCTTGGCGAACACGAGCGTATCGAAATTCCAGAAACGGCTAACCTCAATCCGCTGCCTACACGCGAAATCTTGATCCCCGGAGAAACTAGGCGCTGGTTCGAGCGCGACCTAGAGAATGGCATTACAAACTATTGTACGATCGACGATGACGGTCTTATCCGCCATCCTGGGAACGGTTTGGCCGAAGGCAGCCGTCTTGAGGAGAAATGGTCGATCGCGGCGCACGATCCCCTGTCGATGACCGGCGAATGCCGCTTCACCATTACTGTTTCGAGAACCGGATGGGAAACGACCACCCATGGCGTCGCAACCTTATCCTGTACGAAAACCGAGTGGATCATATCGCAAGCTATCGAAGCTCACTTTAACGGCGAAGAGTTTTTCTCGCGGACGAGGAGTAAGAAGATCCGTAGAGACTTTATGTGACCATGTCATTTAAGATTCGGAGGTCCCCGCTGATCCATGCATCTGGCCAGTGCGCAAGCGACTTGAATGATACCCTGGAACTTCACGACCGTCCTACCGGTGAGTTCGTTCGCGATTCCAAGCGCTGGTCGATTCAAACTGAGGGCATTCCACGGGGCAACGTCACGCATCATAATGACCGAACTCAGGTCATAACAAATCTCTCCTACTAGCAAACTCCATCTGCCTTAGAGTTTCGACATCGCCAACGCAATACCTGCCAGAAGGAGGTTTCAATGATCAATAGGCGCAGCATTTTGAAGATGAGTGGGGCCGCCGCAGTCAGTTCGTTTGTGCCGCACTTCGCCATCGCCCAATCCTCTTCGCTTGTGGATGCCGCGAAAGCCGCAGGCCAAAATCAGGTGGTGATCAGTTCAGGATCCGGGGTCTTCGGAAAGATGATGAACGAATTGTTTTTTCAGCAATTTACAAAAGAGACTGGAATTAGGGTCATCGCGGTGGAGGCTGATTACGCGCGCCTCAAGGCAATGATCCAGATGAACGCAGTGGAATGGGACATCGTGTACCTCCCTCGCGAACTTGCATTGGGGGCCGAATTCAAACCGCATCTCGAAGAGCTTGGGAAAAACTGCGAACAACTGCCAAACGTCAGCACCGAGGGTGTCGAGGGGTCTTGCGTAGGTGAAGTCGGTGTCCTCTGGGATCAGGGCGGCTTGGTTATGACTTACGATGAGCGGGCGTTCCCTGGAGGCGGTCCAGCGAACTGGGTTGACTTTTGGGACGTCAAAAGGTTCCCCGGACCGCGGTCACTGCCAACTGACGATAGCGCCCTGGAAGTCCTGATGGTGGCGCTCATTGCTGACGGTGTGCCACTCGAGAAACTCTTTCCTATGGACCTTGATCGTGCGTTCAAGAAGCTCGACGAACTCAAGCCGAACATCGCCGTTTGGTGGACCAGCGGTGACCAGAGCCAGCAATTATTCCGAAGCAGGGAGGTGGTGGCTTCGGCCATGTGGAATGGACGTGCATCTCGCTTGCAACGAGAAGGAGTGCCGGTTCGTTTCACCTGGGACGGAGCAACTTACGAATCGCAAACTTTTTGCATAACAAAAGGAGCGCCAAACCCATTGGCCGCCAAGGCACTTCTTAACTTCGTGTACACTCGTCCCGAAGCGCACGCCGAGTTCGTGAAGAACATGTTCTATGCACTTCCCAATAAGAATGCCGCTGCGTTTCTTGATCCTGAATTCGCATCAACGCTCGTGACCGCGTCCGACAATTTGTCGAAGGTGGCCATAATGGACGCCGAGTGGATTCAAGCCAATCGTGCCGCAGTGACTGAGCGGTGGACTGCTTGGATTAGTGAGTAACACCGACACCTCCGGTGGAATAGGTGTGTCCGTCTGTCGCCTGCCGCCCAAAGCATGTAATTGCGTCGAGACGACGCTGCCGGGTGCATGGTTGTCTTCGCGGTCGACATCAGTCGCCGCATGATGGAGCTCCGCGGACGAGCCTTGCGGCACAGCCACGGCAGCTCGTTTGAAGCCAACCCTCTCCCGGAGCTTGAGGCCCCACGTGCGTAGGCTGTGACCTTGCCCCTCTTATCTAATCCGGTTTGAAGTTCGTTCTGGCCCATCGAGAGGACCAGGACATGAAACGTAGCCGCTTCTCTGAAGAGCAGATCATCGGAATTTTGAAGGAACATGAGGCCGGGGTATCGGTTGCCGATCTGTGCCGCAAGCACGGGGTCAGCGACGCCTCGATTTACAACTGGAAGGCCCGCTTCGGCGGGATGGATGTCTCCGAGGCTCGGCGACTGAAGGCTCTGGAGGACGAGAACACGCGGCTGAAGCGGCTTCTGGCCGACGCCATGCTCGACAATGCCGCGTTGAAGGATCTTGTGGGAAAGAAATGGTGACGCCCGCGGCCAAGCGGAAAGCTGTCGCTCGCCTGAAGGAAGGCTTCGGGATGAGCGAACGGCGGGCGTGTAAAGCCATCGGCTGTTGCCGCATGACGGTTCGCCACGAGACCAGCAGGCTGAACGACTGCGAGCTTCGCGAGCGGATGAAGGCGATCGCGCAGGAGCGTCGCCGGTTCGGCTACGGGCGTCTTCTCGTGATGCTGAGGCGGGAGGGCCGTACCCATCCGGTGAAGACCGCAGACGTGCGTATCCGGCGGCCATGAGCACCTGAGCACCGCGGTGCCGGGGTCAAGCTTTCGATGGGGAGACGCGATGATATTCTTCGAGGAGGAGTTTGACCTCCTCGATGCCTTGATCGGTGAAGGCCAAGATTCCGTCGTCATCGTTGGCGCCGTACACCCAGATGACGCCGTCCTCGGGCTCGAGACCGAGGGTCAGGTCCTGGATGAGCGCTTCGCTGACGCCGAGGTCCCTGGCGACACGATCGACGGTGTAGACGTGATGCACCTTATTGCGCTGCATGATCAGGCCGCCGCTGGTTGGGTCCGCAGTTGTGCGGATCTCCAATTCCACGGCAGCAAATCATCGATCCGATGAGCTGGGTGGGCTGCGATGCGCGCCACGATATCGGCGAGCCAGGCCTGCGGGTCGATATCGTTCATCTTGGCGCTGACGATCAGGCTGTAGAGAACGGCAGCGCGCTGTCCGCCGCGATCGGAACCGCAGAACAGCCAGGACTTTCTGCCGAGAGCGAAGACTGATTCATTATGCACCCCCTCTTCAAATGGCGGAAAACAGCGATTCCTGATTGTCGTCGTTGATGCGACGCGGAGTATTGCGCGCCAAATCGGCTTGGATCCGTTCATCTTCAAGGTCACTGGCGCGGATTTGGTAGGGCGCACCGCGCATGACCTGTTCGGCGGGCAATATGCCGTCCCTGATGAAACGGCGGATCTTGACGTGCGACACACGGAGCCTAGCGGCCGCGTCCGACATGGTGAGCCACTCGCCATTCTTGTCGGAAGAGCGATAGCCGCTGATCTTGTGCACCGTGCGCAGCGATTGGACGCGACGCGCGGTCCAGGTCTTTCCCTGACCGGTCTGCATGCCCATGCGGTTGAGTGTGGCAGCGATTTCGGCATCCGACCACCGGGTTGCCATGGATCGCATGATCGCCAGAGCCTCCTCAGGCGTACGCTGGCCATGCTCTCCGGATTTGGGCTTGCGAACCCGTACCTGCGAGTGCTGGCCTCCATGCCAGTGGATGGTCAAGATCACGTCGCGCGCATCGTCATCGACATCCGCCACGATGTCCTTGATGAGCGCGCGCAGCAGTTGCTGACGACAGCGCATGTCGACACCCGGCGCATTCCAGGTGGCCTCGAGATCCTGGGCGAGGCCCGTGAAGTCCGGAACCGCGTCGACAGGCTCCACACGCTGGACTTCGCTCAGCCGGGCCTCGCAGGTCTCCACGCGCCTGAGCGTGGCTTCCCAACTCCTCTCGAGCTGGGCCGCAATAAGCCGGTTCTCCGGGTCGCAAGCGGCATAGCGGCGCTCGGCGAGCGATGCCTCATAGCGCGCCTGCTGCAGGTCCATCTCGATCATCTGCCGCCGCTTGGCTTCGCTCTCCAGCTGCATCCGTTCAGCGTCCAACGCCGCCTCGATCGCCATCGGCGCAACCGCCTCCAGCGCTTCGCGGGTCACCGCCGCGTTGGTGCGAAAGCCGTTGAACGACATGCATCGCGCCTGGGCCATCATGAGGTTGCCGCGCTCGCAGCGATATACCGGATAACCTTGGCCGCGTCCGGCATACATGACAATCAGTCTTCGCCCACATCGACCACAGGAGATGAGACCCGGGAGCAGCGCGCGACCGCCGCGGCCCGACTTGACGCCGCCGGCTTTGCCATAAGCGTTGGCCGCGAGCAGTTCCTGGTTCCGTTCGTACTCGCTCCATCCGATGTAGCCTTCGTGATGGTCGTTGAGCACCACCGCCCACTCGCTAGCCGGCTTGTAATGGCCATAGCTCTTGCGAACGCGGCCATCGACGATCTCAGTGCGCTTCTCGCTCTTACCATAGACATAGGCGCCGGCGTAGAACGGGTTCTTCAGGATCGAGATCACGTTGCGGTAGCGGATCGGAACCCAGTCGAAGGACACCATCTTCTTGCCGTCGGAGGGTCTGGGGAAATGCACGCCGTCATCGATCATCGAGATCAACACTTGCCGCGCACTGCCGAGTTCGCGGAAACGCGCGAAGATCAGGCGAATAGTCTCCTGCAGGCGCATGTCGGGATCGAACCCGAGACCGTAATCGCGGTGCCAGACATAGCCGAAGGGCACGGAGATGCGCAGTTCGCCGCGCTGTGCCTTGGCGCGGGCGGCCTCGTACATTCGGGCACGCAGCACGCCGAGCTCGAACTCGCTGATGCTGCCCTTCATACCGAGCAGCAGGCGGTCGTTCGGCAATCCCGGATCGTAGACTCCGTCCAGATCGATCACGCGTGCATCGACTTCGCCGCACAACTCGAGCAGCCGATGCCAGTCCGGCCCATTGCGCGACAGGCGGGACGCCTCCAGGCAAAGCACGGCGCCGACCTGGCCGGTGCACAGATCGTCGACCAGGCGCTCGAAACCGGGCCGCTCGACGGCCCCGCTTGCGGTTCGTCCCAGATCCTCGTCGATCACCTCTACTTTGCGGAATCCCCAGCGCCGCGCGACGTCGACAAGCTCATATTGCCGACGCTGGCTCTCAAGGTTGAGCTGGACCTGCGCCTGAGTGGACTGACGCACATAGACGACGGCCTTGCGCTTGAGGACGGCAGTCGGAATCAGATTACCGCTCGTCATCGCAGCTCTCCTCCTCCATTGCCACGCCGGCGGCGGCCATTAGTACGTTGGCGAGCCGGGCGATCACTATGGTCCGTTGCGCTGAACTCAGCCCGTTCAGCTTCTGCGAGTCGAGCGGCAAGCTGAGTTGGCGAACGACCACGAGAGATCGTGTCAGGGGTGGCAGGGTTCTCATGTTGCGTCTCCACGATGATGAAACCATCCGGGGAGCCTCGCCGGAAACGGCGTTCGATCAAGAGCTTGTGAAGCTCAAGCAGCGTGGCAAGCGATACGCGCGGGGAGCCCAGGTCCATTGTCGCGCAAGCCACCGGATCGACCATCCAGGCGGGAGCGGTAATGACATGCCCCGGCACGACGACGAGATGAATGATCCGACCGTTCGCGCGTTCTTCGCTGTTCTCGCAGCGAAGCCGGCGTCCGAAATACGGATGCCAACGATAATGGACTTCGACCTCCTGCCCAACATGGGCAGAATGACCCCGAGATTGCTCTCGGCAGAAAGTCCTGGCTGTTCTGCGGTTCCGATCGCGGCGGACAGCGCGCTGCCGTTCTCTACAGCCTGATCGTCAGCGCCAAGTTGAACGATATCG
>NZ_JAMYPT010000055.1:0-8242 GCF_040320505.1 Mesorhizobium sp. M0678 | reverse complement strand
GCGCCGCCGGTCTCCCGGAGCGCGCTCCGGAAGACCGGCGGCAGCGCTATACTGGGGAAGATTCAAACGGCACTTCTGGGGAGTATTGAGCCGGCATCGACAGCAACGACATGAACTCGAAGCGATCTTATAGCCGCTCCCTAACGTGGGCCAGGAGGCCGACATTAGCAAATGCCTCGCCCAAATGCCAAAGCCGGTGGCGACCCGGCGCGCTACATCCGGGCGATCTTGCTCAGCCGCGATCAGCGTCTTTTTTTGTGACTGAGCTTGTCGGCGTGGACGAACTCCCACACCGAGCGGTAATCGACCTTCAAGCCGCGCTCGCCAAATTCGGCCACCAGTCCACGCAGCGTAAAATCGGCGGCTCGGCCACCGTCACTTCAACCGAATGCAGAACTTACTTCATCGAGGCCGGCTATGCGCCAACCTAAATTCATCCCGCTCTAGCCAAAACCGTCGCACTGCGGTCGGCGTCTGACGCCGATGAACGCCTTTCAATTAATCCTGTTGGAGTGATGCGACGCCTCAACATTCTTAAGCCAGCCAGGGTCCAAAGCCTTTCGTGCGTGTCCTTGTGTTGCTCGCGCCGACCGGCGGCACTGAGCTATCAAGCCAGGCTTCCATGCCCGCCGCCCATCCGGGTCCACGCCGCAGAGAGTATGCGCAGTCGCGTCGTTTAGTCGAGGCTCGTAAAGGGTGAGCGACGCGATCGAGCCGCAGCGTAGGTGCGCGGTGATCGTTCCGGCAATCGTCGATAAAGATCATCAATTAGCCGGGCCAGCAGCAACAGGCCACCATGGTTCTCCCAAGGAAAGGGGTTTCCATTTTCGTCGGCCATTTCCAGATCAAAATCCGAATCGCTCGTTGAGTCTTGACCCACCGAGCGCGGTAAACCGCGCCTCAATCTCCGGACTCCAGCAAGCCTCCCACGAAGTTCGCCTGCCGGAGAAGGTAAAGGTCTGCTCTCCAATAAGTTGGTTCAAGATCAGCTCCGGCTTCTGCGGTGACTGGATCTCGCAAAACTCAGCAATTTTGCGAATGGTCTCGAGCTGAACTTCGTGCCCTTGGTCACCTATGATCTGCTCATAGGTCAATCCAAGAACATCCTCCTCATCTGCCCACGGCACCAACGGGTGACAGCGTTCGTTGAAAATGAAAGGCGCAATCTCATCAAAGTACTTCAGCATTTTCTCGGGCCCGTTCGGCTCATGGCGCCACTTGATCTCAGCCCTCCCAGGCGGGCACCAGTCGCTGTTCCCGACATATCGCATCTGCGACACAATTGCCGCACGCATTTCACGCGAAAGGAAGATGACTTTGAAATCCGCCAAACAATGGCGAATGCCCATGTCGCACGGCAGATGCCCATAGCCAAACTGACCGGGCTGAATAAAGCGAGATGATATCTCGATCGGTATCCACAGGATGTTTTCAGAATGAGTGAACCGAGCTCTCTCGACATCCACAAAGCGGAAGTCTCCCAGATATTCTTTATTAAAGAACACATCGGACTGTTCAAGCCCGAGCATGGTTAGCAGACGGGCATATAGGTGGGTGCCCGCCTTCGGAATGGAACAAATCATAACCCGCGCGCTTGTGGCGCC
Source organism: Mesorhizobium sp. M0678 (assembly GCF_040320505.1). Taxonomy (NCBI): domain Bacteria; kingdom Pseudomonadati; phylum Pseudomonadota; class Alphaproteobacteria; order Hyphomicrobiales; family Phyllobacteriaceae; genus Mesorhizobium; species Mesorhizobium sp. M0678. The sequence goes on along the minus strand of NZ_JAMYPT010000055.1, from coordinate 6,638 downwards.
GCCCGTCGGCTTAATTGACCAAGCTTCATTTGAGCAGGGGTAAAGCGGAAAATTTTGACCCGCGATAACGCGCAGCTCTTCTGGAAGCGGGTGGACCATTGCGTATCTTCTCACTTTTGCAAGGTGTTAAGCAATCAAGGTAGCAAATGCGGACTGTGGATACATTCGGAGACTGCCAGCTTGGCCCCAGGCAGTCGCGCCCTGTTGTCGCCGCCCATGAGTGACGGAATTATTGAGAGCGTCGGCCATGTGCGACGATTCTGGCCAGCTCGCTGCGCTGGTATTCCGATAGCTGAGAGCGAAGGAGATCGGCACGCCGTTGGCTCGCCCCGCTTGGCGATCGTCGCTGAGAGACAATCATACGTCATGTCAAAACTCAGAGTCGCCCGAAGACGCCTACGAAAGCTGCCGATGAGCTAATTACCGACGACACTTCCGCGTTCACTAGGGATCTAGCCGGCTTTTCATTGTCCTGCCGCTGTCTTGGATCGGACCGTGAACTTCTTTCCAGGAGAAAGCAAGCAATCGGTGAATCTTGCCCGCCGAGTAGATGCTATGGGGGGAGCGGCGAGGGTGTGGCATCCTTCGCTGTTTCAACCACCATCAGAAGGAGGCGTCCCATGTCGCAATCTTTTGACACGAGCCGCTCCCTTACCGCTCTTGAACAGGATAACACGATCATCGCCGTCATCGAAATGAGCAAGGGGAAGTGGCTCGTCGCCGCGCTTATTCCAGGTCTCAAGCGCCAGCCCCTCAAGAAGATCGATGCCGTCGCGCCAGCACTGTTGAAGCTACTGCAGCGCTGGCGCGACGAAGCCGGCCGGGCCGGGCACACGGTCCAGCGGATCGCCGTCGCCTACGAGGCGGCCGGCGACGGCTTCTGGCGCGCTGGTTGCGGGCGCACGGCATCGAGGCCTATGCCATCCATCCCTCAAGCGTTCCGGTGTGCGCGAGCACCAGCGCGCCAAGACCGATCGTCTCGACACCGAGCTTTTGATGCGCGCTTTTCTCGGCTGGCTGCGTGGCGAGAAGCGCCATTGCTCCATGGCGGCAATCCCGACACTCGAAGAGGAGGACGCGCGGCGGCCGAACCGCGAGCGGGGGACCCTGGTCGGCGAGCAGACGCGGCTCATCAACCGCATCAAGGCGATCCTCGCCCGCTTCGGCGTCCGCAGCTTCCGGCTGAGCCTGCGCCAGGCGGCGGACAGGCTGGAGAGCATCCGAACGGCGGAGGGAACGCCGCTGCCGGACAACACCCGCGCCGAGCTCTACCGCTTCCTTGAGCGGCTCAACCTCGTGCGCGCGCAGATCCGCGCCATCGAACAGGAGCGCCTGCGCCGGCTCGCGGCGGCTCCGGCTGCGGCGAACGGCCCGCACGCGATGGTTCGCCTGCTCGCGCGGATCATCGGCATCGGCGTCGAGACCGCCGACATGCTGGTCAACGAGATGCTGTCGCGCAAGCTGCGCGACCGCCGCGCCGTGGCGCGCTACGCCGGCCTCACGGGGTCGCCGGACGAGAGCGGCAATACCCCTCGGGTCGGTTGAATACCCAGAAAATCAACGGCCCTCTCCACCAGTCGAGCCCGAAGTGCTGACTTCGCCGAGAGTACCAACTTTGGGACAGAGCCAGTCAAGGTGGCACGAGTTTTGAGCTGCCCGGGTACAAAGCAAGGGAAGCTGCCGAATAGCTTCCTGTGGTGCGAAACGCAACGGATGAAATGAAGGAAAGCAGACAGCATGTCAGATCTGATACGGATCCTTGTGAGGATAATTCTCACCACACAAACGCCGGTCACGAGTTTGAAGCCGCCTTTCTGAACTCAACGTGCCGAGGGTGTCACGGCACCCGGTTTTCCTCTCAGGGGCGAACTCTCAGCTCTTGAGCGTTCCGCCGTGGGCCGAGCCTCCGCTCGGACGCGTAAAAGCGATCGAAAGGTGGGTTGGTTCGGCTCTGCATTCGCGAGTGGCCGATGGCCGACACCACGATGAGGTTGGCGTCTGGAGGACTATATGAACAAGCATGGAAGCTTAGTCTCGGAAGCAAATGCAACGCGCATTCACCAGAACGACACTTCTCTCGCCCTCTTCGGAGGGATTCCTACAGTGCCGGCCGGGCGAGTTGTCCCTTGGCCAGCCGCCAAACGCAAGCATCTGAAGGCGCTCGCCAGTGTTGTCAAAAGCGGCAAATATCATCGAGTTAATCACCCTATTGTCACTGAGCTCGAAAAGCGCCTAGCGGAGTGGTCGGGCAACTGGTCTGTGCGCGCTGTTGGAAGCGGCACAGCCGCTATTCACGTGGCCCTCGACTACTACCGGAATCGAGGCCGCCGAGCTGTCACCTCGGCTTTGAACTGGCCAGGAGCCGTCGGCCCCATCGCGATCAGCGGACTCGAGCCGGTGTTTGTCGATGTAGAGCCAAACCTTGCGGGGGTTGATCAGAAGATGGCGGCCGCTCTCATCGAGCCCGGCGACGCGGTGGTGCTCATAACTCATCTGTTCGGAAATAACATTTTGGTTCCGGATCTTAGGCTGGCTGCGCGAGCGAGTGACGTGGCCATTATTGACGATGTTTGTCAATCGATTGGCGTTGCGAAAAACATTGTCAATGGATCTTACTTAGAGACCGACGCACTTGCTCTTTCAGGAAATGGGGCCAAACACCTCGGAGCGGGTGAGCTTGGGTTTGTTCTGACAAGGGACCCTGCTCTGATTCACCATGTCGATAAGGTTTCGCTGACAAGCTCGTCGCGATGTGGAGCTAGAATTTTCTCCCCGAGTTCGAAAGGTTACAATTACCGACCCAACGTATTCTCTGCTGCTATAGCCAATCACAGGCTCAAGCGCCTAGACCGGCAGCTCAAAAAGAGGCGAAGCAACGCAATGTTCCTCTGGCAGGAAATTGGCCATCTCTCAGGGCTTCTGCCTCTTTTCGATCCAGCAGTTGATCAACAATCAATGCTTAGTCTCCCGCTGCGTCTTGAGCCGGAAAAGCTCGGTTTTCTAGCTGGCCCTTCGGCCAGGGATTTCATCGTTAAGCTCCTTCAAGCCGAGGGAGTTCCGGTCATGGTTTGGCTAACGAAGCCCGTTTTTGACTATCTCCCGGATGTCAGCAAAAGATGGTCAAGGACCGATTTCCCAAACACGATGATGCTACTGAACACTATGTTTTGCGTGTCGGAGATCGCTCCGCCAAACGGCGCAGAAGTGATGAAATTGTACGCAGCCGCATTTCAAAAGGTCTGGGCAGCGCTTCCAAATCTAACCTCAAAATTCCCTTAGATCGTGTGTTTGGCCAGAGGGCAGGAGGGCGAGACGATGGACAGCTTAATAAAGGGCTTTCTGCCATATGGCTTTTCAATTGTTGTGAAATTCGGCGGGAGCATCATGCGTGATCTTGCGGTGTGTAAGCTTGCACTGGCTGAACTTGAGCGTCTCGCCGGTGACGGCCATCGAATACTACTTGTTCCGGGCGGCGGCATCCCAGACAAAGCAATTGAAATGATTGATGCGGCCAAGCCATTGGAGTCGTCTACGGCGCATCATGCGTGTGCGCTAGCACAGGACCAAACGGGGTATTTGCTTGCGGACGCCGCCTTCTCTTCCAAGCTTGTTCCATCGGCCAGCCTAGGTGAGTGCCGAACTCTCGCGAGAGTCGGAAAGATTCCAGTCCTGCTACCTTCCCGTTTGCTGTTTGCAGCTGATCCAGTGGAATGGAGTTGGGATGTTACATCCGACGCCGTTGCCGCGTGGGTCGCTTGGCTCACCGGGGCACCACGGCTGGTGATTTTGACAGATGTTGATGGCGTGTATCGTGGTGGAGCAACCGAAGATCCCGCTGCACTTATAGAGCAGATCGCTGCTCAAGATCTTGTCCTTCTCGGCCACACGTCGGTTGACGCGTGCGCGGTCCAGTTCATGGCACAGAAACGCCTCCCCGGCGTGGTGATTAACGCTCGTCATTCTTCTCGTCTCTCCGATTGGCTCGAAGGGAAGCGCGTTAAAGCGACCAATATCACCGTCGGAAGCAGGAAAGCCTATATCGGAACCGAGGATCTGGGGGGGGCGGCATGATGCCCTCCACGGCACTAGTAGTTTATGGCCCAGAAGTCGCTCGCTCCGGAATCACGTGGCTGCTCGACGAGTTTATTCGCAGGCGAACCGGCTTGGAACTCGCGGAGCGATTCTTTTCAATCCACAATCGTAGATCGATCGATGCGTTTTATACCCTGACACATTCCACCGGCGGGAACCATTGGCCATTGGTGCTGGACTTGTTCGACATGCGTCCGGTTTGCGCCACAATCTGGAGCGGACCTAATGCGCTGCACCTATCGCAAGGACTAAAGGGTAATACACAGCCGGCCCATGCTAGAAGCGGCACCGTACGGAGTCTCTTTTTTTGCGACAATCCCGTGACGAACCTCCTCCATGTGAGCGACAGTCCAGAAGTAATGCAGGCCGAGCTGACAATACTTCGGCGCCAATTCTTGGGCAACGAAGTAGCCGCTTGGAATTCCCTCGATACCGGCCAAATCGCCCATTCATCTTTCCAGATGTTGTTACACGTTCTTGGCGACAGGGGATCTGTGCCGATGCCGGACAATGGGGGTGATGGTAGCGCCTTTGCTCACGCGAGATCAAGTTACGGCAAAGCACTCCTACTCGCATCAAAGAGGGGCCTGACAACGGCCGTCCACCGGTACCTTCAGGGGGATCGAGCCGGTCTAGAAGGTATTGTTCAGCATGCGTCTGTCCGCTCATCTTGGGATCGCCTCGTTCTTGAGGCCGGTCTCTTTTCAATGCCTCTTTGGCATTCCCTGCTGAAGCGAACCGTCGATGCCGTCGAGCCTGAATCAGGTAGCGACGACTACCGTATCCATCTGGGGAGCACATATGAGCGAACTCGATAGTATCAGGACAATGCTTCGGACAAGCCAACAAGGCAACTTTCCGCGCCATTTGCAGGAATTCGGGCTTGATCTGATCGTACTGGAAGGGGTTTTTCCTCCTGAGAGTTTCGAGGGTTGGCGTTGGATCAGCGAGAATTTCCCCCCATTCGCCGGGAAGACCATATTGGAAATCGGCTGCGGCTTCGGTCTTCCCGGCCTTCTGTTGGCAAAAAGTGGTGCGCGGTCGTTAGTAGCTTGCGACATCAACCAGAGGGCGGTCGCGAACACATTGGAGAATGCGAAAAGAAACGGCATCAAGAACGTGGAAGCTATCGAAAGCGATTTATTCACAAACATCCCCCGTCGCAGGAGATTCGACATTGTATTTTGGAATTACCCGTCGAACTTCGCTGCAGAAGACTACAAGTATGTGGATGACATCGAATGTGGCGCGATTGATCCAGGGTATAATTTGCTCAAGCGCTTTTTGTCGGAAGGCCCAAATTTCCTTACAAAAACAGGTCGTATCGTTCTAGGATTCGGGACTAATGCCCGTGACGATCTCCTTGAACACATTGCGGCTTCGAATGATCTCACAACTGTGATGCTGCGGTCCGGAACCTATCCCCACGTGAAGGTAGTTTACAGGCTGTTCTCAATATCCAAGAAGGATATAAGGATATGATTTCCGACCTGATGCACACTGGATTTGTCGCTATTTCGCCCAATCGGTGCAAAGATAGTTGGGTGGCCGGCAGCAGCGTCCTTTCGCAATTCATCCATCGTGTGCCGAGTGATGTTGACATTCATCATGTCAATTTGGACGCATTTACGGAAGCTGTGGACAAGGATACAAGGGCTCTGGCGTACGCCGGGTTCTCCATCGCTTCACAGCGACCTGCCGGCGCGGAGTTGGAGATCGTGTTTTTGAGGTCGAACGGGACCTTGGCGCTGAATTGGGTTCTCGAAGAGGAACGACCAACGGCGTTAGTTGATGATCCGCTTCTTGGGACACGGGCGAGCTTCGCGGACGTCATCGCGCGAAAGATTGAGATGTACTTGGAGGACCATCATTCGAAGCATCGGGATGATCTGCTTGCACTCCTGGATCATTCCGCCTTAATGGCTCCCGAAATCAGCCGGGACAAATTGGTTGCTATGATTTCCGCGCTAGTCCAGGGCTCGCAGGACACGGGTCAAATCCAATCTTCTTGCCCGCACAGATGGATATCTGACCACATTTGGCCAGTCACGGAACGATCTTTCATAGACTAGACTAAGACTATACATGTGAACCTAAAGGTCGGCACATGAGGTCTGCTCGGCCGCTCTGACAGAACTCCTGACGGACGAGAGAACTTCGTCCACGGCTTGATCCGATAGCGGAACCTTCATCCATCATGTCGCTCACCGAACCATTCATTGGCTTTCCGGCTTTCCGCAAGCTTCCGGCTTCGCCAGATTGTGGCGCTCCCTTTTGTGTCGCCTCTTCCCCTTACGCGTGATCATATCTGCCGTTGACAAGAGCAGGGTGTTGCCGCCTGTTCGGCTCAGTCGGCGAACAATTCCCTGTAACCTGCGGTCGCCATCCAGTTCGCTCTCTCGAGATTGCTTCGCGCGGCTTTCCGCGCGCGCTCCGGTTCTTCCACCTGACCTGCCACGGGTAATTTCCTCCATCTGAGATTAGAGTCCGGCCTCGATTGAAGGACGGACAGATGAAGAGAAAGCGGTTTACGGAAGAGCAGATCA
>NZ_JAMYPT010000054.1:0-8278 GCF_040320505.1 Mesorhizobium sp. M0678 | reverse complement strand
GGCCGGCCGCCGAAAAATGGACACCCTTCCGCAACAGCCTGAGCGGCGAAACTGGGGAATTTTACTTCGGCACTTTTGGGGAAAATTCGAGCGGCATTGACAAGAGGTCGCGGGGCGGCCGAACCGCGGCGGCAGCCTTGGTCTGTGAGCAGACGCGGCTCATCAACCGCATCAAGGCGATTCTCGCCCGCTTCGGCATTCGCAGCTTCCGCTTGAGCCTGCGCAATGCGGCCGACAGGCTCATGGCCATCCGCATAGCGGAGGGAACGCCGCTGCCTTACAACACCCGCTCCGAGTTGCACCGCTTGCTTGAGCGGCTCGACTCGACCTCCTGCGTGCGCAGATCCGCACCATCGAGGGCGACCGCCTGCGTAGGCTGGCCGCGGCTCCGGCTGCGCCAGAAGGCCCGCATGCGATGGTGCGCCTCATCGCCCGGGGCATCGGCGTCGGTATCAAGACGGCGGACATGCTGGTCCACGAGATCCTGTCGCGCGGATTACGTGATCGCCGCGCGGTGGCGGGCTATGCCGGGCTCCCGGGTTCGCCCGACGAGAGCAGCAAACGCCGGCGCGAGAAGGGGCTGGCACGTGCCGGCAGTGCCCGTGTGCGGCATGGCATGATCCAACTTGCCTGGCGCTCTCTCCTCTTCCAGAAGGACAGTGCGCTGGCCCGATGTTCCAGGCGCGCACGGCCGACGGCCGCAAAGCCACGCGCAAGACGATGATCGTGGCGCTGGCGCGCAAGCTTGTGATTGCGCTGTGGCGCCTCGTCACCACGGGCGAGGGCGTCAGCTTGCGTGCGGCGTGAGGCGGCACGTGGGAAGAGGAGAGCAACGCACACCCAATTGGCTGGCCCGTAGCAGGATCTGCCGATGATGATCCGAGATCGCAACCCGAAGCTACACATGGTCCTCGGACCGCAGACGTAGAATGGGCCCGCCGCCCCGGAACTTCGCCACCCGATGCGCATGCTGCATCATGGTTCAGATCCACTGAGATCGAGCGAATACAAGTCTGCCCGCGCGGGCACCCGCGCCTGCTTTTGGCGAACTCCGCCTCGGAATGCGTATTCCGACGAAGCCGGCCATCGATTCCGATTTGAAGCCGGCCAGTCATTCCGATTTCATTCCGGCCGGTGTTCCGATTTGAGGCCGGCCATTTTTCGGACTGATCCTGGGTCTCGTTGATGTTTGGATTGGGTTTCGTTTCAGGTCAAGCTTGCGCTGTTTCGGTCGCTCTTGGCGAGCGCTGTTTTCGCATGCTTTCACAGGTGAGATCGATGCGATAGGCGTTGTGAACGAGGCGGTCGAGGATGGCATCGGCCAGAGTTGGGTTTGCAATGATCTCGTACCAGTGATCCAGTGGCAGCTGACTGGTGACGATTGTCGATCGGCGTTCGTAGCGGTCTTCAATGATCTCAAGCACATCACGCCGCTGGTCATCATTGAGTTTTTCCGGTCCCCAGTCATCGAGAATGAGAAGGTCGGTTTTGGCGAGTTGCTTGAGGATCCGGCCATAACGTCCGTCGCCTCTCGCGAGGGCAAGTGTTGCAAACAGCCGGGGAACGCGGTGATAGGCGACGGAGAAATCCTCTCGGCAAGCTTTGTGGCCTAGCGCACAGGCCAGCCAGCTCTTGCCGACGCCCGCCGGCCCGGTGATGAGAAGACTGTGATGCTTGCGAATCCAGTCGCAGCCGGCGAGCGCCATGAACAGATTGCGGTCAAGACCGCGTGCGGCACGAAAGTCGGCATTCTCGATCTGTGCGTCATGGCGAAGCTTTGCAGCTCTGGCGCGGGCTTCGAAACGCTTCTGGCGGCGCATGGTAGCCTCGCGCTCGAGCAGCAAGGCAAGCCATTCGCCATGCTCGAGGCCGCGTGCTTCGGATTGTGCGTCGAGTTCCTGGAAGGCGGTGGCCATGCCATGAAGGCCGAGTTCGCGCAGCATGTCGATGGTCGGATGGATAAGCATTGGTGTGTCTCCTCAATGAAAGTAATCAGGGCCACGCAGATTGGCGTGATCGACGATGGCGGTCGGTTCGGTGGAATGCCTTGCGGCCTTGTGATTGGCGATGAGCGAGGCGATGCTCTTGCAGTTCAGCCCACCGATCTCGACAGCGCGGGCTGACACGGCTTCGGCGCGATCGCGTGTGACATCGCGAAACAGGCGCAGGACACCCAGGCATGTTCGAAAGCCTTGTTCAGGATGTGGGCGGCTGGCGAGGATTGCGACAACCAAGCCTTCCGTCTCGGGGCCGACGGATGCGGCCCAGCGACGGAAACGATCCGGCGTCCACTCGGCATATCGCCGGTGGGAGCTGGGCATATGATCCGGATCAGTCCCATGACGAGGGCCGCCATAGCGGCGCTGATGGACGGCAATGCGCTTGCCGCGGTGGAAGATCTCGATGGTGCATGCCGTTGCTCTCAGATCGACTTGCTGGCGAATGAGGCTGTGCGGTACGGAATAAAAGAAGGTCTTGAACTCGACATGGTAATCCGTCGAGACGCGGCCAAACGCCACTCGGCGAATTCGTAGTCTTTGCTCGGAAGGCTTGTGCGCATTTCGCTGATTGTGAGCAGCCATTTCAGGCGATCGTGAGCACGTATTTCACGCGATCATGAGCGGTCGCTTCGGCCGACCTAGTTATTGTTCAGGCGTTTGAGACGCCGTCAAGAGCGTGGGTGCGGGCCTTGTGTTTTCGCATGCTTTCTCCGGCGAATTGAAGGCGGTGAGCGTTGTGAACGAGGCGATCCAGAATCGCGTCACCGAGGGTGGGATCGCCTATGACGTCGTGCCAGAGTTCCACGGGAATTTGGCTGGTGACGATGGTCGATGCGCGAGAGCACCGATCGATTGTCGCGGCAGGCTTTGTGACCGAGCGCGCAGGCAATCCAAACTTTTGCCCAGGCCGGTTGCGCCTGTGACCAGCAAGTTCTCGTGACGGTCGATCCAGTCGCCGCCGACGAGCCTGGCGAAGACGGCGCGGTCGATGCCGCGCGGGGTACGCAAATCGACATCTTCCACGCATGCGCTTTGGCGCAGCGCGGCGAATTTGAGGCGGGCCGTGAGACGTTTGGTGTCGCGCTCGGCGGCTTCGCGGTCGACAAGGAGCCCGATGCGCTCCTCGAACGACAGAGCATCGAGATCCGGCGATCGTCGTTGCTCCTCGAAGGCTTTGGCCATTCCGGACAAACCGAGTGCGACCAGCCGTTCATGGGTGGGATGGGTGAGCATTGGAATCTCCCTGGTTCAGTGGAAATAGCCCTGACCGCGGATATTGCCGTGGCGCAGGGGTTGGTGATCGGGCGTCTCGTCGAGGAAAGCGCGATCAAGGCCGTTCTTGAGGATCGAACGGATCGAGGCGACGGAGCGTGCCTTGATGAGAATGCCACGTTGGCAGGCTGCATCGACGCGCGCGTTGCCGTAGCTCTTGGTCAGCGCCAGAATGCCGAGGCAAGTGCGAAAGCCTTGTTCGGGATGCGGCCGGTCAGCGATGACAGCCTGGAAGAAGGCGGCGGTGGAAGGACCGATCTTCTCGCCGGCTGCGATCAATCCTCCCGGCGTCCACTTGCCGTAGCGGCGATGCGCGCTCGGCATGTGATCGGCAACGGTCGTATGGCCGCGCCGGTTGGGCGCACGGGCGTGGCTGGCGACGCGCTGACCCTTGTGGAAGATCTCGACGGTGTTGTCGGCGATGCGCACATCGACGAGCTCGCGGATGAGGCGGTAGGGCGTGGAATACCAGTGCCCATCGACCTCGACATGATAGTCGGGTGCGACGCGGCAGCGCTTCCAGCGCGCAAAGACGTATGGCTGGTCCGGCAGTTCTCCCAGCTTCGGCCTATCGATCTCGGCGAAGAGTTCGGCTCGGCTGGAGCCGAAGCCACGCATCTGGCGGCATTGAGTTCGGCGACGAGCACGCGGATGACGGCATTCAGCGCCGCCAGGGAAAAGAAGCGCTGGTTGCGCAGCCGCGCCAGGACCCAGCGCTGGGCAATTTGCACGGCAACTTCGACTTTTGCCTTATCCTTCGGGCGTCTCGGCCTGGCTGCGAGAATTGCGGTGCCGTAATGGCTCGCCATCTCGGCATAGGTCCGGTTGAGACCGGGATCGTAGCGATCGGGGTTGGTGACGGCGGCCTTGAGATTATCGCAGATCACGAACTTCGGCACGCCATCCAGAAAGGTGAAAAGGTTCGTGTGAACACCGATCCAGTCGGGCAGGCTCTCGCTCGGGCACGCCTCGGCGTAGGTGTAGTTCGAGGCGCCCATCGCCGCGACGAACAGCTTGATGGCGTGCGCTTCGCCGGTGACGGGGTCGAAGATGTCGATGGTGTCGCCGGCGAAATCGACAAACACCTTCTCGCCGCCTAGGTGCGTCTGGCGCATCGTCGGGCGCGTGCGCCCCTTCCAGGCCTCAAAGGTCGTGCAAAACCACGTATAGCCAAAGCCGTCGCGGTTGGCGGCGCGATACTCTTCCCACAACAGCACCCGCGTTACGCTGCGGCGGCGCAACTCCTTCTCCACATAGCTCCAATCGGGCACCGGCCGACGGGGGCTTTGCGATGCCGCCCTCGGCGCCGGAAAGAGGAGCAGCTCAAGGCCTTCGTCATCCATCCCCTCGGGCAGTGGACAGCTCAGCCCGGCAAGATGGGCGCGCCGCAGATAGCCATGCACGACGCCATTGCTCACCCCGATCATGCGCGCGGTGACCCGTTCGGGTAGGCCCTGGACATGCCTTAAACGTAGAACTTCTCTGATCCGGCGCATCGACAATCTCTGGGTTGGCATCAGGCTTCCTCGTTGGTTGAACGAGGCAATTCCATAGACCGGTTGAGTTGTCGGACGAAGCATCCCGCACCCACGAAAAGGTGCTCACGATCATCTGAAATCGTTGCTCACGATGGCCTGAAATCGTTGCTCATGATCCCGTGAAATCCGTGCTCACGATCGTCTGAAATACGCAGGCTTGCGAGCGCAGCACGCTCGACGCTCTCAAACAGTTGCCGGCGACTGACGCCCAGCCGACGCATGACGTGATCATTGATGCGATCGGGTGCCTGGCGAATGGCGGCATTGGCCTCGGCCAGCGAGAAGAAGGTCTGGTTGCGCAGCCGCCCCAGAATGCATGACTGGGCGAAACGCACGCCGTTCTCGACTTTCGATTTGTCCTTCGGCCGTCGCGGCCGTGCCGGAAGAACGCCGACGCCATAATGGGATGCCATCATGCCGTAGCTGCGATTGATCTCGGGATCGTAGAAGCTGGCGCGGCTGACGCCCGACTTCAGATTGTCGGGGACGATCAGTCGGGGAACGCCATCAAAAAAACGAAACATCCTGACGTGTGAACCAATCCAATCAGGCAGTGTCTGGGTTCCAGGTTGCTTCGGCATAGGTGAAGCTGGACGCTCGCAAGACCGCCACAAAGATCTCCGCCTCACGGATCTCGCCGGTGTCTCGATCAACGATCGGGATCCTCTTGCCGGAATAGTCGACGAAGACCTTGTCGCCGGCGGCGTGTTCCTGGCGCATCGTCGGGGAAAGCCGCTGTTCGAAGCTGCGAAAGAGCTCGCAGAACCGGCTGTAGCCATATCCGTCGGGATGACTTCCTCGATACTCCTCCCACAAGATGAGGAGTGTGACGCCCGGCTTCTTGAGCTCGACGGCAAGATGGGCCCAGTTCGGCTCTGTGCGCCGCCGCGTGCCCTGTTTGACGCCATTGCGAGCGAAGAGTTTGCTCTCAAGCGCGTCATCGGTCAGCTCGCCTGGCAGGGGCCAGCTCAACCCCATTGTCGCTGCGCGCCGCAGATTATCCTGCACCGTACTGCGTGCTATTCCCAGCACGACCGCAATCTCGCGGGAACTGGTCCCGCTTCCGGCAAGCCGAAGCATTTGTCTCAACTGTCTCATGGTCAGCCTTCTCTTTGCCGGCATCAAAATGTCCTCGTTCATCGCGAGGCAATTGATGCAAAGTTGCTGACCCAGGAGGTAATCTTCAGTGCCGAAAACTGGCCGGTCTTTGGTTGGAATGGTGGCCGGCTTCATACCGGAATGGTGGCCGGTGTTTGATCGGAATGGCGGCCGGCTTCACGTCGGAATCCGCATCGGAATCCATTGTCGGCACCTCGCAGGGCTCCCTGCCGACCGAGCAAGCCTGCCGCCGTGCTCGTGACCGTCAAGGACAAGTCGCTGCGCGATCGGGCCTGCGGCCCAGCCTTGACCGTCACTGCGCGCGGCAGCCAGCGCGAAGCTCGGTCGGGACGAGGAGATAGTCGCCAATCGGCCGAACTAGGAGATGGTCGAATTGAAGTAGGAGCTGCCTTGACAATCATCGCCCCATATAGGTGTAGCTCGGCGGTGACGAAGCCGCTCGCGAGCGCGCGCTCAACAGCGCCGTAGCGAGCGAGCGGCGAGCAGTGGTTATCTATGTTCTCCGGTAGGGTCGGGTTGCTCACACCAAGCTGATTCGAACGAACCACCGATGACCAACGACATGATGAACCTGCGCAGGCTCGTAGAGAAGACCCCTGACGCCGATATCCTGCGCGAGATGATCGGCTTTGCCGCCGAACGGCTGATGGAATGGAGGTGCGCGCTGCCACCGGCGCCGGCTATGGCGAGAAGAACCCGCTGCGCACGGCCCAGCGCAACGGCTATCGCGACCGCGACTGGGAGACGCGGGCCGGCACGGTCGAGCTGCGCATCCCGAAGCTCAGGAAAGGGTCCTATTTCCCCTCGTTCCTGGAGCCGCGGCGCATGGCCGAGAAGGCGCTGACGGCTGTTATTCAAAAGGCCTATATCCAGGGCATCTCGACGCGCTCGGTCGACGACCTGGTCAAGGCGATGGGCATGAGCGGTGTCTCCAAGAGCCAGGTCAGCCGGCTGTGCGAGGAGATCGATGGCAAGGTGAAGGCTCCTCGACCGGCCGATCGAGGGCGACTGGCCGTATCTCTGGCGCCGACCAGATCCGCCCGGAGGTGCCGAAGCTCGCCGCCATCATGGACGAGGCCGAGCACGACGTGCTCGCCTACTGACCTTCCCCAAGGAGCACCGCGTCAAGCTGCACTCGACGGATGACATCGACAAGCGCTTTGTCAGCTCATGTGCTAAATTCTCCCAGCACGGACGACCACGCGGCAAAGAGCGGCGCCTGAGGATGAAAGCGCCGCCGCGCTGCCTTCATAGCCGTTCCTCCTTTGTGGCGTCCGTGCGCCGCTTCGGCCCTCGCTGTCGCCACTGGCGGACCATCAGCTCATAGGCACGCTCAGCGTGCTCGGCCGCAGCCTTCTCCCGGTTGCGCAATTCCTTGACATTGTAGGCGTAGGCTGAACCGCGACGACCAACACCGCGTTCGTTGGGCGCGCCGGACTTGAGGGGCGAGTTGTCGCTGCTTCGCCGCCACCAACGTAGGCCTCACCCACAGATAGTCCTCCTGCTTCGTCAGCATGTGCCAGATCCAGCACGGCGAGCTTGCGGGCGACCGCGACCGCCGCAACCTGATGACCGCGCTTGTTGCGGATGCGCAGGAAGAAGGCTCTGAGCGGTCCGGCGCCTTCGCCGCCGCCCAGGCGGCCTCGACCAGCATGGCACGTGCGTGGGAACGCCCGTGCTTGCTGATCCGGCCATGCTGGGCGATGCCAAGACCGGATTGCCGGACGCGCGGATTGAGGCCGAAGTAGCTCACCAGCTTCTGCGGTTCGCCGAACCGGTGGATATCCCCGATCGCCGCAATGATCCCGGTGGCCACGACGGCATTGACGCCGGTGATCGTCTGAAGCCGACCGACCTGCGGATCGTCAATCGCATCCCTGGCGATATCACGATCAAGGTCTGCCAGATCCTCGGCCAGGCGATCGATCTCACGGATACGTCTGGCGATTTCGTCGGGAAGCATCTGCCGCTCAAGCCAGGCGCGGCCGCGATTGTTGAACAGATCGGCATGCGGGCACTTCGGCACGAGGTGCGCCTGCAGGATGCCATGCACCTCGTTCTTCACGCGCGTGCGATGCCGCAGGACCTGATTGCGCCGCGCGACGAGACGGCGAAGCCGCTCGGTCCGCTCGTCGGGAACCCACACCTCCGGCAGAAAGCCGCTGGCATGGAGCTGCGCCAGAACCCCGGCATCGATCTTGTCGGTCTTGATCCTGGCATGGGCGATCGCCTTCACCTGCATCGGGTTGGCGACAATCACCCGGCCGACGAAGGGCGAAAGCATGCGCACCACCGCCATGGCATTGCCGGTTCGCCTCGACAACGACCTCGTCAGTTGCAACCAGGCTG
>NZ_JAMYPT010000053.1:0-9298 GCF_040320505.1 Mesorhizobium sp. M0678 | reverse complement strand
GATCATCTGCGCGAGCACAAGAAGGAGAGCCTGAGGGCCTTGGCCGCCTGAGCACCGTCATGTGTCCGCCGCTCCGCTAAACACGGGGGCTGCGCGGCGGACAGTGCCGACGTCACCGCAATGCCACGCCATTTTGCCGAACTTGACGCACACAACTACGAAATTGTTGCAAGTCCAGCGTCTGGGTCCGCTTGGGTTACTACCGGGATCGTCCACACGCAGGAGAGCGGTATCACCGTAGGACAAATGCATCTGCCGATCATCGGCCAGCTGTCGCTGATCAGGCAGCTCTATTTTCCGAGTTCCACCGGCGTTTATTGGCGATCTCGCTCCCCCAGGACTTGGCTCGGAGTGCTTCACGTCTGCGACGGCTCAACGCCGAGGCGTGAGCGCTCTGAACAGTTGGCTCATTGTCGCCCGATGAGACACTCCTCCTAATAGCTATGCTCAATGAACGAAGAACTGGCCGTCACAGCCGTTTGGTGCGGGAGGTCGCCAGCCACAGCGCGCACATGACAGGCGACAAGCCGGCCGTCTGCCATCGGCACCAGGGGGGGCACGTCGACGCGGCAACGCTCGACCGCGAGCGGGCAGCGCGGGTGGAACGCGCACCCTCTCGGCGGATTGATCGGACTTGGCACCTCGCCCTCCACGGGCACCTCCAGCCGAGCCCGCGTCGGATCCGGCACCGGGGCTGCTGCGATCAGCGCCTCCGTGTAGGGGTGGACCGGCTTGGCGAAGAGTGCCTCGCATTGGGCGAGTTCCACGATCCGCCCCAAATACATGACCGCAACGCGATGGCCGATATGCTCTACGACACCCAGATCATGGGAGATGAAGACGAAGGCGATACCCATCTGCTGCTGGAGATCCAGAAGCAGATTTAAGATCTGCGCCTGCACAGAGACATCAAGGGCTGAAACCGCTTCGTCGGCGATGATGAGCGAGGGCTGGAGGGCCAGCGCCCGCGCGATGCCGAGCCGTTGCCGCTGGCCGCCCGATAGCTCGGACGGAAGCCTGCGCATCATCTCCGGCGACATGCCGACCTTGCGGAGAAGATCTGCGGCAAGCGCTTGGCCCTGCTTGCGGCTGAGGCGCTCAAAATTCTCGACGGGTTCGGTGATGATCTGTCCAGCGGTGAGGCGCGGGTTTAGCGACGAGTAAGGATCCTGAAAGACCATCTGCATCCGACGGCGCCACGCGTGAAGCGCGTGTTTCGTGAGGCCCGCAATATCGGTCCCGTCGATCAGCACGCGCCCGCCCGTCGGTTCCACGAGCCGCATCAGGAGCCGCGCCACAGTCGACTTGCCGCAGCCGGATTCGCCAACGATGCAGAGCGTCTCGCCCGCCTCGACGGAAAAGGACACATCCTCCACCGCCCGGATCACCGGAATGGTCTTCTTCAGGAATCCGGTACCGAGCGGATAGTGCTTGGTCAGATTCTCGACTTTCAGCAAAGGACCGTTCATACGCCCACTACCTCTTCGGCGCGCCAGCAAGCTGCGGCGTGGCTCGACCCGACATCAAGAATGGGGGGCCTCTTCTCGCGGCAAATGTCTATTGCGAACGGGCAGCGAGGCGCAAAGCTGCACCCGACAATAGGCTCGCGCAGGCTTGGCACAATGCCGGGAATTTCAGGAAGGCGGTGCTGACGGCCGCGCCGCCGGTCAGGCACCGATCGCATGAGGCCTTGAGTGTAGGGATGCGCGGGACGCGCAAACAAATCTATCACGCTCGCTTGCTCTACGATCCGGCCGGCATACATGACAATGACGCGTTGGCATGTCTCGGCTATGACGCCCAGGTCATGGGTGATGAACATCACGGCCGTTCCCATACGCTCCTTCAGGTCGATGATCAGACGCAGGATCTGCGCCTGGATGGTGACGTCAAGCGCAGTGGTTGGCTCGTCGGCGATCAATAGTTCCGGTGAGCAGGCAAGGGCCATGGCGATCATGGCGCGCTGGCGCATGCCGCCTGACATTTCATGGGTATAGTTATTTACGCGACGCTCGGGATCCGCGATGCGGACGAGACGGAGCATCTCTTCGGCTTTTGCCATCGCCACTGGGCGGGAGGCTCTCGTGTGGATCTGCACCGCCTCGGCGATCTGGCGGCCAACCGTATAGACTGGGTTCAGGCTCGTCATCGGCTCCTGGAAGATCATGGCGATCTGGCCGCCGCGGATCTGTCGCATCTCCCGATCGGACAGCTTTAGCAGGTCGCGTCCGTGAAAGCGGACCTCGCCGCCGACAGTCCTGGCCGTCAGTTTCGGCAGCAGGCGAAGAATCGAGAGGGCGGTGACGCTCTTCCCGCATCCCGATTCGCCGACGACGCCGAGCGTTTCGCCTTTCTTGACCTGGAAGCTAATGCCGCCCAGGGCGCGGGTGACACTTTCTTCGCCGTAAAAGTGCGTCTCAAGGTCTCGAACGTTGAGAAGCACGTCATCCCCTGCGGATTCTCGCATCTGCATGTCAGCGCCTCCGCTTCGCGCGGGGATCGAACAGATCGCGCAGACCGTCCCCGAGCAGGTTGACGGCAAGGACCGTGACGGCAAGGCAGATGCCGGGGGCGAAAATCATCATTGGGGCGATGGCGAGATAGAGCCGAGAGCTGGAGATCATATTGCCCCAGCTGGCAATCTCGGGCGGCACGCCCACGCCGAGGAAGCTCAGCCCGGCCTCTGTCAGAATCGCATCCGCGCAGACTATGGCGCTTTGGACCATGAGCGGCGGAATGGTGCTCGGGAGGATATGCCGCCACACCACTTTCGGCAGGCGCGCGCCGCCGCAGAGCGCGGCCTCTACATAGGGACGCTCCCGAACACTGAGAACCACCGAGCGGACCAGCCGCGTGACGCTTGGAAGCTGAGGGATCGTGATGGCGACGATGAGGATACCGAACCCTGGCCCTGTCAGAGAAATAAGGGCGATCGCCAGCAGCATCGTCGGGATCGACATCAAGCCGTCCATGACCCGCATGACGACGTTATCGAAGCTGCGGTTGTAGCCGGCGATGACACCGATCAGAAGGCCGCCCAAAGCCGCAACCACCGCCGACGTCAATCCGACCATTAGTGAGATCCGGGCGCCGAACACCGTTCGGGCAAACACGTCACGACCCAGATTGTCGCTCCCGAACCACATCTCGGCGGAAGGCGGCTGGAGGCGCTTGAATGGATCCATGTTCACCGGATCACCGGCGTAAAGCGGGGCGGCGAGCGCCAGAATGATCAAAAGCCCCAAGAGGCCACCGCCTGCAATGACCAGCGGATGCCGCCTTGCCAGACGAGGAAGGTCAGATATTCGCAGGCGGCCCGTCGGGACATATTCAACTGGTGCGGACAAGATCGTCATATCAGTACCGGATGCGGGGATCGATCAGGGTGTAGGAAAGATCGACCGTGAGATTGATGAGGACGTACAGGCCCGAAACAAGAATGAGCACGCTCTGAATGATGGGATAGTCGCGGTTGTTGATCGCATCGACGACCAGACGTCCTATACCGGGTACGTTGAACACCGTTTCCGTGATGACGACGCCAGAGATCAGATAGGCGAAGCTTATGCCGACCACGGTCAGGATCGGGACGCCGGCATTCTTCAAAGCATGATGGAAAAGCATGGCATACGACGAAGCACCCTTGGCGGCGGCCGTTCGCATATAGTCTTCTGACAAAACTTCGAGCATGCTCGCCCGCGCGATCCGGGCGATGAAGGCAATATAGGGAACGCTCAAAGTCACCGTTGGCAGGATCAGGTGCACAAACCAAGGCCCGAGGCCGTGGTCAATAGGCTGATATCCTTGGACCGGTAGCGAGCGCGTTCTGATAGCGAACAAGTAGATGAGAAAGAAGCCGATGACAAACACCGGGACAGAAAAACCAAGGGTCGCGAATGCCGTCAGGATGCGATCAACGAGACCGCCCACTCGCCATGCCGCAAGGATGCCGAAGGAGACTCCTATCGTGACCGAAAGGGTCATCGTCCAGATCGACAGTGAAATGGTCGGTTCCAGCCGCTGCGAGATCAGTTCGAGAACGGGGCGCCCAGAAAAAATTGATATTCCGAAGTCGCCGCCGAGGATGCTGAGTGCCCATGTTACGAATTGAACTGGCAGCGGATCGTTAAGTCCCAGCTGTTCGCGGACGCCTGCGATCATCTCCGGCGTGGCCGCATCGCCGGCGATGATGGCCGCCGGGTCGCCCGGCGCCAGCCTGAGGAGCAGGAAGACGAAGACCCCGACCATCGCCATAACGGCGATGGCCGAAACCATCCTGCGAAGGATGTAAATGCCCATAGTGTCGTCAGCCCTTCTGCATATTCCACATCAGGGGCCATCCCCCCACGCCGCTAATAAGGCCGGTGAGTGTCTTGCGGCGGGCAATTGGAAAAACAGCCGACCCCAGCCTAACGTCACCAACGAAGTCCCACCAAATCCGTTGCATCTTGCGTGCCAGCGCCTTGCGTTCTTCGAGCGTTTGAACATCTGCCCATTGGGCCCGGAGAGCCTCAAATTCGTCGCTCTTCGGCCAGCCGAACCAGGCATTCTCGCCGCCTGCCTTTAGGAAGATCGCGGTAGCCGGATCGCCAAAAACGAAATCGTAATCGGTCGTGATGAAGATGCTCCATCCGCCGTTCTCTACGGGGCCCTTGTTCGCCCGGCGCGCAACAAGCCCGCCCCAGTCGCTCGGCGCAAGCTCGGCATTGACGCCAGTCTTGCGCAGTGCGGCCGCAAGAAGCTGCGCGGCGTCGCTGTTCATCGCATAGCCCGTGGGCTGCAGAATGACAACCTTCTCGCCGGCGTATCCCGCCTCCTTGAAGAGTTGCCTAGCCTTTTCAGGGTCCCCCCCCTTCTTGTACCAACCTGTATTTTCGTCATTCGAATACAATGTAGTGTTTCCAAATATCGAGGTAAGGGTGCGGCCGTATTTTGGATCGGGGGTCATCACGCGCAGGAACGCCTCCTGATCAATCAGGTGAAGCATCGCTTGGCGCGCCTTGACGTTGTCGAACGGCTTTTGCAGATGGTTCAAGCGCATGCAGACGTTTTCCCCCCCCTGGTTCATTACCTGGAGTGCAAGGTTGGGATCGCTCTCGATCGTTGAGTAAAAATCGCCAGGAGGAGTTTCATAGAAATCAATTTCACCCGCCTGCAAGGCCGCCAAGACAGTCTGCGGATCAGAGATTTGGTCCCACACGCCACGATCGACCTTGACGACCTTCCCGCCGGCCCGTCCGTCAGGTGGCTCCTTGCGCGGTGCGTAATGTTCATTGCGGTCGTAGGCGAACTTCGCGCCCGGATTTGCAAGAGCTTCGTTGAACTTGAACGGCCCCGATCCGATATTCGCGGTTACCTGTTCGGTTGCCGGGCGTTTCGCGTCCTTTTCGCGCATCATAAAAGGGACTGGCCCCGACTCTTTCGCTAGATACTCAATCAACGTCCCCAGCGGTTCCTTGAGCGCGATGGTGAAGGTCTTGTCGTCCTTCTTCGAGATATCGCTCGCTCGCTCCATGAGCAGTTGTCCGCCGCCATCGACCTGCGCCCAGCGACGGATGGACGCAACACAGTCTGCCGCGGTGACGGGGGTGCCATCGTGCCAGCCCAGCCCGTCCCGAAGCTCGAATGTATAGGTCTTCTTGTCCTCGGAAACGCCCCATTTTCCGACCATTTGCGGCTGCGGCATCGATTTGGAATCTAGCGCGAACAAAGTGTCGTAAATCGCCAGGCCGTGGGTGGTGGTTACGCCAGTCGCGTTAAAGACCGGATCGAAGACGGTGAGATTACCGTACATCACCATGTGCACCGTCCGCGCGTCGGTTGGCGCCGCCTGTGCCCGCAGGATCGAAGGAAAAGATACGGCCGCTCCGGCGGCTGTTCCCATTTTAATGAGGTCGCGTCGAGAAATCGTCATGTTCAGTTCCCCTTTCTTGGATAGCGCTATAACGGCAAAGCCCGTTAGAGCTGTAGGTGCGTGTCCACTGGCGGAATCCTCCATTGGATCGTATGCGGCTCGCCTATCCTGCCTTCGTTGCTTTCAAGGACTCGGCGTCAACGTAGAACTCGACCGCCGCGTTGATCGCCGGGGGTGTCGGCCCAGAATTTGGTACCGCTGATTTGGATACCGCTGACGTTTCAAGCACAAGGAAACGTCATTATGATCTGATCGTATTGATTATGGCTCCATGGCGCTGAGTCACTGGATCTGCGCGGCCCCCTGACCGTGCTGATCGAACGCCACGCCGAATCGCTCGACCAGTACGCGGATCTCAGCGGCTACGGCAGCGACGTCGAGGGCGTCATACAACCCAGCCAGGCAGCAAGCCTAGATAGGTTAACGGGCCTCTCGCGCCGGCGACTGAG
The DNA here is from genome assembly GCF_040320505.1 of Mesorhizobium sp. M0678. Classification (NCBI taxonomy): domain Bacteria; kingdom Pseudomonadati; phylum Pseudomonadota; class Alphaproteobacteria; order Hyphomicrobiales; family Phyllobacteriaceae; genus Mesorhizobium; species Mesorhizobium sp. M0678. The sequence goes on along the minus strand of NZ_JAMYPT010000053.1, from coordinate 2,935 downwards.
GGATTTTGGTCGAGGCGGTCGTCCTCACAATATGGTGTGGACGCGTCATGGCCTAGGCCCGTGCCAACCATTAAGGAGAGGCGATCGTGGACTATTATGCCGGGATTGATGTGTCATTGGTTTTTGCGATTGAGAAGCTTGAGCGCCTCGGTCGGAACGGCGGTGCTGATCTCCGTATTGATTTCGGCCACATCGGCCCGTTTGGTCCGCAATTCGTCGAATTTGGAATGGGCGATCTCAAGAAGGTAGCGGGCGTGGTTCAGATCACGGCGCAATTCGATCAGTATGTCCTGCTAATGCTTGTAACCATACCGTGGCTTATCATGGCCAAGCATCCTAAAGGGCTGATCTGTTTCTCGCATTTCAGGTCAGTGATACCCTTGAGCGCTCGCCGCTATCCCGACCGGATTGTGTCAGCGGACGACCGGTGCAGAAGTCCCCAGACCGAAGGCAGCGTGCCGACGCCGGCTCAACGGGGAACGTGTGGCCTCAGGGATGGGCCAATATTTCCGTGGCACCCACGGAGACGAATTGCAGGCCGAACAGCAGAACGAAAGCAGGCGAAGCCGCGAAGCGCGGCGGAGGCGTTTGTCATTCCGCTTCCGCCAGCGGATTGGGAAGCTCATGCTCGACCCGACTGTCGCGATAGCGCTCCAGATGTATCCGGAGCACCGAGCGGGCCGGCCAGGGATTCTCAAGGAAAGCCTTACGTTCCTCCAGCCAGAAGGCGTCCGACAACATCCGCGGCCTGAGCGCATCAAAAGCTGCCTCGGTTTCTTCCCGCAGGATACGCCAAAGTCTCGTGCTCGTTAGTGTATATTGTTCGTTGAGGCACAGTGCAATCTCATGAAGATGCAAGATGAAGCAAGAATAGATGACGAGTGAGCGCAGGGGACTGATATCGTCATCGAACGTGCTAGGTAAGATCTCCTTACGACTGAAGGGCTTTAGGCGGTACCCGCGTTCCTTGAACAGGGGGGCAAAAGTGTAGCTGGCGGGGAAATCACGCATCAGCAGTTTTCGTGGGCCGGTTTCATCGAACAGGATCGTGCTGTTTTGCTGATGCGCCTCAAGGGCAATCCCGTAAAGCAGATACATGCCGAGTGTCGGCCGGATGACGGTCGCTGCATAGGCGCGGAAAAACGCAGATACGGTCGCGTCGCTTTCATCGCCGTTCTTGGCGATCAACTCGCAAATGAGGGGACGGCCATTGACCGGGCTTGCCGCCAACAGTGCAGCCGCAGTAACGGGCAAAAGGCCGTCATTGCGTGCCAAAGCGTGGGCGTTGCGATACATAACAGAAAGAAAGCGGCCCGGATGCTCGTCGCCCGTCTCGGGGTGATGCAAGATTGCGCCGAGCTCGTCGGTGAGGATCTCCAGCCTCTTGTGGAGATCCTTCTCTTTTGACAGGATATCGGAAATCAGGGTGCAGAGACGTGGCCCCATCCGAATCGATCTGGCCTGTAGAGAACGCTCTCCGCTGGTCATCCAGATCGCTACCGGCAGCTTGATAAAGGGCCTCACTTCCCGTGTGTCCGGCAGCATCGTGCGGAAGGACGTGCACGGCAGCGTCAGGACTTCCGGGCCATCTGGGTCGAAAACACCGGAAGCGATCTCGGACGCGAATTCACGGCGCACGACATTCTCAAGATGCCAGCTATGGACAGGCAGAGGAAGCCAGTCCTCAGGCGACTTTCCACGTTGATTCAGACCTTCGGCCCAGTCGCGCCAGAGGTCGGGAAAGTTTTGTGAGAACCATTCCGAATAGCTGCCGACATGCGGCATTTTCTCGACATACACCCATTCTTTGCGCAGCCCTGTGACGCGCACGGGCACACGAGCACCGAATTCAGGCGACAATGCAGTCACGTCGTTAGGCGACAGGCCGGGCTTGGCCTTCCATGTCGGAAAAAAGGGGTGACCTTCCAACGCGCCCCACTGATCGAGAGTCATGGCTGCCAGGTGCGGCGGCAGGCTCTTAGCAAGATAGGCGAGGAATCCTTGCACGCCTGCTTCAGCTACTTTTTCGCGCAACGCGGCGCTCCAGTGCTCCCGGTGGCGACGCGCCAGGACGTCGTTGCGCACACTGTTTTCGACGTCGCGCAAAAGGTTCTCCAAGCCGTCCGACGCAGGCGAAATCGCCAAAGCGGGCGCGACCTGCCTTATGAGACCGGAGGGGTCATCGATCCGGTGCCGGGCCCCGCCGATTCCGTCCAGCATTTCGATGGGACCACGATTTTGCAATGTTCCGGCAGGTGCACGACGCAGGTCGGTGAAATGCAGAACCCGGCGCGACTGCCAAAGGGGGAGCCAGGCCTGACCGTCGCGCGCCCACAATAATCCATCTGGTTCAAGAAGACGCTCGGCAAACAGGCAGCGGACCAGCCGGTTGAGCGCGTTGCGCGATGCATTGACCCAAAGCTGCGAGTCGCGCGCCTGAGCTTCGGCATTCGTGGGGGAAGACATTCTCTCGTCCATTGGCTTCCTCTGGAAAAGTGCTTGGCAAGTACGCGGGCGCTTTCTGCCCCGCCGCCGGCAACTCCTGCTGCCTCGCTCCAAAGAAGGCTCAAAAACCGTGCCAACTGAGCAGAAGGAGCTTCAGAAAATGTTCTTCCATACTTTCAAAGGGTTAATGAGAGTACATAGGAGCCAAGCCGAACACCACCGTGTTACGGACTCGACAAAATCGACAGTTGGTGTCGGCGCGCCCGGCGCTTTCCCGGGAATAGTGGGCAGGACTCCTCCGCGGGAGGAAGCGGAATTCACGCCTCATTCAACCGCATTCCGCGGTATCCCATGTCAAGGTACCCATCCGGTGAAGACCGGTGAAGCCCGGTGAAGACCGCAGACGTGCGTATCCGGCGGCCAGGAGAACCTGAGCACCGGAGTGCTGGGGTCAAGCTTTCGATGGGGAGACGCGATGATATTCTTCGAG
>NZ_JAMYPT010000052.1:0-9592 GCF_040320505.1 Mesorhizobium sp. M0678 | reverse complement strand
CACTCTGCAATGCCTGGCGAAAGCCGTCCTCATCCGACAACAGCAACGCTTTCAACTCGCCTCTGCTCAGTCTAACGTCTCGATTGGTCATGGCACTTCCCCTCCCACGGGAATCGGTGATCGCAATGTCACCACCGTGCCATGGCCGCTCGCCCCTCAGAGCAGGCGCCGTTCTCTCTCCAAAACTTTTTGCAGAACCTTCAGCACACTATCACGCTTCGGCTAAGGTCACGGCATGGATCCCAGGGTCTCCGCGACGGAGCTTCGCTCCTGCTTCGCCCAGGGATGACGAAGGTGAGGGGCCTCGGCCAGCCTTACGGTCTTGCCTCAGCGCGTCAATTGCTGATTCATCCAAGGCGGTTAGCCGCCTTTTCTCCCGACCTGATTCAACGACCTCGCATAACGATCCAAACGAAAGGACCAAGCCATGGCCACGACGAAACTTCTGACCGATGCCGAGGTCCAGGCGATTCCCGCCGTGAAGGCTGTGTTCGACGACATCCGCGCGACGCGCAAATCCGATTTCGTCAACAATTTCTGGCGTGGGCTGGCCAATGATCCGGTCTCGCTGAAGCGGGTCTGGGAGCAGCTCAAGGCGGTGATGGTCGCTGACAGCGCCATCGATCCGCTGACCAAGGAGATGATCTACATCGCCGTCTCGACCGCCAATGGCTGCTCCTATTGCGTCCACTCGCACACCGCCGCAGCGCGGGCCAAAGGCATGACCGACGCGCAGCATGGCGAGTTGGTCTCGATCATCGGGCTGGCCGGGCAAACCAACCAGATGGTGACAGCGCTGCAGATCCCGGTCGATCCGGAATTCGAGGTGAAGTGAGGTGAGGCGCGGCGCCTTCCCTTCTCCCCTTGTGGGAGAAGGTGGCCGAGCGAAGCTCGGTCGGATGAGGGGTGCTGGACGGATCGCGGCCTTGGAGACGTAAGTGCTTCAAATCGCTTGGATTTTCTCCGCCGAGTTTCTTCCAGCACCCCTCATCCGTCTCGGCGCTACGCGCCGATCCACCTTCTCCCACAACGGGAGAAGGGATGCGCGCTACACCGGCCGATATACCTTCTCCGCCGTGTTCCAGAAGATATCGGCCTCTGCCGCCGTGCCGTGCTTGCCCACCGCTTCCCGGTGCGCCCTGATCAACTCGGCATGGCTGGTCCACAGCTTCTCGATCGGGAAGTTCGAGCCGAACATCAGATGATTGCTGCCGAGGATGTCGATGGCATTGTCGACGATATAGGCGATCAGCGCCGGGTCGTTGCGGTGGACGAAGGTGCCGAGGCCGGACAGCTTTGCATAGAGGTTGGGCGCCGCTGACAGCGTGCGCAGGCCGGACTTCCACGCCTCGGTGGTCTCCGGCTCCATGTCGGTCAGCATGCCGGCGTGGGTGAGAATGAAATTGGTCTCGGGGTTCTCGCCGACGAGCGTCAGCCCATCCTTCATCTGGGCGGGGAAAAGCTGCAGGTCGAAGGACAGGCCGTAATCCTTCAGCCGCGCGACATTGGCCCGCACCTTCGGGTCGATGACCTGATCGGCCGAGGCGGCGAAGCGGAAGGCCGGCGTTCCGTGCCAGTGCAGCTGCATGCGCACGCCGCGCAGCAGTGGATATTTTTTCAGCCGGTCGATCTGGGGCCTGATATCGTCCACGGTCATATCGGCATAGCCCACGATGGCGTGCGGCCAGCCGGTTTCTTCCGCGGTCTTCTGCAGGAACGCCACCTCGTTCTCGAAATCCTCCTTCGCCCAGTTGGTCTGTACGTAGACCGCCTTCTCGACGCCCGAACCTTGCTGGTCGGCGAGGAATTCCTCGATCGGATAATCGCGGCGGATCGGCTCGTAGGGGCCAAAGATGCGCGGCACCATCGGCCCGCGCAGCCAGGGCTGGTCCTCTCGGCGCCAGATGTGGAAATGCGCGTCGATCGCCTTCTTCATCACGAAACCCTTTTCCAGATTGCCGCGGCGGCCGGAGCTGGGCGGGCGAGCGACAGGATGAACTCGGTGAGACCGGCGATCGAGGAGCCGTCGACCAGATCGTCGAGCACCGGCAGGATGGCGCGAAGTGCTGCCGTTGCCGGCCGGAAGCGCGGGTCGCCGGCCAATGGCGTCGCCAGCGAAAGCCGAAAGGCGCGGGCGCTCAGCCGGCGCATCGCCGTCTCCAGCTCGGCATGATCGCCGCGCTCCAGCGCATCGGACAGGATGACGATTGCCGCCCCGCGTGCAAAGGCGGAGAAGCGCGGCACCGATAGAAACGCGAGCAGCGTCGGTCCCATACGGGTGCCGCCGTCCCAGTCGTCGACCTGGGCAGCGGCGCGGGCCAGCGCCTGATTGCGGTCGCGAATGCGCAGCGCCGAGGTGATGCGGGTCAGCCGTGTGCCGAAAGTGAAGACCTCCGCCCGATCGGCGCCTTGCACGGCCGCATGCGCCAGCTTGAGATAGTCCGACGTATAGAGCTTCATCGAGCCGGACACGTCGATCAGCATGAGAAGCTTGCGCGGCACTGTCTGCCGCCGGCGCAGCAGCGGCGAGGGGATATCGCCGTCGGCACTGACGATTTCGCGCAGCGAGCGGCGCAGGTCGAGCTTGCCGCGGGCATTCGTGCGCACGGTGCGGAAGGAGCGGCGGGCGGGCAACGCGGTGGCGAGCTTGCGACGGAAGGCGGCAAGCCCGCCGCTATCGCGATGAAACTCGCGGACGCTCAACTGTTCGCTCGCCGAAGACAGTTCGCCGCCTTCCTGCTGGCGGACCACCTCGATTTCTTCTTCGCTCGTTCCGCCATCGTCCTTGATCCGGGTTTCCTCGTCGGCCTCGCCTTCGACCACGGCAGCAGTGCTGCCATAGAAATGGCTCTGGAAATGCGCCTCGAATTCGTCGCGGCGGTCGGGCGGCGGCGCCAGCGTGGCGAGGGCGGCCTCGCGGATATCGGCCATCGAGCGCGGCCCGAGCAGGGTTACGGCCTGCATGAAGTCTAATACCTGCTCCGGCGCGACAGCAAAGCCATAGCGGCGGAGCAGCCGGCCGAAGCCGAGCATTGGGGTTGCGGCGCGCGGCAAGCTTTCTCCCCGCATCATTCCTTCGCGCCCCCCTCTGTCCTACCGGACATCTCCCCCTCAAGGGGGGAGATTGGCAGCTTTGACGCTCCGCTGATTTCTGCAATGTTGGAGTTTAGCGAAAGCCGGGATGACATCTGATCTCCCCCCTTGAGGGGGAGATGCCAAGTGGTGGCAAAGAGGGCAGGACAGAGGGGGGTGCTGTCCCGCCAACGTTGCGGAATGGACGGGAGGAGGGGATTGCCGACTTCCCGGCTCACGCCAGCGCCTCCTCGACAATCTTGCCGAGTTCGGGCGCGATGCAGGAAAGGTCCTCCTCGTCCTTGATCAGCACGCCGATGGCGCGGCGGAAGGCTTCCGGCCACGGGCTGCCGCCTTCTTCGAGGATGGTCGCGGCGTTGGCCCATTCGACCGCCTCGGCGATGCCTGGTGGCTTGGCCAACGGACGGGCGCGAATGTCGCGCACGGCGGCAGCCACGGCGCGGGCCGTGGCCTCGGCGACATCGCCGGCGCGCAGCATGATGATCTCGGCTTCGCGCCCGGCGTCGGGATAGGTGATCCAGTGATAAACGCAGCGTCGCCGCAGCGCTTCGGCCAGTTCACGGGTGCGGTTCGAGGTCAGGATGACGATCGGCTGCGCCGTCGCGCGGATGGTGCCGCGCTCGGGAATGCTGATCTGGAAATCGGAGAGGAACTCCAGCAGCAGCGCTTCGAATTCATGGTCGGAACGGTCGATCTCGTCGACCAGCAGCACGCGCTTTTCCGGCGCCTTCAGCACCTGCAGCAGCGGCCGCGCGATGAGGAAGCGGTCGTGGTAGATGTCGATCTCGTGCTCGCCGGCATGGCGGATGGCGAGCAGCTGGCGCTGGTAGTTCCATTCGTAGAGCGCGTGTGCTGCGTCGATGCCCTCATAGCATTGCAGTCGCACCAGCTCACGCCCGAGCACTTCGGCAATCGCCTTCGCCGCTTCCGTCTTGCCGACGCCCGGTGCGCCTTCGAGCAGCAGCGGCTTGCCCAGCCTTATCGCCAGGAAGATGGCGGTGGCCAGGCTTTCGTCGGCCAGATAGCGCGAGGCGGCGAGGCGCGACGCCACCGCCTCCGGCGATGTCGCGACAGTCTCGGCACTTCTCTTGGGCATTTCCAACACTCAGTTCGATGCTTGCGCCTTCAGCGCCCGCAGGATGCGCTCCGGCGTGATCGGCAGCGTATCGATGCGCACACCGATCGCGTCGAATACGGCGTTGGCCACCGCCGGGATTTGCGGGTTGGCGCACATCTCGCCCGGCCCCTTGGCGCCGTACGGCCCGTCGGCCGAGGGCCGTTCCAGCACGATGACCTCGGTTTGCGCGACATCGCCAGGACCCGGCATCAGATACTGATTGAAATCGGTGCCGCCATGGTCGCGGTTGGGATAATAGGGTTCGGTCGTCTCGTAGAGCGCATGGCTGATGCCCATCCATGAGCCGCCGACGAGCTGCTGCTCGACCATTTTCGGGTTCAGCGCACGGCCGATCTCAAACACGTTCTTCACCGTCAGCACGGTGACCTCGCCGGTCTCGTCGTCGACTTCGACCTCGGCCACCGTGCAGGCATGCGCATAGCAGGTCGACGGCTTCATCGCGCCGGTTTCCTTTTCCGGATAGGAGCGCGGGATCAAAAACATGCCGCGGCCGGAAATCGAACGGCCGCGCTTGAAATGCGCCGACAGCGCGACATCGAAGATCGAGATCGATTTCTGCGGCGCGCCCTTGACCAGGATGTTGCCCTGGCCGTCGGTCTCGAGGTCCGACGCATTCACCTCCAGCTCCTCGGCCGCTACTTCCAGCATCACCTGGCGGGCTTCCCTGGCCGCCTGGATGACGGCATTGCCGGCGCGGTGCGTGCCGCGCGAGGCGAAGGTGCCCATGCAATGCGGGCCGGTGTCGGTGTCGGCGGTGTCTACGACGACACGGTCGGTCGGCACGCCGATCGTCTCGGCGCAGATCTGCGCCATGATCTGCTTCATGCCCTGGCCGAGGTCGACGCTCGACAGCGTGACCATGAAATTGCCGGTCGGCGTCGAATGCACCAGCGCCTGCGTCGGGTCGCCGCCGAGATTCATGCCGGTCGGATAATTGATCGCGGCGACTCCGCGTCCGCGCCTGATCGCCATCTCAAACTCCCTTCGCGTAAGACGACATCGCCATGAATTTTTCTGCCACGGGCCAGTTGGCGGCGCGCGAGGCTTCCTGCATGCACTCGATCAGCGCAGCCCCCTCGGTCGGCTGCCGATGTGCTTTCATGTCGCCATCGCGATAGGCGTTGATGAAACGGAATTCGAGCGGGTCCATGCCGATCAGCCGGGCGAGCTTGTCCATCTGTACCTCCAGCGCGAAATCGCCGATGGTGACGCCGAAGCCGCGCATCGCCGAGGACGGGGTGCGGTTGGTGTAGACGCAGTAGGTGTCGATCCAGACGTTCGGGATCGTATAGGGGCCGGGATAATGGCCGGCGCCCTTCTGCGCGCCGTGGGGCGAATGGCGCGAATAGGCGCCGGCATCGGTGTAGCCCGTGACTTTACGCGCGACGATGCGGCCGTCGTTCATGACGCCGTCCTTGATGACGACTTTCTCGGCGGCGCGCGGCGAGGAAATCTGCATCTCTTCCTCGCGGCTGTAGATAAAACAGACCGGTCGTCCTGTTATTTTGGCGCCAAGGATGGCGATCGGCTCGACGATGACGTCGACCTTGCCGCCAAAGCCGCCGCCGACAGTGCCGCCGACGAAATGCAGCTTGTTGCCGGGCACCTGCAGGATGATCGAGGCGTTATCGAGGGTGAAGAACATCGCCTGTGTGTTGGTGTAGCAGGTGAAGCGGTCGTTGCCCTCGGGCGCGACGATGCAGCCGGTCGTTTCGGTCGGCGCATGCTCGATCGGTGAAGACTGGTAGGTCTGTTCGAGCACGTGGTCGGCTCCTGTAAAGCCTGCCTCGACATCGCCGAAGCGCACCTTGCGGCATTCGCCGCTATCGTAGAGATAGTAGTTCCGGCCATGGTACTCATTGACGATCGGCGCGCCGGGCTTCAGCGCTTCCTCCATGTCGAAGACGGCCGGCAGCACTTCGTAGTCGACCTTGACCTTGGCGGCGGCTTCCTGGGCGGCGCGCTCGGTCTCGGCCAGCACCGCCACCACGGCCTCGCCCTTCCAGCGCACCTTGCCGTCGGCCAGCACCGTCTCGTCCTCCGGCCCGATCTGGATCAGGATCAGGATGGTGTAGACATTGTGCGGCACGTCCTTGGCGGTCAGCACCTTGACGACGCCGGGGTGCTTTTCCGCCTCTGACGTATCGATGCTGCGGATGCGGGCGTGATGATGCGGGCTGCGCACCATCTTCAGGTGCAGCATGCCGGGAAAATTGCGGTCGGCGAAATAGGCGGTCTTGCCGGTGACATGGCCGGGCGAATCCGAACGCGGCCGCGGCTGGCCGATCTCGTGCAGATCGTCCTTGCGCTGGTCGGCGAAATAGCTCTTGCGGAGTTCCATCTTTTTGACTCCCCTCAAGCCGCGTTCTGCGAATTGGAGCGCGCAGCGCTCAGCACCGCCTGGATGATCGGTTCGTAGCCGGTGCAGCGGCAGATATTGCCGGACAGTGCCTCGACCACATCCTCGCGGCTGGGGTTCGGGGTTTGGTCGAGCAGCACCTTGGCGGCCATGATCATGCCCGGCGTGCAGAAACCGCATTGGGTCGCGAAGGCGTCGAGGAAAGCGCGTTGCAGCGGATGCAGCACGCCGCCTTCCGCCAGCCCCGTGGTCGTGGCGATAGTCGCGCCATTGCAGGTCTCGGCCAGCGTCAGGCAGGACAGCCTGAGCTCGCCGTCGATGATGACCGAGCAGGCGCCGCAAGTGCCCTGGTGGCAGCCGCCTTTTGGCGAGGTGTCGCCGATCTTGTCGCGCAGCGCATGAAGCAGCGTTGTGCCGCTGTCGATGAATTCGGCCTTTTCCGCACCATTGAGCGTGAACTGAACCGGGACCTTTGCCATCTTTTTACTCCTTGCGCCGCAGCCAGGCGGACATACGCGCCACGGTCTTTCAGGCGAGCAGCAGCCGGCCGAGATGGACCGGCAGGACTTCGTTGCGATACCAGGCACTGGCGATCGGATCGGTTCGCTGCGAAGTGCCGTCGCGGGCAACAGCCAGTGCCGGTGCGATGCCCTCGCTCGTGAGTTCCCGGCCAATCAGGGCCTTCTCCGCCGCCCTGGCACGGATCGGCCGGTCGGCCATGCAGCCGAACGCGATCCGCGCTGACGACACGGTGCCGTCCGGTGCGTGCTCCAGCACGGTCGCGATGCTCAGCACCGAAATGCCCTTTGGCTTGACCCTCGACACTTTCAGGAAGCGAAAGCCGCCTTCCTTCGGAATCGTGAAGCCGACCGCAGTGACGATGGCGTGGTTGCTTTCGCGCTTTGCGAGGAATGTCTCAATCGGCAGCTCGCCGTCATCGGCGCTGACAGTTGCATCCAAAGCCAGCAGCGCAACGGTGAAATCGCCGTAAGGCGTTGGCGCGAAGAGATTGCCGCCGACGCTCGCCATGTTGCGGATCGCCGGGCCGCCGACGGCGCGCGCGGCGTGGGCAAGAGTGGCCAGATCCGGGTGACGGGCGATCGCCGCCATGGTCACCGAGGCGCCGATGCGGACCGTGCCGCCGGAGACGCTGATGGCCGACAACGCCGGGTCGGTCGACCTGACGAAACCGGAGATCGACACGTCGCCTTCATTGACGGCGCGCACGACCAGCGTGCCGCCACCGAGATAGCGGGCGCCGGCGGCTTTCAGCGCCGCGCTGGCGTCCTTCACCGTCGCGAAAGTCTGCAATGCAAGCGTCATGGAACGCTCCCTTTTTCGGGCTTAGTCCGTCATTCAACTCTGGCCGGCAAAGTGGTTCTTCAGGGCGTTGAACCCGCCCTGGAAAACATTGGCGCCCATGCCTTCGGCCAATTTATCGGCTTCCTCAGGAGCGGCGTCGAAGCTGGCGGTCCATTCGGCATAGGTGCGGTCGCCGTCGGTCACCCGCCGCAACTGCAGCGTCGCCTTGTGGTTGGTGAGCGGCTGCGGCGTCTCCAGGATGGCGTAGCTGACGAGGAAGTTCTCGTCGGAGAAGTCGAGCAGCTTTTCGCGCAGGCGCGCGCCGCTGGCGAGCTGGAAATTGCGCACGCAGCCGATCGTGCCGGCATCCTTGCCGTCTTCGATATGGCTTTCGACCATGCGCGGGTGCCAGCTCGGCAGGCCGTTGAAGTCGCGTATGCGCGCCCAGACCTTTTCGACCGGCGCGTCGATGACGCTGGAGATGGTGACTTTCGCCATATGATCGTTCCCTTGCAAATCAGCTGCCTGGGAGGGTAGGGCGGCAGGCTCGGCAGCGCTTATCAATGCGTCTTGAACGCCTATCAAATAGTCTGAAAAAACGGGCGCTCAGCTGATCGCCCGCGCCGCTTCGCGGTAAAGCGTCGGCGGGACGCCGACATGGTCGCGGAAGAAGCGCGAGAAATTGCCTTGCGTGGTGAAGCCGAGATTGCAGGCGACCGAGATCAGCGGCTCCTGCGACCACTGTAACTGCCGCACCGCTTCCTCCATGCGCAGCGTGTTCCAATAGACGTTGGGCGTCAGATTGGTCTGTTCCTTGAACAGGGCGAAGAAATGCGGCCGCGACAGGCCGACGCTGCGCGCCACGTCGTCGAAGCAGATACGCTCGCAGACATTGGCTTTCATCAGCTGGATCGCCTTGCGGACGCGGAAGTCCTGCATGGTGTTGACGCGGGCGCGCACGGTCTGCGGTGCGGACGCGTCGGCGGCGTCGAGCACGCTGTCGATGAAGCGCTCGATCTCGTAATTGGCGATGTCGTCGATGCTCTCATTGTCGCTGAGATGATCGAGGAGGTTGGCCGCTGCCTTGTGCAGCCAAGGCTCGAGCGTGATTGCCGGGGCGGAGAACAGCGGCGCGGCGGCAGGCAGCTCGCGGCGCCTTCGAGCCCAGTCCGGATCGATGTAAAAGGCGAGGAACAGGCCGGGCGTGCCGTCGCGGGACAGAGCGTGGCTGTGCGGCTGGAAGGAATTGATGCCGGCGGCGGTGCCCGGTCCAAGCCGTACCGTCTCGCGGCCGATGGTCATCTCGCCGGCCGTGCCTTCCAGCCAGATGATGATATGCGCCTCGACATGGGCATGGGTGACGAAGTCGCTGGCGACGTTCAGGACAGAAACATGTCCGAACCGGCCCCAGTAGAGCCTGATCGCTTCCGTCATGGGTAATCCTCCCGCAGGCGACTGGCCTCCCTTCGCCTGCTGCGAGCGATTGTGCGGCGCAGTTTGGGCTTGCGTCAAGACGGATGTGCACGTCCGGGCGCCGGCCATGCGCCGCACCGCGGATTTTCAGACCCGGCGATAGGAGCGCGTCCCCTTCTCCCCCTGTGAGACCTTTGCACGGGGAAGCGAAATCCTGGTTGGTGAGTTAATGGGGCTTTTTTGAAAGCCGGGAAAGCAGTTTTCGACGGCTTGGCATGGCATCGAAC
>NZ_JAMYPT010000051.1:0-10774 GCF_040320505.1 Mesorhizobium sp. M0678 | reverse complement strand
GCCGGCATCCGTTCCCCGGTCCCGGTCTCGCCATCCGCTGTCCGGGCGGCATCACCCGCGAAAAGCTGGAGATCCTGCGCGAGGCCGACGCCATCTATCTCGACGAGATCCGCAAGGCCGGACTCTACGACGCCATCTGGCAGGCCTTCGCCGTGCTGCTGCCGGTGCAGACCGTCGGCGTGATGGGCGACGGCCGCACCTACGAGTTCGTCTGCGCGCTGCGCGCCGTCACCTCGGTCGACGGCATGACGGCCGACTTCTACCATTACGACATGGCATTCCTGGGAGCAGCCGCCACCCGCATCATCAACGAGGTACGCGGCATCAACCGCGTGGTCTACGACGTGACGAGCAAGCCGCCAGGCACCATCGAGTGGGAGTGAGGGAAACGGCGATGATAGGCGGCTCTAGCGTAGTATTTCGCAGAAAATACAATGATTTGCGGGCAGGGCAGACTGCTAGCCAGGGTACATTATCAATGGAATTGACAAATCTATCAAGTCATTGAAATCGTTAAGTTTATCGGAGCGCCTGGCGCGGCTCGCAGCTTGTAGCAGATCACTCTGACGGTACTTTTGACGGTTTTTTTCGTATCCGACAGAGCATTCTAAAAAGTACCGTCATTCGTTTTTAGGGTTTGACGGTACTTTTCTGTGTGTCAACGCTTTGAAATATATAACGAAAATGCCCCGTAGCATGACATTTCCGCGCTGACGGTACTTTAGTTATCGACATACATAGTTTCAGCTTTGGCTGCGGTACCGATCGATGTTCCGGACCCGATCGCATATCGTCGGATGGCACCGTCGCATCACCTATCAAATGTTGTCCCGACTGCTGCCGGATCTGCGATGGAGAGAAGCGTCGACCGCATCCAGGCGGGAGCTTGGACCGCGGTAGATGCGAGCGTCTTTTTATATCGTTGGGAGAAAGATGAGGTGCCGCGATCTGTGCAAGCTCGGCCGCGCGCGCCGGCCCAATATGACGAAGCGCCTGGACCACGGTCCCGGCCAGCTGCCCGGAGCAATCAAATGCTTATCCGCCCGCCTGGTCGTTGCCACCGTGCGCGGCGATGAACATGGCGACGGCCGACCGGCAATAGGATTCGATTTCGTTGTCGTCCTCTGCTCTCGCCTGATCGAAGCGTGCGATAATCAGGAGATCGGATCCTTTGAAAAGCGCGGCAAACAAGCGGGCAGACCGGAGAGGATCGGGCACATTCAGAACCGCCTTCGCGTGCAACTGGCGCAACAGGGCCTCGATTTGGGCGATGACATGGGCGGGGCCAGCTTCGTAATGGAGCTTGCTTAACGACTTTTGATTCGTCTTGTCGGCCATGACCATGGCTTCGACACTGCGGACGTCCGGGCTCAACAGCGTGCGAAGCAGGGATGATCCCACCGTCATGAGCTGATCTTCGGCCGAACCGTCGACGCCTTCAAAAAGGGCCTGTGGTGCAAACTGATGGCAGCGGGCCGCGATGGCCGCGCTGAACAGCGCCTCCTTGTTCTCGAAGTGCCGATAGATGCTGAGCTTGGATATCTTCGCCCGCTGGGCGACCTTGTCCAATGTCGTCGCTTGAAAACCCAATTCCACAAAGAGTTCGCACGCGGCGTCGACTATCGTTTGGCCAAGCGCCTCGTTGGCGGGCCGGCCGCGCCGGCCCTGGCTGTTTTCGGTCACGACAATTCCAGTACTTGACAGTATTATAATTCTTGCATTACGATACCATGCAGTATCTGAAATGTGCAAGCCAACGGGTAGGTTTCAACCTGTCCTCCAAATCAAGTTTCCCCGGGCCGCCCGGCGATATCGAATGCGGCATTGTCCGGCCGGTCAACACAGTGATGGGCGACATTCTCGTCGATGCCGAAGCCCTGCTCGCTGACCGTCTCGAGCGCGTATCGGTGGACGATATTTCGCGCCAGGCCCAGCCCAACCCCTCCATCCACAACACGGAGCTTATCACCATGGATGACGTCATCATCATCGGCGGCAGCTTTGCCGGTCTAGCCGGCGCCCTGCAGCTCGGCCGTGCCCGCCGCAAGGTCACCGTTCTCGATACCGGCCTGCCGCGCAACCGCTTCGCCGGCCACTCGCATGGTCTGCTCGGCCACGATCACAAGCCACCGCTGGACATCCTGGCCGAGGCGCGGCAGCAGCTGGCGCGTTATCCCACGATCAGGCTGGTCAATGCCCGGGCCGACAGCGTCTCCGGCGCCGTCGACGATTTCTCCGTCCTCACTGGCGATGGCGAAAGCCTTGGGGCGCGCCGCCTGATCCTGAGCTATGGCGTCGCCGACCAGATGCCTGATGTTCCGGGCTTTGCCGAAGGCTGGGGCACGTCCATCGTGCCCTGCCCCTATTGCGACGGCTTTGAAGTCGCCGGCCAGCATTGGGGCCTCGTCTGGTCCGGCCCGCAGTCGCACCAGTCTGTCAGGCTGTTCCACGATTGGACCGACAGGTTGACGCTCTTCGCCGATGGTCACGACATTCCGCCCGATATCCGGGCCGATCTCGCGCGTCGTAACATACCTGTCGTCGATGGCCGGATCACCGAGATCGCCCATCACGGGGACCATATCGCCACCGTCAATCTCGATACCGGCCCCAATGTCGCGGTCGACATCCTGTTCGCGCATCCGCGCAACAAGCCGTCCGCAAGCCTGCATGAATCACTGGGCCTCGCCACGGTCGATACGCCCCTCGGCATCGCCCTCAAGGTCGACGAGCGCCGCGAAACCAGCATGCCCGGCATCTACGCCGCCGGCGACCTCGCCAACCCCCTCATGCCCTCGGTCACCACGGCATCATCGCACGGCGCGATGGCGGGCATCTTCTCCCAGCAGTCGATGCTGGTTTGAGAGCACAGATTCCCTTCTCCGGTTGCCGCGGGCGATCATATTCTGAAGGTTGCGGGCCGGTGTCACGGAACGCGGGCCCCCTCTCCCCTGAGGGGAGAGCCTAGCAAAGAAAGAATCAGAACAAGGATATGGCATGGCAGAGAAAAATGTTTATCAGGTAGCCGACTGGAATGGCCAAAGCGGGGAGCGCTGGGTCGCTTACCAGGCCCGGCTCGATGCCATGATGGCGGTGTTCGGCCAGGCCGCGATCGAAGCCGCCGCGCCCGCCACGGGCGAACGCGTGCTGGACGTCGGCTGCGGCGCGGGGGCGTCTAGTCTGGATCTGGCCGCCCGCGTCGGCGCGGGGGGCCATGTGCTAGGCGTGGACATATCCGAACCGCTGATCGGCAGAGCGCGCGCGCTAGCGCCGCAGGATACGCCGGCCCTGTTCCAGGTGGCCGACGCCAGCAGCACCGCGTTGCCCGAGGGCGCGTTCGACATCCTGTTCTCGCGCTTCGGAGTGATGTTCTTTGACGATCCTACGGCGGCGTTCGCTCATATGCGCCGTGCGCTCAAGCCGGGCGCGCGGGTCGCTTTCGTCTGCTGGCGCGGCATGGCCGAGAACGATTGGGTGCGCTTGCCGATGGGTGCGATCAAGGGCATCGTCCCGCCGACGGCGCCGCCCGATCCCGAAGCGCCCGGCCCGTTCTCGTTTGGCGACCAGGGGCGGGTGGCGCGTATTTTAACGGCGGCTGGCTTCACCGATGTCGCTATCGCGCCATTCGATGCCTCCATCCCGTTCGGCGAGGGGGGGACGCGGGACGCGGCGATCGACGACGCGGTGGAGATGACACTCGAGGTCGGCCCGCTGTCGCGCGCTCTCGCTGATCAGCCCGACGACATCCGCGCCCGCGCCTCGGCCGCGGTTCGTGCCGCCTTCGCGGGCCTCCCCGGCGAGCGGTCGGTGATGATCGACGGCGCGGCGTGGATCGTCATGGCACGCAATCCGGCAAGCTGACAGGGATTAACAGGGGAGACGCCCCCGCTCGGTGGAGCGGGGCGTCTTTGGCCGGTCAGATTGATGTCCCTTCTGGCTTGGAAGCCGCCATTAGCGAGCTAGAGGCTTTGATGGCGGGGTACAGCGTTTGCACGACACTCGAAAACGTTGGTGCACGTGCTTACGGAGCACGTAGCGGGTACGACGTCCGCACGCGATGTATTCGAGGCTGCACAGAACGCCGCCAAGGCGTAAGTCCGGGACGGATCAAGGCATGAGAGGAACTGCGTGTCGTTCAGGCTCTTGCGAGCCGTGACGGTCTTTTTGCCGACGGGATCGTGAAGGCACAGCTAAAGAATGTCGAAAATCGACCAATCGATGCCGATAGTCGCTGAAACCGAGCAGATTTTGAATCGCCGAAATTCTCCTTTGAATTCAAGAGCGCAAATTTCTGACGGATCGGGGAGACGGTTCTTCATTGCGTGCAGAAAGAATTTGTGCAGGGAATTCAATGCGTTACGATCACTTAAAACAATCGAGTGGGAATGATGGGGCGTACGGTAGAGTAGGTTGGAGTACTGTCGGATATATTCGGAAATTGTTGGTCAACGATAGGAAGCGATAGTTCGCGGGCGATTCTGCAAGAACAAGCAGCCGTTTTGCAGGTCGGCGATAGACCTTCGATTATGTGTAGAGAGGCTCAAAGGGATCGATACACCGCGCCGTCCACAGCACATGCTTTGGATTGGGGTTGGAGCGCCGATCCAATTCCTCGGACAATAGACATCATGTTCCGTGGATTCGTATCATGGTCTAAGCCCCGGGGCGGGACCAACGAGACGAGCGCACGGCCGCCGAGCACAGCGGGGACGGCGCCGTAGCTGAATACGTTCTCGTGCCTCGCATAGTTTCAGAGTGCTCCCGCAATGCGTGGATCGTGCGCATGCCGTGCGCCAGATCCCTGTAGACTTAAGCGTGCCATGCTTCAGCAGCTTGGCCGACAGCGGACCCGAGTTGGCGAACGGAACAATTTGGTCGTCCTGCTACGCGACGAAGCGGACCACGCCACCATCCACCCGCAAAGCCGCGCCGGTGGTCGCCGAAGCCTGCTCCGAGCATGTGTAGATGATCATGTTGGCCACCTCATCGGTGGTCGCGAAGCGGTGGATGAGGCTCGTCGGACGCATCGCCTGCAGGAAGCCCTGCTCGGCTTCGTGCTGCGTGATTCCATTTGCGTCAGCCTGTTTCGCCATGAAGTTGCCCAGGATCTCAGAGCGGGTAGGTCCCGGCAGGACGGCGTTGACGGTGACGCCCGTGCCCGCGACCGCCTCGGCAAGCCCGCGTGAGACCGCGAGTTGAGCGGTCTTGGTCATGCCATAGTCGAGCATTTCCTTAGGAATGTTGACTGCGGATTCGCTACTTATGAACACGACGCGGCCCCAGCCTTTCGCCACCATCCGCGGCAGGTAATGACGGCTCGCGCGCACGCCACTCATTACGTTCAACTGGAAGAGGTCAAGCCAGTCCTCATCGGGGATATTTGCGATATCCTCGACGCCGTTGTAGCTCCGGATGTGTGCTGTACCGACGTTGTTCACAAGGATATCGGCGTCAGGCGCATGCGCGATCAAGGCCTTTGCCCCCTCCGCTGTCGCAAGATCAGCGGCGATACCCGAGATGTCGCTGCCGGGGAAGGCCTGCCGCATCTGCCGCACCGCCTCATCGACCCGAGCGTTTCCACGGCCGTTGACGACGACCGATGCACCGGCACGTGCCAACCCCTCCGCCGTCGCGCGGCCGATACCGGCGGTGGATCCGGTAACAATGGCCTTGCGGCCTTTGAGTTCGATATTCATCTCATTCATCTCCAAAATTAAATAGGAAGCGCAATCAATCCACTGTCGTCTTCGCTGTTTCCGCCTCCGCTGCGTGGGCGAGGCTTTCGACCCAGTCTTGGTGATACCGGTAGAGTGCGCCGGGATGTTTGCGCCCGAGCTCATCGAGGAAGAAGGGGCCCTGCTGCGTTTCCTCGGTCAGCACATGGCAGCCATGGTCTGTAGGCGTGATGACCCAGCCATGGTATGCGCTTGAGCCGGTCTCGTCGCCATCAACTGTCGTCGCCCATGCGAGCCTGCGAAGGGGCTCGCATTCCGTCACGACCAGACTCATCGGAAATCCAACCGTCACACGGCTGTATCGCGTTCCGAGCGCCAGTTCCGGCTCCCCCGTCAGAATCTTGACCTGATCCTCGGCGGGAAAGTAGCTCGACCAATTCTCGGCTTCGACGAGCAGCTTCCAGACCGCTTCAGGCGGCGCCTTCACGTCAATGTCGTTGAGTGCGTAGATGGCCGACGTTTTCGGATCATATCGCTCGGGCCAGGTCACATGGTCGTACATCGATTACTGCTCCTTCTTGAACAAATCCTGGAAGATGAGCTGGCCCCAAGTGCGGCCGCGTGCCTGCACCAGCGCGCCACCCTCGTTGAGCTTTCCCAGCTTGACGGGTGCGAACCCGAGTTGTTTGGCCAAGGCCGCCACGGGAGCGGTCGCGTCCTCGTCGTCGCTCGACAGAAAGACGACACGGTGCCCGCCCTCGACGATCGGATCGGCAGCCAGGGTGGCCGCAACCAGGTGATTGAAACCTTTCACGAACTTGGCGCCGGTGAACGCCTTCGCGACGAAGGCGGAGGACGGGAGACCGTCCAGCTCTTCAGGCACTGGAAACGCGTTCGTCGCGTCGATGACTGTCTTGCCTTCCCAGCTCGGCAGAGCCTTCGCAACTTCGCGGTGCTCTCCGAACGGGACTGCCAAGATGATTGTGTCGGCCTCGAGTGCATCCCGCAGCGACTTGGCGACGACCGTGGGTCCAATCGCCCGAGCCTGCGGCGCCAACGCCTCGGGCGGCCGGCGGCTCGCGACGGCCACGTCGATGTTTTTACGGGCGAAGGCGTGGGCGAGGGCCTGGCCTATCTTACCGAATCCTACAATTGCGTAGCTCATGATCTTCTCCGATCCGTGTTGGTATTGATTCCCCGGCCTTCAACGGCGCTGGGTTATTCGTTCCGCTGTGTGGCGACCTTTGCGTGGTCGTTCCACCATGGACACGCTAGTTCCCGCCGGTCAGCCGCTTCCCGCGATCCGGCGCGATTTCAGATGGCCGAGAAGCCGCCATCGACAGACAACTCCACCCCATTCACGAAGCTCGAATCGTCGGAAGCAAGAAACAGCGCGGCCGTCGCAATTTCCTCAGGACGCCCCATCTTTCCCCGCGGGGTCAGGGCTTCGAACATCTGCTTCGCCTCCTCGGTGAGAACTTGGTCCTGCATCGGTGTGGCGATCGGCCCCGGGTGCAGCACGTTCACCCGGATATTCCTGTCCTTGAGTTCGTTGAGCCACCCGCGTGCGAATGCGTGCAGCGCCGCCTTGCTCGCCGCATACACGCTGTAACCAGGAAAACCTTTCACCGAAGCAACAGACCCGGTCATGAAGATCGATCCGCCATCGTTGAACAGCGGCAACGCCTTCTGAACCGTAAACAGCGTGCCGCGCGTATTCAGGCCGAAGGCCGCATCGAAGTGCTGCTCGGTAATCTCGCCCAGTGGGACGGCTTCGCCCGTGCCGGCGCTCGCGTACAGGACGTCGATCCTGCCCTTTTCCCGCTTGACTGTATCGAACAGGCGGTCGAGGTCGTCGAGATTGGCCGCGTCGCCGCGCACGCCGGTCGCGTTCCGGCCGATCAGCTTGACGGCCTCGTCCAGCGCCTCCTGTCTCCGGCCCGTGATGAAAACATAGGCGCCTTCTTCAACGAACCGCTTGGCGCTCGCCAGCGCCATGCCGCTCGATCCACCCGTGATGACTGCAACCTTACCCTCAAGCTTTCCCATGACTTCTCCTTTCGTGGTGTCGGGACAGCATCTGCCTCCGAGAACCTCGAAATGGGTCCGCCGGCGTCAGTTGTTGAGTGCGGAAGCGCGCACATCGGTGGTGCGAGATCGATCCGGCTGGACGACTGACGCCAGCCGCGACGATCGGCGTCCGTCGTTCGGAATTGAGCCGCGCTCGTCGACATAGGCTATGATGACCGCCCGTACTGCTGTTCGATGTGTTAGATACGGGCTTTGGAAGGCGCACCGCGCGGTGCCGGATTGCACCATGATCGACTGGGATGACGTTCGCTACTTTCTTGCCGTCGCGCGCGGAGGCTCGGTGCGGGCCGCCGCCGAGCGCCTCGGTGTGAACCACTCGACCGTGCTGCGACGTGTCGCCCAGCTCGAGGAACGCCTCGGGGTGCGCATGTTCGAAAAGCTGCCTTCGGGCTACCGCCTGACGGCTGCGGGCGAGGAGGTCCTCGAGTTCGCGGACCAGATGGAAGTGTCGTCGCACCTGCTGGAGACGCGCGTCTTCGGGCGCGACCAGAGCGTGCGCGGGCTTCTGCGGGTGACGCTGGCACCGCCCCTCGCGACACACCTGCTCATGCCGGACTTCGCCGATTTCGCGCGTCTGCATCCGGACATCGAGATGGAAATCTTGTCGTCCGGCGAGCTGGCAAATCTGACCAACCGAGAGGCCGACGTCGCGATCCGCGTCGTCTACGACCGCAAAACCCTGCCGCTCAATCTTCACGGCCTGAAGGGACCGGAACTGTTCGGCGGCATCTACATGTCCTGCGATCGACTAGCCGCGTGGCGTGCGGGCGCGCCTGATCCCATCCGGTGGATCGTCATAAGCATTCATGGAATTCCGAAATGGGCCAGCGAGGGTGAGGTTCGCACCACGGGGGTTCCCTTCAGGACCACGGACGCCGAGGCGCAGATCGTTGCTGTACGGCAAGGGCTCGGGATCACGACACTGCCCTGCTTCGTCGGCGATGCCGACCCCCTACTGGTGAGGGTGCCGGGCACCGACCTGCACATGTACGGAACGCTCTGGCTTCTCACACAGGGGGAGACACGCAAGACGAAGCGCGTGCGGCTCTTCACGGAGTTCGTATCCCGCAGGCTCGCCGTGTACGCGCCGCTTCTCGCGGGGCTGTCCATATCGCGCGACTGACGCCTGGCAGGTCGCCGATGGCGCTGTCTCGAGCGTACCGCTGTAGAAGGGCCATTCTCGGCGTTGAAAAACAATTGCTCTTTGAAGACTGTGGCGCGTACAGCTATTTCGAAATCCATGATTGGCATGAGAAGCTTTGCCCGAGCACCGCGCCGCACGAATGATGACGCGCAGCGCAACCAAATTGGGGAGGATTCAAAATATTGGTATGCGATGTTTGATTGTCACGGCTCATCCACTCAATCTAAGCCTTTGCCAAACGCTTTCGAACGCAGCTATCGACACCCTGATGGATGCGAAGCACCAGTGCCGACATGTTGATCTGTATCGATCTGGCTTCTTCCCGGCTCTTACACCGGCGGAGCGCGCGAGCTACTATTCCGGATTCGAGACTACGGAGGTAGCTAAAGAGATTGAGGATCTTCTCTGGGCCGAGACTATCGTCTTGATTTTTCCCACGTGGTGGTTCGGACCTCCAGCTATATTGAAGGGCTGGTTCGACACGGTATGGGTGCCTGGTATTGCATACGATCACGCAGCCGATCTTGGTGCCATACAACCGCGACTTCGCCAGTTAAGGAAGGTGGTTGCAATAACCACTTTGGGCTCACCTTGGTGGGTCGATTGGCTGATCCTCAGGCGGCCAGTGCGGCGTGTTCTCAAGACAGCTATTCTGAATACCTGTGCTCCTCAAGCCTCGCTTACGTTCCTTTCATTTTACAAGGTTGAAAGTCTGCCTAGGCAAGGTGTCGATGCTGCGATAAATCGCATTAGATCAATGCTACAGCATCTATAGCTAAGCCCCGTCACAATGCTCCTTTTCTTTGAAGGGCGCAGGTAGAGCAATGCCCGTGGGGACAGCGCGGCTCGTGACCGCTGCCCTTATCGGTATGTACGCGCATACGCGCCGAAAGCGTCACCATCGGTAGATGGCAGCACCGCGGATATCTACCGTCACGACATGGCATTCCTGGGCGCCGCCGCCACCGGCATCATCAACGAGGTGCGCGGCATCAACCGCGTCGTCTATGACGTGACGAGCAAACCGCCAAGGCACCAGAGTGGGAATGAGCTCAAATTCGGTCCGACGGACGTTAGGGTGTCGGGTGGGTTGTGATCAGGCGGGAAC
Source organism: Mesorhizobium sp. M0678 (assembly GCF_040320505.1). NCBI lineage: Bacteria > Pseudomonadati > Pseudomonadota > Alphaproteobacteria > Hyphomicrobiales > Phyllobacteriaceae > Mesorhizobium > Mesorhizobium sp. M0678. The sequence continues at coordinate 756 of NZ_JAMYPT010000051.1, read as the reverse complement.
GTACGTCACTCTGATCGCGTCCTCGCCAACCCGGTCGCTGGCCACGAGACGCAGCGGTGGCCGGGGGCCGGCGAAGAATGGCTTGCCGCGACCAAGCACGATGGGACGCAAGTAGAGCCGGTACTCATCGATAAGGCCAAGCTCGGTCAGACTACCCGCAAGCTCCGGTCCGGCGACTTCGATCTCGCCCTCGTGTTCGGCTTTCAGCGCCCTAACGAACCCTTTGAGATCGTCGTCCACCAGCGTGGCGTTCGGCCCGACCGACTTCAGGGTGGTACCCATCCGGTGAAGACCGCAGACGTGTATCCGGCGGCCATGAGGACCTGAGCACCGCGGTGCCGGCGTCAAGTTTTTGATGGGGAGGCGCGATGATATTCTTCGAGGAGGAGTTCGACCTCCTCGATGCCTTCATCGGTGAAGGCCAAGATCCCGTCGTCATCGTTGGCGCCGTAGACCCAGATGACGCCGTCCTCGGGCTCGAGACCGAGGGTCAGTTCCTGGATGAGCGCTTCGCTGACGCCGAGGTCCCTGGCGACACGTTCGACGGTGTAGACGTGATGCACCTTATTGCGCTGCATGATCAGGCCGCCGCTGATTGGGTCCGCAGTTGTGCGGATCTCCAATTCCACGGCAGCAAATCATCGATCCGATGGGCTGGGTGGGCTGCGATGCGCGCCAGGATATCGGCGAGCCAGGCCTGCGGGTCGATATCGTTCAACTTGGCGCTGACGATCAGGCTGTAGAGAACGGCAGCGC
>NZ_JAMYPT010000050.1:0-12720 GCF_040320505.1 Mesorhizobium sp. M0678 | reverse complement strand
AAAGCCCCATTAACTCACCAACCAGGATTTCGCTTCCCCGTGCAAAGGTCTCCTTGTGGGAGAAGGTGGCCGAGCGAAGCTCGGTCGGATGAGGGGTGTTGGAAGGATCGCTACCTCAACGGAATTAGCGTTTAGCGCTCCCGTCCCAATCTTCCCACGCCGCGTTTCTTCCAGCACCCCTCATCCGGCTCGGCGCTACGCGCCGATCCACCTTCTCCCACAAGGGGAGAAGGAAAAGTCCCCTCCCGCGTCAGAACGCGTCCATCTTGGCAGCGACCTTCGCGATGAATTTCGTCCGCGTCTCGTTCGTCGACAGGTTCATCGAGTAATGCGCGAGATAGGAGACCGACCCGCCAGGCTTGATGGTGGCGCGCAGCACCCGATTGACCAGCTTGCGCGGCGGGTCGCCCATCAGCATGGCGCGGAACCGGCTGCCGCCATAGGTGGTGACCGCCGCGACCTTGTGAATGTTGTGCAGCGACGGCTGCACCTTGCCGTTGACCAGCTTGAACGACACGCCGGGCAGGAAGACGCGATCGAAAAAGCCTTTCAAAATGGCCGGATAGCCGAAGTTCCACACCGGAAACGACAGCACCAGCGCCTCGGCCCGCAGTAAGCGCTCGACATAGGCTGACGCCGGATCGCCGTCGCTGCGTTCGTCGTGATAGGACAGCCGTTCGGCCCGCGTCAGCCTGGGATCGAAACCCTCCGCATAGAGATCGCAGTCGTCGACGACATGGCCGGCGGCCTTCAGCCGCTCGATGATCGTCCGGTGCAGATCGGCGTTGAAGCTGGTCTCCACAGGATGAGCGTAGAGGACGAAGACGTTCACAGGAGAACATCTCGCAAGTCGGCACCAAGCACCCCCCTCTGCCCTGCCGGGCATCTCCCCCCCAAGTGGGGAGATCGGCTGTCAGTATCGCTTTCGCCAGTTGACGACGTTGGAAGATGGTCGAGACGATGGAACTGCCAATCTCCCCCCTTGAGGAGATGGCCGGCAGGCCAGAGGGGGGTACAGCGCCACTCGCCCGTCATCGTCTCAACCCGCCTTCTCCAGCCCCTTGAACAGGAACGACTTGCCGGAGCGATAATCATAGTCCGGGTTTTCCCAGGCGATCATCTTGCCTGGATTGAGCAGCCCTTGCGGGTCGGTTTCGCGCTTGAAGGCGAGCTGCACCTCGTCGGTGCGCTTCATGCCGCCTTCTTCCAGCGTGTAGCGGTGCGGGTTGAAGATCCAGCAGCCATTGTCCTCGTGGATGCGGATGATCTCGTCGAGCCGCTCCGCCGTGGTGAAGCGGACCAGCGGCAGCCCGGCGATGCCGATGGCGCCGTCGAAGCGGATGAACTCGAGATGCGCCGGCACCTCGTCGCCGAAGCGGTCGACCATCGCCTTGACGTGGCCGAGGTGGTCCGGCGACGGATAGCGGGTCTGCAGATAGGTGATCGTCGGATCGACCCGGATGGCACGCAGCGTCGTGTGGTTCCAGGTCAGCTCATAGGCCGGCGGCAGCCCTTTGAGATCGGCCTCCTTGTCGGCGCGAAAGACGATCTCGCCCTTGCTGCGCGCCGTGAAGGCGAGGAAGGCATCCATCGCATGCGGCGCGATCATCAAGACGACGATGCTTTGGCCGCGCCGGAAAAACCGCTGGTGGCGCTTGAAGTAATCGTAGGGGATGGGTGCTGCGATCGGCGTGATCAGTTTCGCCAATATGCCGTCCTGGATGGCGAGATCGTTGCCGAAGCCAGCCGCATCCATGAAATCGTCGAAGCCGACGATGACGTCGATCCAGTCATAGCTGGCGGTCAGAGGCATCTCGACTTCGGTGATGATGCCGTTGGTGCCGTAGGCGTGCATCACCTTCAGCACGTCCTCGCCGGTGAGCTCCATGACCCGCGGCTCAGCCTCCATCGTCACGGTCCTCAGCCGGATGACGTTGCCGAGGTCGCGCAGTCCGCCCCAGCGGATCGAACCGATGCCGCCGGAGCCGCCGGCGACGAAGCCGCCGATCGATGCGGTGTTGTAGGTCGACGGCGACATGCGGAGCTCCTGGCCGGAATGCGCCCGCGTCGCTCTGTCGATGTCGGCGAGCACGGCGCCGGGGCCGGTGACGACACGGCCCGGCGCGATCATCTTGACCGCGTTCATCTCGGCGAGATTGAGCACCACGCCGCCGGACAGTGGCATCGCCTGCCCGTAATTGCCGGTGCCACTGCCGCGCGGCGTCACCGGGACGCCGTGCCGGTGGCAGGCGGCGAGAATGCGGACGACCTCGTCTTCGGTTTTCGGCGTCACGATCAGGTCACCGGTGACGTGCTCGAGCTGCTGCTTCAGCACCGGGCTGTACCAGTAGAAGTCGCGGCTCTTCTGCTGGACGATGGCCGGATGGTCATCGACCTTGAGGCCGTCCAGGTCGCGCTTGAGCGCCGCAATATCCATCATTCCACCATCAGATCATCGAGTTCGGCATAATCGGGCAGCTGGCGCTCGATCGCATGCCCGTCGCGCACGACGATGCGATCCGATTCGGGCCGCGACAGCAATTCCGTCCAGCTTCGCCCCCTGAAGACGACGAAATCGGCCGGCGCTCCGGCGGCAAGCGTGCCGAAATTATCGAGCCGCATCACCTTGGCCGGCGTTGCGGTGACAGCTTGCGGCCAGTCCGCGACGGGATGGTCGAGATGCAGGACGCGCGTCGCCATGCGATAGACCTCCAGCATGTCGAGATCGCCATAGGCGTAGAACGGGTCGCGCGTATTGTCGGAGGCGACGGCGACGGCAATGCCGCGCGCCTTCATCTCGTGCAGCAGCGTCACCCCGCGCCAGCGCGGCGTTGTCCTGTCGCCTCGCCGGTCCTGCAGATAGAGATTGCACATCGGCAGCGACACCACCGCCAAGCCGGCCTTGGCGACCTTATCCAGCGTGTCGAGCACGTCGAGGTCGGGCTGGCGTGCCAGCGAGCAGCAATGGCCGACCAGGATGTTCCCGTCAAAACCGTTCCAAAGGGCTGCTTCGGCGATTTTCTTCAGCGAGATCGCCGAGACATCGTCGGTCTCGTCGGCGTGGAAATCGAGGTCGAGGCCATGCTTGATCGCCTGCGCAAACACCTGGTCGAGCAGTTCTTCGAGATCCGGCACCATATAGGTGACGACGCCGAGGACACCGTTGGCGGCAGCCACCCGTTTGGCCAGCCTCTCGAACCATTTCCTGTCGCGCACGCCCTCGATGCCGAGCAGGCAGGCCGCCTGCAGCTCGATGCGGCCGCGCCATTTCTCCCGCATCGTCTCGAACACCGGCCAGGAGATCTCTTCCTGCGGCGCGACGCTGTCGAGATGCGTGCGCAGCGCCCTGGTGCCGTGCGCGTAGGCGCAGCGCAGCGAAAAATCCATGCGGCGGGCAACGTCGTCGGCGCTCCAGCGCGCCGCGCGGTCGGCGCCGGTGGCGTTCAAAGCGGCCATGAAGGTGCCGTCCGGGTTGGGCTTTCGGGGCCAGATATGGCCCTTGTCGATATGGGTGTGGCAGTCGACAAAGCACGGCAGCACGATGCGGCCGCCGAGATCGGTGGCGTCCGCCGGTGCGTTGGATCGATGCGCCGTAATCCCGGAGATCTTGCCATCGGCGACGGCAACGTCCGCGAGCGCAAATCCGTCGGCGCCAAAGGCAGCCGCAAGCCCCGGCGTCAGCGACGCGTGAAGCCGGACGTTGGAAAGATGGTAGGAACCAGAAGCTGGTATCAAGGCGGCGCTGCTCACCATCACCGCTCCTGCCTCAGCGCGCTCTCGTGCCAGCGCCGCAAAATGAGATGCGAAATCAGCGACAGCACCAGGAAGATCAGGATGCCGGTTAGCGAGATCAGGATCAGCGCCGCGAACAGTCTTGGTGCGTTGAGCCGGTAGCCGGCCTCGATGATGCGCGAGGCGAGGCCGGACGACTGGCCGGTGGCGCCGGCGACGAACTCGGCCACCACCGAGCCGATCAGCGACAGGCCGCCGGCGATCTTCAGCCCGCCGAGGAAATAAGGCATCGCCGCCGGCAGCCGCAGATAGCGCAATTGCTGCCAGCGGGTCGCGCCGTTGAGCTTGAACATGTCGCGCAAATTGCGATCGACGGAATTGAGGCCGAGCGTGGTGTTGGAGAGGATCGGAAAGAAGGCGACGATCCAGGCGCAAAGCAAAAGCTTCGTCGTCTGGTTGTCGACATAGATATTGATCAGCGGAAAGATCGCGACGATCGGCGTCACCTGCAGCACGATGGCGAACGGAAAGAACGACATCTCCACCCATTTCGACTGAGCGAACAGCACTGCCAGCCCGACACCGCCGACCACGGCGAGAAGCAGGCTCAAGAAGGTGATCCTGAGTGTCACCAGCAGCGAGGAGAACAGCAGCCCGGCATCGTCGTGCAGCGTCTGCAACACCACGCCGGGGCGCGGCAGGATGTATTTCGGAATGTCGTTCCAGACACAGACGCGGTCCCACAGCCAGATGGCCAGGATCATGATCGCCAGCGGCAGCAGCCATCTGCCGATGCGCTCGAAGCGCTCCTGGCGGACGCGGCGCGCCTCCTCCGGGTCGAGCGCCAGGACTGGTTCTTCAATGGCCGTCATGATGCGGTCCGGCAGTTGAGTTGATGGCGCCGATCAGCACGTCGGATGCCTGGCGGCAGAGCGCGGCATAGTCGGGCGAGGTGCGAAACGCCTCGTCGCGCGGATAGGATGCATCGACGGCAAGCTCGGCAAACACCCGGCCCGGCCGCGCCGCCATGACGACGATGCGGTTGGAGAGGAATACGCTTTCGAAGACGCTGTGGGTGACGAAAACGACGGTAAAACGCTCATCCTGCCATAGCTCGAGAAGGTCGTTGTTGAGCTTGAAGCGGGTGATCTCGTCGAGTGCGGCGAACGGCTCGTCCATCAACAGAATGCGCGGCTTGGTTACCATGGCGCGGGCGATAGAGACGCGCATCTTCATGCCGCCGGACAGTTCGCGCGGCACGGCATTCTCGAAGCCGGTCAGGTGAACCCGCGCCAGCATCTCCATCACCGCCGGCGCCGCCTTGGCACGCGACACGCCCTTCAGCCGCAGCGGCAGCCAGACATTGTCGAAGACGTCGGCCCAGGGCAGCAGCGTCGGCTCCTGGAAGACGAAGCCGATATTTGAACGGTCGCCGATAGTCGAACGCTCGAGGGCGCCGCTGCCGCGCCAGTCGAGCACGCCCGAGGTCGGCGTCGACAGGCCCGCAATCAGCCGCAGCGCCGTCGATTTGCCGCAGCCCGACGGCCCGAGCAGGCTGAGGAAATCGCCCTCCCGGATCGTCAGCTCGACATTGCTGAGCGCGGTGACGCCGTTGGAAAAAACCTTGCCGACGCCACGCAGCGCCAACAGCGTCGGCCCCGATACGCTTCCTGGCTGTTGCGCCACTTTCTCCAGCTTCACGGCCTACTTCTTCAGGTCGAGCCCGACGCTCTTGTTGACGAAGGCCAGCGTGTAGGCCTTCTTGATGTCGATGCCCGCCGGTGTGACCTTGGCCTTGACCATCTTGTCGTAAAAACTCTGGATGCGCGCATCGGTCATGGCGCCGATGCCGAGCTTTTCGCTGTCGCCGGAATCGACCACGCCGAACTTCTTCAGCTGCTCGATCGAGAAGGCGATCTGCTCATCCGTCATGTCCGGATTTTCCTTCTTGATCATCTCGTTGGCGGCCTTGTTGTCGCCGTAGAGATAATTGTACCAGCCCTTGGCCGAGCCATCGACGAAGCACTGGACCACCTCGGGCCGCTTGTCGACCGTCTCCTGCATGGTCTCGACCGTCGTTGCATATGTGTCCCAGCCATAGTCGGCCAGCAGGAACTGGTTCGGCGTGAAACCGCCCTGCTTCTGGACGGCGAATGGCTCCGAGGTGACGTAACCCTGCTGGATCGACTTCTTGTTGGCGATGAACGGCGCCGGGTTGAAGGTGTAGGGCGCGCGCTTGGCGGCGTCGAAGCCGAGGTCGGTGACCATCCACTGGAAGAAGGTCTGCGCACCTTCGTCGCCGAGGATGTACTGGTCGGCGTTCTTCAGGTCTTCCCATTTGTCCAGCCCCTGCCCGGGATGGGACATGATGACCTGCGGGTCCTTCTGGAAGTCGGCCGCCACGACGCGCATCGGTATGCCTTGCTGCACGGCATCGAAGGCCGACAGCAGATTGCCGCCCATGTAAAAATCGATCTTGCCGGCCAGCAGCAGCGGCCGGCCGCTGACCTGTGGGCCGCCCTGCATGATCGTCACGTCGATGCCGCAGGCCGCATAGGTGCCGTCCGCCACGGCCTGGTAGTAACCGCCATGCTCCGGCTCAGCCAGCCAGTTGGTGCCGAAGGTGACTTTTTCGTTCGCTGCCGCGGCAAGCGTGCCTGCGCCAAGCAGCACGATCACGCCCGCCGAAATCTTGAGTTTTCCGTACATCCACACCACCCTTTGTTCGCTCCGGCGCGTCACGCACCGGGCTCGACACCATTGTTTCAAGAAGCAAGACACATGCCACCGGCGCGTTGCGCCGGGACCGCCCGCTTGTGCAATGCCCGCCTGAGCAATGGCGGCGCGAAGGCCGGACGGGTCATGCTGTACGAAAGGCATCGTGCCTATTTTTTGATCGCCTGTCCACAATCGCCCTCGTGACATGCACCGCCATCTTGATGCCCGCATCGATCCCGCTTTAGGCTGCCGTGAACGGAGATTGCCATGTTCAAATTTCTCACGCCGAAGTCGATCAAGCCGCCCTTCGCCCGCTACAGCCATGGCGTCGAACTGCCGCCCGGCAAGCGGCTGGTGCTGTGTTCGGGCCAGGTCGCAATCACCCCGGACGACCAGATCCCCGAGGAGGCCGGCGCACAGGCCGAGCTTTGTTTCCGGAACATATCGGCGATTCTCGGCGAGGCCGGGCTCGGCCTGTCCGACATCGTCCGCATCAACACCTACGTCACCGACCGCGCCTTCCTGCGGCCCTATATGGAGGTTCGCGACCGGCTGTTCGCCAGCCCGGCGCCGGCCTCGACGCTGATGATCGTGTCCGGTTTTGCCCGGCCGGAATTCAAGGTCGAGATCGAGGTCATTGCGGCGGGATGATCGACAGCCGATCGTTCCCGCGTTAGGTCTGGGCTTGTCGGTTCAAGAGGGCATGACATGACCGCTGCAAAAAAACGCGTATGGTGGGGTGACTACCGGACCACCGAATACGCGACCGTCGATCCTGAAGCGACCATTGCCGTTCTGCCGCTGGCGGCGATTGAGCAGCACGGCCCGCATCTGCCGGTCTCGACCGACACCTCGATCATGAACGGCATGCTGGAAACGGTGATCGCGCGCCTGCCCGGCGATCTCGACATCCGCATCCTGCCGGTCCAGGCGGTGGGCAAGTCGAACGAGCATTTGCACGCACCGGGCACCCTCACTTTGCCGGCGACGACCTTGGTCGAGGCGTGGACCGAACTTGGCCTGTCGGTCGCGCGCGCCGGCGTCCGAAAACTGATTGTCGTCAACTCGCATGGCGGCAATGAGGAGATCATGGGCATCGTCACCCGCGAATTGCGTGTGCGGGCAAAGATGCTGGCGGTAAAGACCAGCTGGCAGCGCTTTGGCCGGCCGGCCGGCATGTACACCGAGCTCGAGGACCGCCACGGCATCCATGGCGGCGACGTCGAGACCTCGCTGATGCTGCACTTCCGGCCCGACCTCGTCGATATGGGGAAGGCCGACAATTTCGTGTCCAAGGTCGCCAGCGCCGAAAAGGAATTTGCGCTGCTGCGCCACACCGGAACGCACGCCTTCGCCTGGATCGCCAGCGATCTCAACCCGAATGGCGTCGTCGGCGACGCCAGCATTGCCACCGCTGAAAAAGGCCGGCTCACCGCCGAGCATCAGGCCGACGGCTTCATCGGCCTGCTGAGGGACGTGGGCAAGGCAAAGCTGGCGGATTGGCTGGCGTAGGTGTTTGATCCCACCAACTCAGGCCTCGCTCACGAGGGCGATTCCATTCGCGCGCGAGGATCCTCACTTCACCTCTTGAAGCGGCGACACCGTGTAGATTTCGTCCAGTATCTTCACCATCAAGGTGTTGGCGGTCGCCTGGCCGTCGAGCGCGAGAGTCAGGTTGGTCCATATGACCAGGGTGACGTCATTGGCCGGATCGTAGCCCATGAAGGACTGGTAACCGGGCATCTCGCCTTCGTGATAGTAGATTTCGTTAGGCCCGAAGGTCAGCGTTAGGATGCCATAGCCGTATTTTTGCATGGCGGGTTCGCCCGGCTCCGGCGCCTCAGGGCTTGCAAGCCACTGCCGCTGGAAGTCGGCATTGAAGAGCTTGCCCCCGACCAGCGCGCGCATCCAGGTCGCAAGGTCATCCGCGGTGGAGATGACTCCGCCAGCCGCAAAGTAGGCGGACGGGTTCTGCCATGTGTCGTCGTTGGGCTTGAGCGTTCCCGCCCTGGCCGCAGCCTGGAGGTCGTCCGGATAGGGCGCATCAGCCAGGGCGTACGAAGTACTGCCGTAGAGATATCCGTTTGAGTATGGCTCGGGGATGGCGTTCGACGTGCTCGGCGGCAACGCCGTGTTCTTCATGCCGAGCGGCCCGAACAGGCGGTCCCGGAAGATGGTCGAGAGCGGCTTGCCGTCGATCTTCTCGGCAACAAGGCCGAGCAGATAGTAGTTGGTGTTGTTGTACTCGAATTCGGCACCCGGCGCGAAGTCCGGCGGCCGTTTGAACGCCATGCCGAGTACTTCATCAGCGGTCCATACCTTGTAAGGATACTTGTCCAGGCTTTCGGCAAGTTCCGGCGCATTGGTGAAGTTAGGGAGGCCGCTCCGCATTGTTATGAGCTGCCGAATGGTTATCTCGTCGCCGTTGGGAACGCGCTGGACGTATTTCGAGATCAGATCGGCGAAGCTCAGTTCCCTTCCTGCACCAGTTGCACGATGACAGCGGCGGTCATCGTCTTGGTGTTCGAGGCCGCACGGAAGTGGGTATCGGCGCGCGGCGGGTTCGTGGCACCCAGTTCAGTCGTACCGTAGCCGAAGACGAGGTTGCCCCGCGGAGTCTTGAGCAAAACCATGGCACCGGGCAGCATAAGTTCCTTGGCCAAACCCTCGACAGTGGCTTGGAGCGCTGCCAGGTCGATCGACTTGAGAGCCGGCATGGACGCGGCCATGGCGCTGCCTGTCGCGCAGACCACGCCAACAACGATGGCCAAAATTCTGCCGATCATCATTCGCCCCTTGGCCGTGTCCTAGAACTCCTGCGCATTTTCCTGGAATTTGTTTTTAAGCTCAGATTTTCAATTCGAACGGCGTGCCTTCGAAAGCATCCGCGCCGCGCCCGATCGCCTGGATCGCTTCGATCATCCGACCCCTGCGATCGAGCAGCACGTCGGCAATTGCGATCAGCCGCGGATTGGGTGTCGCCGTGGGCGACAGCGCGCGCAGCGTGTCGGCCAGTTCGGCCTCGTCGCGCTTCGGCGCCAAGGCTGCCGCGATGATGTAGGCCGAGGCGGTCGAGCGGCTGATGCCGGCATAGCAATGCACCACCAGCGGCCGCGAGCGATCCCATTGGCGTGCGAAATCGAGCAGATTCAAGACATGCTCCTCGCCCGGCATGGTCATGCCCTCCTGCGCTACCGCAATGTCGTGCATGACCAGATGCAGATGGTTTTCCCTGGTGATCGAGGCCGGTCGCATCACCTCCGTTCCGGCGGCAAGCAGCGAAAGCAGCTGCTCGGCCCCGGTCTTCGTTACCGTTTCCTCGACTTTGGACAGCGAGCAGACATGGATCATTGGATCGTTTCTCCCTTGGCATCATCGTCGCGCCGCGAGGCCCAGCCGGCAAGTGCGGATTCGAGCCGCCGCCATTCTTCGTCGGCTCCCGGCAGGCCGGCGCGCAGCACATCCGGACGATCGGCGAAATGCCGAAGCAGGATGCCGCGCTGGCCAAGCGCCGAAAACAGGCCGGCAGCGTTCGCCACCCTGATATAGCGGAACAGCGCGGTGCCACCGGCGACAGGCACGCCGAAGCGGCCGAACAGCGTATCGAGCCGTGCGGCATCCTCGGCCAGACGGCGCCGCATCCCGGCCTGCCAGCCGGTATCTGCAAGCGCCCTTATGCCATATTCGAGCGCCGGCCCGGCAACCGCCCATGGCCCGAATTGCGCCTCCAGCCGCTCGACCGTCAGCGCATCGGCCAGTGCAAAGCCAAGCCGCAGGCCGGCCAGGCCGAAGAACTTGCCGAACGAACGCAGCACGACGATGCCGCCCTGGTCGATGTCGCCGGCCAGGCTTTCGCTGCGCGGGCCGACATCCATGAAGGCCTCGTCCACGACCAGCAGCCCGCCTCTGGCGCGTAATGTCCCGGCAAGTCGAAGCAATCTTTCGCGCTCGACGACGCGCCCGTCCGGGTTGTTGGGATTGACGACGACGGCAAGGTCGGCCGCCGCCAGGGCTTCGAAATCATCGACTTCAGCCGCCGCATGGCCGGCGATCGCCGCTGCCCGCCGATGCTCGGCATAAGTCGGCCCGAGCACCAGCGCCGTGCCCGGGCTGACCAGGGAAGCGACGCGCGGCAACAGGATCTGCGTGCCGGGCGCCGCTGCGACATTCGCCGCCGACGGGGCGCCATAGGCGCTTGCCGCGCGTTCAGCCAAGTCGCGGCTGCGCGCTGTTTCCGGCAATCGCGACAGGGCGGTGGCGGGCAAATCGAAAAGCGGGTAGGAGTGCGGATTGATCCCGGTCGAGAGGTCGACGAAAGGCAGCGGCGCCTGAGGGAAAAGCGCCCTCGCCCGGCCAAGGCTTCCGCCGTGGTCCACTGCCGCCGTCACTCCATCAAGAGACTTCATGCCGATCCTGATCACTTTCCTGTCGCTGGCCATCGAACTTGTACTCGGCTACCCGGCCCGGCTCTTCGATGCCATTGGCCATCCCGTCACCTGGTTCGGCAGGCTGATATCCTTTCTCGACCGCAGGCTCAACCGCGCCACTGATTCCGACGCCCACCGTCGCGGCTGGGGCGTCTTCGCGCTGCTGGTGATCGTGCTGGTGCCGGCCGCCCTCGCCCTCTGGCTCGAAACCTTGCTTTGGAGCATTCCCCTCGGCTTGTTGGTCACCGCAATCCTGGCGACGTCGCTGCTGTCGCAGAAGAGCCTGGCCGAGCATGTCGAAGCGGTCGCCGACGCACTCGACAGCGGCGGACTGGATATGGGCCGCATTGCCGTCTCGCGGATCGTCGGTCGCGACCCGGAAAAGCTCGACAGGGCCGCTGTCTGCCGCGCCGCGATCGAAAGCCTGGCCGAGAATTTCTCCGACGGCGTCGTCGCTCCGGCCTTCTGGCTCGGTATCGGCGGGCTCGCCGGCGGCGTCGCCTACAAGGCCGCCAACACCGCCGATTCGATGATCGGCCATCGCACCCCGCGCCACGAAGCCTTCGGCTGGGCGGCTGCGCGCTTCGACGATTGGATAAATCTGCCGGCGTCGCGGCTGACGGCGCTGCTGATCGTACTCGCCGCTTTCCTGGTCAAGGGCGCCGACGCCAAGGGCGCCTGGCACGCCGTGCGGCGCGATGCGAAAAAACACCGCTCGCCCAATGCCGGCTGGCCGGAAGCAGCGATGGCCGGCGCGCTCGGCCTGGCGCTCGCCGGCCCCCGTTCCTATGACGGCGTCATGGTCGAAGACGCATTGATGGGAGAAGGCGGCCGGCGCGATGATGTCGAGAGCACCGACATCCGACGGGCGCTGAAACTCTACCGGATCGCCGACTTTCTGCTGATCGCGCTGTTCGGGATCATCGCGGTGATCGTCATCGCCGCGTGAACGTCCGAATGGGTCGGAAAACCCGACCTACCAGGTAACACGGACTTCCTTTGCGCTCGGATCGGCTTCCACGCCAAACCTTTTGATCGCGTACCCACCGGCAGCTACGGGAGAAGATTTCAATAAGGGTTCGACTACGACAAAAAGTCGTTCAGCGTTTGGCCCATACATGTAGAGGATGCATTCGCCTTCACCAAACAAGTCACCGTCAAACTCGCCGACCGATGCATCCTCGATAGCTTTCTCTAGCCGATCCTCGAGCGCATAAATGGATTCGCGTTCGTCAGCGGCACCAAACTGACCATCATTGAGAATAAGATAGACGATTACCGCCTGGTCCACGAACAATCTCCAGCTTCGCAAGCGACCAGAACTCTATCCCCTGACATCCGGCGGCACTGAAACTCTACCGGATCGCCGACTTTCTGCTGATCGCACTGTTTGGGGTAATCTCGACGGTCGTAATTCTGTTGTGATCTTCGCCCGATCTCAGGTGAAACAAAAAACCCACCATGCGGCGGGTCGTTGGAGCCAATTAGCACCATACCGAAATTAGTAGCATAGCTGCCGGCACAAAGCAAGAACAAAATAGGGCTACGCCTCAAATAATCGCGTCAGGTCGGCGCCGCCCCTCACCCTTACCATTCCAGGGGCGAGCCGCTTCGTGCGGCTTTCCCTTCTCCCCTTGTGGGAGAAGGTGGCCGCGAAGCGGCCGGATGAGGGGTGTTCCAGCTTGGCACCAACAGCGCTCCGGCCAGCACCCCTCAACCGTCTTGGCGCTGCGCGCCAATCCACCTTCTCCCACAAGGAGACCTTTGCACGGGGAAGCGAAATCCTGGTTGGTGAGTTAATGGGGCTTTTTTGAAAGCCGGGAAAGCAGTTTTCGACGGCTTG
>NZ_JAMYPT010000049.1:0-13043 GCF_040320505.1 Mesorhizobium sp. M0678 | reverse complement strand
CGTTGGCCGCGTGACAGTGAGCTATGCTGGAGATTGGGGTGACGAGGCTGATCAAGCCTTCCAACAGTACCAGCCTGATCAATTACGGCGAGAGCTACCGGTCCGGAGATCGCATCAGCCCCTCTCTGCATATGCACGCGGCCGCCTGAATTGCCGATTTCGCTCAGCTGCTGCTGAATGGCGACGGCTTGCGGCGTATTCAGGGCCCTCTGCGTCTCCGCTGGCCACAACAGCGCTGGTGAATGTTCATTGTTGGGACGACTCACTCGGGTGGCAGGTGGTTGCCCTGGTCAAGCTCATCCGGCGAAGGGCGGATCTGCTGTTGGCTGGCAGCCAAGACTGGGGGCGGCGGCCCGAACTCCGGCGTCCCAGAGCTTGCGAAAGCCTCCGACACGCTTCTGTTGAGGTCATCCCGTCCAGCGGGCATCCCTGGGTTGCTGAAAAAAGACGAGGCGGCTTGATGATCCTGCCCTCGCTGAAGCACCTCGCGAAACCCCCTGTTCCAGTCGCAGAAGCTCCTCTGGATCGGTTGGCGGCTCGTCAGCTCGACCATCGAACAGAGGCCGGAGCGCCTCGGACACGTGCTACTCAAAGCCCACTCGCCGGGCCTGGACCGCTTGCCCGTCTTCCAAGCCGGCGTCCTGCACCTGCGACAAAGCTGTTACACGGGATGGATTACTATTTCGCGGGTCCACACTAGCCTCACATCAAACTGTATCGTCAAAGTCCTGCGCCAATTCACACAGCGGGTCATCGAGTTGAGATTCTGCGGAGAGCGCCTCCTCTGCTCCCATCAAGGGCGCCGGCTCCGGGAGGGCGCCTGTCTGGCTTTCAAAGATGCGTTTCAGAATGCGATCCGAGAAATAACGCACCTTCCTCAATTTTAATGGTGGCAGACCTTTGATGAGAACAATCTCGTAGTCGTCATCGAGCAGCCGAACCTGTTCGGGACGCAATAGCGGTGCACCTTGATGTGAATTCTGAATGTTCCAGTCGAACGTTCGCGCCTGGCTGTGGGAAATCGATTTGGCTTCAAACGTGTATTCACCGATGGCCTTGGAAATGTAGTTCGGAGTCTCGTCATCAGCCGTGGCCATGAACACTTGCAGTCCGGTATTGCTGAGAAAATTCTGCTTGCCAGCCTCTCCATAAGCCCCCGTCAGTGCCGAAAGGCTTTGGATGATGAGCATGAAACGCCCCTTGTAGCCCGCGATAGTCGTGATTGCGGTCTCGATCGCCTCCAGCTTACCCAAGTGCTTGAACTCATCGAGCAGGAAGAGAACCTCGTGCTTTTCATCCCGGCGGGCCAGCGACCGCTGCAGAATTGAAACGATTTGCTGAAAAAACAAGCGTATCAAAGGCGCGATCACCTCAAGGTCGTTCGGACCAACGCAAAGATAGATGCACGTTCTGCGACGGCGAAGATCATAGACCGAAAAGTCCGAGCGACTTGTGGCCGCCTTTACAGCGGGATCCGCCCACAGGTTGAGCCCGCCATCGCCGAGCACGGAAGTGTAGGAGGTTAGGATTTTCGTATCGTTCCCCGCCATGTCGTCGAAGATGCGTTGTGCCTCTTTGTTCTGGGTCTCCATGGCGAGTCGCGCGAAGAGCTTAAACTTCTCCCCCGGCTGGGCGAAGAGGTCATAGACGGCGCCGATTGTTGGCGTGCCCCGCTCGATGCAGGCAAGGATTCCCGCGACAAAGATATCTCGCGCGCCGCTGACGAAACCTTCCGCGCCCTCCCCCTTGGCCGTAATCAGGTTTGCGGCCAAGCGGCGGGCTTCGGTGAATTGCTGCTGTGGAGGCAACGCTATAAGATCCAACAGCGGATTGTAGCAGTTTGTGCGCCGCTCCGAATCCAGCGGCGCGAATTTAAACACGTCGTCACCTGCGGCTTTGCGCGCCCTCGAGGTGAGCTCAAAGAGCTCCCCCTTGACGTCCAGAGCTATCACCGAGCCTTTGAATGTAAGTAGCGTTGGAATGACTATGCCGACGCCCTTGCCAGCGCGGGTCGGTGCAACGATGAGGCTGTGAGGCTGCTCGCCATTGGTCAGGTAGTAGCCAGGCCAGAAAGGGCCACTTGTCTTCCCAAACACCGGCCCTGTCACGCCACGGTATCGTCGCAGATATCCCGTGCGTCGCATTTCATCCACTCGAGCCCAACGAGCCGTCCCGTGGTGTTCGAGCTTGCGGCGCAATACGATCTGCTGAATCAGCAAGACGACCGCGGACGTCGAGAGCACGATAGCCGCGCCCCGATAGAAAACGGGGGTTGCGAAGCCCAAATAGAAGGGCGTCTCAAACCAAAAGGCACGGACATCAAACGCCATCAGAGCCTCGCCGCTGCCGCCGTGGCGGAAAGTTGCGTAAAGACTTGCCGCACAGAAGCCCACGGCGAGTGAGCACGCGATGCTAATGGCTATGTTGGGGGGCGTCGTTTTTGTTGAAAGCATTGTTCCATTGCCGGATTAGCCGTAGCTAATGCTGCGCGTGCTTCAGAGACCGAACCGGCGTCGCGCGATGTCGCCGCTCGACAGATCGATGCCGCAGTGGGTGGTGCGATGCTTGCAGCGCATCACCCGGCAGACGTGGTTTTTGAAAGTTACACTAAGCAGGTACGTCAACGGCCAGCGAATTGGAAACGGCAAGGCCGTAAACGGATTCGGGAGAGAAAGCGTCACTGTACCATGGCCGAGACCTCAACGGCCGGAGCGATCTCTGCTTCTGGTGGCCTCCATTAGGTCCTCTCGGGCGTGATTGAAGGCGTGGTTTATGGACCGCCCGATTTGAGCACCCCGCTGCAGCTGTTCATAGGAGGTTTGCGGGCCTACTGTATCACGGACTGCAGCCTCAATACCTGCTATGTGGCCGTCCAGATTCGCACTCCGTTCCTCTGCTGCATGCTGCGGCGGCGGCATGTGCGGCAAGATGTCTTGCATGCCGGGAAAAACTGAGTGAGCTTGGGCCTGTTGATTTGCGTCTAACTGGGGATACATGTTGAGAATAGCATTGGATGCCATGTTTCTGACATTGCCATCCGGATCAGAAGAAGCCAATCCAATGGCCTGATCAAGAATGCGAGATTTATTTTCGTCAGTAAACTTACTGAAGTGTGGCGCAACGTAATAAGCTCCGAGAGCTTGCGACGGCGGATCCATGTTGCCAATGCGATTAACAATAGCATCTTGCAGCCCTGGCGTTAGGTAATCGCCTAGATTACTGGCCGCTCCGACTTTCTGCAATGCTATGTCATCCGTGCTGTACCCCAATTCGGCTGTTAATGTCGCGGCCAGATTGATGGCTGATTGTCCAAGCCGATTGGTCCGCCTTTCAAATCTCGCGAGGTCAGTTTCTGGCCCGGGTTGAGTGCCCCGAACGGCTGTTCGCTCGTGCGTCCCGAGGCCTTTGAAGCCCCCAAGATTTCGCGCTGTATCGCGCGGGTTAGCGGTTACCAGCCGTTCTGCAACATCGCTCAATGGCCCCTCTGGAACGTCACGGAGGCTACTGCTCCCCACGCCTTGAGATGATCTTGCAGCTGCGCGTGCCCGTTTGTTATCGCGATCCATTGCTCGCCTCCAAAGTAGTTATTCTACCCAATGAGGTTACCACCGAAGCTTGACCTGCTAAACCGATATGATGTTACAGTTGTAGTATGGCAAAGGGTTCCCAGCTCTGTGGGTCTGCCAAGTGCCCGTCCAAGCCGAAGAAAATACGATGAAGCTGGCATCAAATGCGATGTGAACTGCCCCGGGCATTCCGGTGGCCGTTTCGTTTGAGTCACGCGGCTATGGCTGGTTCATCCAACATGGCGTAGTAGCGTTCCTCGGCTTCGGCCGGCGGGATGTTGCCGATGGGCTCCAGCAGCCAGCGATTGTTGAAGCAGTCGACCCATTCGAGCGTGGCGAACTCGACGGCCTCGAATGAGCGCCAGGGTCCGCGTCGATGGATCACCTCGGCCTTGTAAAGACCGTTGATCGTTTCCGCGAGAGCATTATCGAAAGAGTCGCCGACACTGCCCACTGCGGGTTCGACGCCGGCCTCCGCCAAGCGCTCGGTGTATTGAATGCTGACGTGTTGGGCGGATTCAACCGGTCGTCGCAACACCAAGGGATTGGAGGTTGCAATGACGGTTCACCAACGCGCTTCAGATCGGTGCACTCGAAAGAAGCTAGATTCGCCCGGGCGTCCGCCGCCTGGCAGCGTGAGAATCGCTTCCGGTTCTGGCAAGCTATTGCCTTGGGACATTCGAGCGAGGAGGCCGCACTGGATGCCGGTACATCAACGCCTCTTGGTCCGCGCTGGTTTCGGAGTGCAGGAGGGATGCCGCCAACGCATTTGGCGCCGTGGGCGAAGCCGCCTTCGGGGCGATATCTTTCTTTCGGGAGCGCGAGGATATTGCGCTTGAGCTTGCCAAGGGAATCGGCATCCGGGCCATTGCTCGTAAACTAGGTCGGCCGCCGAGCACAATCTCGCGGGAGGTCAGGCGCAATGCCGCGACGCGCAGCGGCAATCTGGATTACCGGCCAGTGCCGCCCAATGGCACGCCGATCGTGAGTCCCGGCGGCCTCCTGGCAAGCTGGCGGTCAATCCGGCTCTGCGTGAATATGTTGAGGAGCGCTTGGCCGGCAAAGTCACCAACCCCAATGGCGCCTCATTCGAGGGCCCCAAGGTGGGTATGGAAAAAACGACAGAGCCGGAGGTGGTCGGCAGCCTGGAGCCCCGAGCAGATCGCTAAATCGGCTTCAGATCGATTACCCAGAGGATCAAACCATGCGGATCAGCCACGAGACGATCTATCAGTCCTTGTACATTCAAGGACGCGGAGCATTGCGCCGAGGACTGACCGCATGTCTGCGTTCAGGCCGAGCGTTGCGCGTACCGCGCGAACGCGCGTACCGCGCGAACGGGCCCGAATGCGCAACAAGTCCTTCATTGGAGACGCCGTTATGATAGGCGACCTTCCGGCCGAAATTGCCGATCGGGCTGTCCCCGGACATTGGGAAGGCGACCTCGTCCTTGGCCTCGGAAGCTAGGCGATCGGCACGCTCGTGGAACGAAGTTCACGCTTCACAATGCTGCTTCACCTGCCGCGCGCATGCATGGCCATCAGCAGAGCCTGCGCATCAAGAACGGTCCACCACTTGCCGGCCACGGCGCTGAAGCAGTCCGCAGAGCCATAGCCCGATCCATGGGCAAACTTCCCGAGCAGCTGCGTCAGTCGCTGACTTGGGACCATGGAGCGGAAATGGCGCAGCAGCCGACCTGCGCATCGACACCGGGCTCGAGATTTACTTCTGCGATCCCCAAGCCCGTGGCAGTGAGACTCCAACGAAAACACCAATGGCTTGCTGAGACAGTACTCTCCAAAGGGCACGGATCTCAGTCGGCACACAGCCGGGGAACTGGAAGCAGTCGCCCATGCTATCAACACAAGATCGCGCAAAACGCTCGGCTGGAAAACACCTGCCGAACTCCTCGACCAGCTCCTTGGGGGACAGTATGATGCCGGTGTTGCGACGATCCGGTTGAATCCGCCTTGGCTGCCTCTATCGCTGTGATGGATGAGCCCGCCTCCCCGCGCGGGCCGCCGATCATGGAGAGCCTGTTCCAGGGCATCGAGAACGAAGGCTGCATGCGCCGTCCGGCTCACCCGCCAGCCGACGATCCGACGGGCATAGGTGTCGATGACAAAGGCGACATAGACGAAGCCCGTCCAGGTCGCGACGCAGGTGAAGTCGGAGACCCGCAGCATGTTCGGCGCCGGAGCATGGAACTGGCGGTTGACGTGGTCGAGAGGGCAAGGTGCGGCCTTGTCGCTCACCGTAGTGCGGATCGGCTTGCCGCGGACGATGCCTTCGAGGCCCATGGCCTTCATCAAGCGGGCAACCGTGCAGCGGGCGACCTCGAAGCCCTCGCGACGCAACCGCCGCCAGACCTTGCGAATGCCGTAGACGCGGAAGTTCGCCTCAAACCCGTCGGACCTCATCCTTCGAGGCTGTATCCCATCTTGCCCGAGCCGACAGCCGGCAGGGGTCGACGCGCTTGGCGACATGGTCGTGGTAGGTCGACGGGGCGATCGGCAGCACCTTGCAGATCGGCTCAACCCCATGCGCCTTGCGGTGATCGTCGATGAACGCGATCGTGGCCTGAACCGGCGGTCGAGCTTCGCCTGGGCAAAATACGCGGAAGCCTTGCTCTCGTTGGCCTGCGAAGCTCGCGGCTCTCGCGTTCCAGAGCCTTCAGTTTCGTCGCAGCATCCGTGGGAACTCCGGCGCGCACGCCGCCGTCACGCTCGGCTTTCTTGCAGCCGATCTTGGCGGCGATCGATGAAACCGCCGCCCACCGCGACGTATGCTCGCGTTCGTGATCCAGAACCAGCCGCACCGCGGGGGGTCCGGACCTCGGGAGAGAACTTGTTGGTCGCCTTGCTTGTCATGGTTCCACCTTCTCAGGAGTTGGAGCCTCCGATCAACCCGGGGCGGTACACAACAAGGGTCACGGATCAATCTGGGCGGGAACCCTAGAGAATCAGCCCTAAGAGCCTTTGGTAATAGACCGACCCCTCGCACCTGTTTGGGCTGGGTGTACAAGTCAGGTTTTCATCAGGTTGGACGAGTATGTCTGGCAGCCAGAGCGCGACCACTTCCGTGCCCGCCCGCTCGTCTGGCAGACACACAAAGGAGAAAGATATGCCGTCAGCTACAAGCAGCGCCATCGTTTCCTGCCGCAGATCATCGCCCATCCGGTCTGGCCCTCCTTCAGGTCCCCTTGAGCCTGTGTCTCGTCGAGGAAATGGCCCGGGAGCGGGATCGTGGTTTCGTATGAGACAATCCGCCGGTGCGGCAACAAATGCGGTCCGCATACGGAGCCATTACGTCGCGGCACTTGATATTGCAGTGCAGCAAAGGTAGAGGGCCGCCCCTTATCGGAGTGTCGTCCATGGTCCTTACCAATACTGGTAGCGAGGCAGAACCCGTCGAACAGTCGAGCCATCCGGCAATCGAACAGCAAAGCCCCAAGGTTCTGATGCTGGGCGCGCTCGGTGTCGTCTATGGGGATATCGGCACCAGCCCGATCTACGCCTTTCGCGAGGCGCTGGTGGCGTCGTCGGGCGGACAAGTCGCCCAGCGCGGCGATATTCTGGGCGTTTTGTCGCTGATCATCTGGTCGCTGACGATCATCGTCACCATCAAATACATCATGTTCGTGCTGCGGGCGAACAACCGCGGCGAGGGTGGCGTGCTGTCGCTGATGGCGCTGGCGCGCGGCAGTTTCCCCAAGCGCTCGGCGCTGATGCTCGGCATCGGCATCGTCGGGGCATCGCTTTTCTTCGGTGATGCCGTCATCACGCCGGCGATATCGGTGCTGTCGGCGGTCGAGGGTATGAACGTCGTCACGCCGACCTTCCAGCCCTATGTCGTGCCGCTGACACTGGTCATCCTGGCCATGGTGTTCGCGGTGCAGCGCTTTGGCACCGGCGGGGTGGGATTGGTGTTCGGCCCGGTGACCGCCGTATGGTTCCTGGCAATTGGCCTTTCCGGTCTCAACCACATCATCGCCGATCCAGAAATCCTGTGGGCGGTGAGCCCGCACTACATCGTCGCCTTCCTGATCAATTCGCCCGACGTCGCTTTCGTGACCATCGGCGCCATCTTCCTCGCCGTCACCGGCGCCGAAGCACTCTATGCCGATCTCGGCCATTTCGGCCGAAAGCCGATCGTGCTGGCCTGGCTGGCGATCGTGTTTCCCTGCCTGCTGCTCAATTATGCCGGGCAAGGCGCCTTCGTGCTGGCCAAGAACGGCGTCGTCGGCCATCCATTCTTCGAGATGAACGAAGGCTGGACGCTGATCCCGATGGTCGTGCTGGCGACGGCCGCGACTGTCATCGCCAGCCAGGCGGTCATCTCCGGCGCCTTCTCGCTGACCCGGCAGGCGGTGCAGCTCAATATGCTGCCGCGCCTCGAAATCCTGCACACCTCGGAACGGCAGTCGGGCCAGATCTACATGCCGCGCGTCAATCTGTTGCTGGCGCTGGCGGTGATGCTGCTGGTGGTGGGCTTCGGTGAGTCCAGCAGGCTGGCATCGGCCTACGGCATCTCGGTGACCGGCAACATGCTGGTGACGACGGTGCTGCTGTTCGTCGTCATGACCCGGATCTGGAAATGGCGGCTGTGGGTGGCGGTCGCCATGACGGCGCTGTTCGGCTTCATCGACATGGGCTTCTTTGCCTCCAACATCGTCAAGGTGTTCGAGGGTGGCTGGGCTTCGCTGGCGGTGGCCTTCACCATTGTGCTGGCCATGTGGACCTGGGTGCGCGGCAGCCGCTATCTGTTCGACAAGACCCGCCGCAACGAAATCCCGCTCGATTTCCTCGCCGGCAATCTCCTGAAGAAAAAGCCGCAGCTGGTGTCCGGCACCGCGGTGTTCCTGACGAGCGATCCACTCAGCGCGCCAACCGCGCTGATGCACAGCCTGAAGCACTACAAGGTGCTGCACGAGCAGAACGTCATCCTTTCGGTGGTGACCGCGCCGCAACCGGTGGTGCCCGACAGCGACCGGGTCAAGATGGAGACGGTCAACGAGCTGTTCATGCGGGTGACTCTGACTTTCGGCTACATGGAGCAGCCCAACATCCCGCGCGCACTGGCGATCTGCCGCAAGCAGGGCTGGAAGTTCGACATCATGACGACCTCGTTCTTCCTCTCGCGGCGTTCGCTCAAGGCCTCGCCCAATTCCGGCATGCCGGTGTGGCAGGACCGGTTGTTCATCGGCCTGGCGCGTACGGCGGCCGACGCGACGGAGTACTTCCAGATCCCGACCGGACGCGTCGTCGAGATCGGAACGCAAGTGACGATTTAGGGCATGCCGCGGTTGAGAAGAATCGGTGCTGTCACATTGATTGAGCGGTAAGGAAATTCAGGTAGCAGCGCGCCCGGCACTGTAAGTTTCAGCGGCTTGATGCAGCGATAGCTGGCCGGGACGGCTGTCACGCTGTGGCGACACACGCGATTTTGTTCCAGATTTGCATGGGGGCGTTACGCAGGTCTCGATGTTGAGCCGATGACAGCGCATTGCAGGGAAAGTGAGCAGGTCGGCAATCGGATCATGGATGGAAACGAACCGCTGAAGCTGGCGTGCCGACTTGAAGCGTTTCATGATCCTTTCGCGTCGTCGGGTCGGCTGGTGCGAATTTTCCGCTCGATTATTCAGGCCTGTGTGCGACCGGTGTTCGACGCCGGGCATGAGGTCGCGCATGGCGGCATCATAGGATCGGAGCTTGTCGGTGATCATGATCCGTGGTGTCCGCCCTTGAGCTTTCAGCAACTTGCGCATCAGACGCTTTGCCGCCTTGGCATTTCGGCGGCTTTGTACCAGCACTTCGAGGACGAAGCCGTCCTGATCGACGGCACGCCAGAGCCACTGCTTCTTGCCACTGATAGCCACGACACATTCGTCGAGATGCCATTTGTCGCCCAGGCAGCCGGCTGATATTGATCTCCTGGGCGAAATGCCGTCCGAATTTCTCCGCGCAGCTTCGAACGGTCTGATGCGTGACGATGATGCCGCGGGCCGCCAGCATGTCCTCAACCATGCGCAGGCTGAGCGGAAAGCGAAAGTAGAGCCATACCGCGTGCGCAATGATCTCGGCGGGAAAGCGGTGGCGACCATAGAGCGGATCACCAGCAACTTCTGACATGGCCCAATGTACGCACATCTTCATAAGCTGTCGGTTGACTTTACGATGCCGCGCCAAGCGAGCAGCATCCGGCCGGCGGGGCCGACCCCGTCTCCCGGCCCTGAGCAGAACGGCATCGCGCAGGTGCCGCTTCATCCTCGACGCGGCCAGCCTGCTTTGCCGTTACCGCCGCCGCCGAAAGCGCCAGGCGTTGCCGCCAGGCGCCGGTCCGCCGGCAGCGGTTCGTTTCCACCGAGATCCGATTGCCAACCAGTTCCACTTTCCCCCAATACCTGCGTAACGCCGCCATGCAAATCTGGAACAAAATCGCGTATGTCGCCGCAGCATGACAGCCGTCCCGACCAGCTATCGCTGCATCAAGACGCTGATATCTTTACAGTGCCCGCACGCCTCTCGCGCGCCAACGGCCAGTCGGGTGTCGCGAATGAGGCACGCTGAAGCCATCCGGCTCAGCCGATCATGGCGCTTCGGTTGCCGGGTTCGAGGTCGTGGCCTCTGCCGCTGCGCGATTCTAGCATTTGCGCCTTGGAGAGCTCTGCTTCAGCCTCGGCGAGGCATGGCTCGGCTGCGGTTCTCTGCCGCAGAAGGTCCGATTGCGAATTCTTGACGTTGTCACGACGTAGGCGAGCGGCCTTGGCGAACGTCGGATAAGCGAAATGATTGACATCGGAGATGCCGGCCTTCGTTTCCTCGGCGTTTATCTGGAAGTCCAGTTCTCGCGCCATGCGCTCGAAATCGGCAATCATGATGTCTAGCTGGTGCAACTGTCGCCGCTTCTCATTCACCTGAAATTGCTTCAGTCGGACCAGATTACCTCGTGGCTTCATGACTCGGTACTCCGGTACCCATTTCGTCCAATCAAACCGCTCTCTCCCCTTAACGTTAGGCCTACAGCGACTCTCACGTTTTCTGCTGCGAGCGGAAACATATTTTCCAAAATCCTTGGCCGATGGCTATGAGTTCAATGGCATCGACAAGCATGCGAGCGGGGGACTTAAGGGGCGGTAAAAAAAGGCGGAATAGGGCGATTTTCACAATGTCTGCATTGAACGCGTTGAGACCTGCGGCGGGCTTGACACACAAAGCAATCGTCAAGATTTGCGACATGGACGCCGGGGGGCATGAATACGCCCGCCGTCAGCTACACGCCCCCCGATTTCCGCCGCCTATTATCGCCCACGCGGTCTGGCTTTATTTCCGGTTTCCGCTGAGCCTGCGCCTGGTTGAGGAAATGCTGCTGGAACGCGGCATCGTTTCGTATGAGACAAGTCGCCGGTGGGGCATCAAGTTCGGGCTGGACTGCGCTCGCTGCTTGCGCCGCAAGCCGCCGTGCCGGAATGATGTCTGGTACCTGAACGAAGTGGTCGTCACCATCGCCCGGCAAAAAGCTTTGGTTGTGGCGCGCCGTCGACCAGGATGGATATGTGCTGGACGAAATCGTGCAAAACCGCCGCAACACCAAGGCCGCCAAGCGCTTGCTGACGCGGCTGTGGAAGAAGCAGGGGCTCGCGCCGAAGCGCATGATCACCGACTAGCTTCGCTCGTATGGAGCGGCAAAGCGACAGATGATGCCGGACGTCGAGCACCGGTCGCACAAGGGGTTGAACAACAGAGCGGAGAATTCCCATGTGCCGCCGCGAAAACGGGAGCGGATGATGCAGGGGTCCGATCGCCGGGAGGCCTGCAACGCTTCGTCTCGACCTTGTCAGCCCTCCGCAACCTCTTCGTCCCGCCCCGCCCCAAACGTTCTGCTCTCGCCATACATGTTCATCGCCTCAGCGCGATGGCGCTGGTGATATCACGACGCGTTTGTACCGCTCGACCTACGCCACAGGTGCCGACGCTGTGACGAGCTTCGTCGGTCGCGTGTCGAGTGACGGCACCGGGGACAATTATCGTCGACCGCAGTCCATTGCCCAGACCAAGGCGCTTCTCGGCGTCGGCACGATGGCAAATCGCAGCGTCACGATCTCGGCCGCTGCCCCTTCTGGCGGCGTGGACGGTGATTTCTGGGTGCAGCCGTAATGGCCCTTTACGTCAAAGCCTCCGGGGTCTGGGGGGCGGCCAGCGCCGTATGGGTGAAAATCTGAAGCCTCTGGACCAAGGCTCGACAGGTCTATGTGCGCAGCTCGGGCGTCTGGGAGAAAATGTTCCCGATAGATCTGGTCTTCAATGGCACTCACGAAGACTCGACTGCCACGACCGTTTACACCCACACCAGCATTCCGCTTCTTGTCGCGCCACACGCTAATCGTCGTGTCATCGTGACAACTGAGACCACTGACACCGAAAGTGCAGTGACCGTCAACAGTATGACGATTGGGGGTGTGGCTGCCACCCTTCTCGCTCAGGTGGAAAGCATCTTCAATTCTGGTGTGGTCTATCTGTCAGTGTGGTCAGCCCTCGTGCCAACCGGTACGACGGCAACGATCGTGACCACGTATAGTGAGAGCGTGTTCCGTGACTACATGTCGGGCTATACGACCACCAATTGGGATGGTGTGGTGGGCACTGTTGCCTCTGACAACAATTCAACGGGTGGCCTGACAACGACCGTCAGCATTGGTGCCCTGGGCGCAGCGATCGCAATTGCGGGCAACGCCACCAATGGGGCATCGGCACTGCGACATGGACCGGGCTGACCAACAGTTCTCAAACACACCAGTCACGAATAGAAACCACAGCGGAGCAATGGCCATAGCTACCGCCGCCCAAGCTGCCCTCACCGTAACCTGTGCCTACAGCACTACTCCAGCACTTGCCGCACTGCTGGTGGTTCCGCGGTGCGCAACTCCTGACTGGCGACGGCGTCGGCGACATGCCTTACGGACTCGTATTGCCAGAGCTTGTAATCGTCGACAAACCAGCCAAGTCGGCTCTCGATCGCCGTAGCAAGCTCGTTATAGGCGAGGCTGTCGAGGCCGAGATCCCGCATTCTGGTTGTCATCGACACCTCTACTTTTTCGGCAACTAGAGCGTTGAGGGTTTTGAGAACCAGTTGTTCAATTTCAAGTAATGTCATCACTAATACATGCCTTTTGCTTGCAGATTCAGGTAATGCAACCCTGATCGGGGCGCAACCCCCAAAACGAGGTGTGCCGTTGAAACATGTTCTTGTCATTGACGATGATGCCGCAATGCGGCGCCTCATCGCCGATGCATGCCCTGAAGGTAACCGCAGTCCACGATAGCAAGCAGTTTGACTATGTTCTTTCACGTGAGCCAGTCGATCTCGTGGTTGTTGACCTTAACCTAGGCCGGGAGGATGGACTTGCGATCGTCCGCAATCTGGCGACAAAATCGGATGTTCCTATCATAGTGATCAGCGGCGACCGGCTTGATGAGG
>NZ_JAMYPT010000048.1:0-15299 GCF_040320505.1 Mesorhizobium sp. M0678 | reverse complement strand
CCGACCAGCTCCGCCGATCGCCCGTTGCTCAACCCGCGCCATACGGCGTACAACCCGCCGAGGCTCTAATTGCGGCTGGATGAAAATTCGGTGGCAGGTCACACCGGATCGATGCCGAGGATGATCTGAGCCATCTCCTCATAGCTGGCGTTGTCGGCAGATGCATCGACAAACCTTAGATAGGTCCTGAAGTGCTCCCTATCGTAGGTGGTCAGGCTGTCGGACCAAGGGACTTCCTCTTTAAGGCCTGGTTCAACGTCTGGGTATTTCACCATCACATCGGGCTCCGGAAGTAAGAATCGGAAGTCGAGAATTTCCTTCGACACGCGGGCTAAGCGGAGAGGAAACATCGTCTCCAAGACGAGGTCCCGATTAAGGTCCGCAAGCCCCCGCTCGAGGCGATGTGCGCATCTGCGGGGCAAATCAGGCCCAGGTTAGAAAGGAATCGGAAAAAGGCTCAATACCATGCGGCTGCACATCTGTTTTCGAGGAATGCTCGGACAGGGCTTCGTAAAGAACCTCCAACAGGATGAGAAGCGTAGTCGGTCCTGCGCAACCGCTCCCGCGAACTCGGAATCAGCTCAAAATCGTCTTTTTATCCGCGTCATGACGACGGGGCTTGACCAATCCCCGCTGCTTGACTCGCCGACTCATAGTGCAGATTGCCTGCGTGTTTCGGCAATTCCCGGACACAGCCCTGGAGTGTACCCCACCCCTGTCCGGCTTTTGCGAAATGCGCAGATTGCCGGCAATCGAAAAGGCCCGACAGCAGTTGACACCCTCTTTCGAGCCACGGCACGATCAACAAAGTGGTCGCTTCGCATCCTCGAGCTATTGCGCTGATGATACCGTCTGGACCCAGCACCGTTCCGGCTAGGCCGTGGCTTGCCAAATAGGCTAAAATGTCTGTTGCGGCGGGTGCTCGTCGAGTTTACTCACGCTCGTCCCCCTTGCCTGATCTCATCTCCGGTGCTGGGGGCTGGCAGCAAGCACCAGGTGGCGCGGCTCGACCTTCGCAGGAAACGCGGCGGTTCATGTTCGCCGCCTCTGGCTCGAGCACGTGCCCAAGGTGAGATTCGGGTATGGCGTCGAAACTGGCCGGATTAGCCTAGTCAGGCGTTCAAACTTCCCTCACCTGCAGACACTGGCAGAGATATTCGCTCAGCAATACTACAGGCGGAACATGCATCGCCGACCCGGACTGTGGCCAAGCTCCAGCCGAGGTAAACAAGACCGCCTCGTCGGCAGTCTGAGCGATCGGGCAGTCCGCGCGGGTCGTAATGGCAATCGTATATGCTCCGGTTTTGCGCGCAATTGCCAGAAAAGCCCTGGTTTCCTCAGTGTGGCCAAGCGAGGAAACGCCAAGAGCAAGGCCCGACGAGCCAAGTCTCCGCGCAAGAGCGTGAGACATGGTGGCGGACCCCGAGGAATGCGCGGGGAACCCTAGCCAGATCAGCCGCATGGCCAAAATATCAGCGCAGACTGAAGACGGCCCCGCGCCAAACACTTCGACGCGACGGGCCGCTCGGACGCGGTTGGCAAGCCCAGTAATTTGAAGATCGTCAAAACCTCGAGCGGACGCGGCAATTGAGCTTTGTAAAGCAGTACTGAGAGCGGCGACTCCCGGTGCTACGTCTATATCTTCTGGTGCGGCGCGTTCAGCCAGCTCAATCAGCGTTACCCGCTCAATGTCGCCGCTGAGCGCAATCTTAAACTCGCGGAATCCCGAGAGTCCCAGCCTTCGGCAAAATCTTATTATTGAAGCAGGCCCAGTTGCGGTGTCGTGCGCTAGGTCGGCGATGGACATCGTTAGAACAGCCTTCGGATCTTGCTCAATATACAGAGCTATACGTGCGAGCGCACTCGGAGCCGTATTGATTACATCATGGATCATGTCTAGCAGTGATTGCTGTGTCCGTCGGGGCTCTTGCATACTGTCCTAAGGTGTTCGATTCAATTGGAACTCAACTCCCCTACCCGAAGGCAAGGGAAATCCCCTGAATAACTCGAGTCTGCTGCAGGTGCATTGACGCAGATCAAAGACAAGTTCGATGCCGGATTTCCGGCCTGCTTCGTTCGCGGCGGCAGCCATTCCGAGCACCACGCTTTAGATGTCAGTGCGGATTCCGACGACAACGGCGTTCCGACCCAAAAACCGGATTCTCCATCGGTGTCCGCGAATTTCTGGTACACGCATTCCAGCTGGAGCACAGGTTCATGCCAACCTGATGGCAAAGTTTGTGTAAGCCAGCCAAGGTGGCCCGCTGTGTGGCAGCCAGATCGACCAAACATCGCATTCTCCAGCGGCGCAAGTCCCCCGGACGAGGCCGGAGTCGCACCTTTCGGGGGCCAACCTGCTCCGCTGAGCCCTCCGTTGGTCCTAGCGCTTTAGGTCTTGTGCACTCTTACGATTGACTGGGTCTGAGCCACTCCCACGGCTACGAAGACGAACCCACCTTGGCGTTATTCACCTATGTAACGCAGTATCGGCGCAGATTGGTTCAAGCTGCAAGATGGATGCGATTGCGCCCCGCCATCTTGGCGGAATAGAGAGCCGTATCAGCCCGAGCCAGCATATCTCGGTGGTGGTGTCGCCCGCGCGAGCAGTAGCGACTCCAGCCGAGAAGGTGTATCCAAATTCTAACTTCTCCCTGAGCGGCCGTGAGTTGCGAACACAGTTGAGCATCCTTGCGATGATCAGCTCCGCTGCAGCAGCTAATGTGTTTGGCAACACCAGGACGAATTCTTCTCCGCCCACGCGGCGAAACAGTCGGATCGTCTTACCTCTTTGTTCCCCCGGTCGACGAGTGCCGCCCTGAGACCCTCGATAAGGGATGCATCTTCGGAGTAAAGAGGACGCCCTATCGGCACCTACGCAAACTGTTGTTGAACGACCTGGCTGCAGCGCCGAGGCGCCCAAGATCGCGATCTTCAACCAGGCGCACGCCGTCGAGCTTGTTCCGCTTGAGGCGGTGCGCAAACTTTTTCAGCCGCCAATCGAGCTTCCGGCCGCGCCGATCGAGCCATTCGTCGGCGGCTGACGGCAACCCAAGTTTCGAAACGATCGGTGCGGCCACCGGCTCGGGCAAGAGATAGCTGTCGAAACGACGGTACGCGGAAGACCGTTCCACCCACACGTCCCCAGAACCCAGCTTGTTGCGCAAATGGGCGAGCATTGCCGTTTCATAGAGCGGGCGATTGATCTTGCCATCCGGGCCGATCACCAGCTTGCGCCAGTCCTTCTTGAACGGCATCGGCGCATCGGGGGGAACATCGCGTTTGCCCGATCTCTTCAGTTCGCGGAGCATACGGATTCCGGCGATCGTGCGGGCGCTTCTCCGCCCGCCTTTGAATTCCAAGGCCTCGATCAGCGTCGAGGCGAACGCCAGATCGACCTGCTCAGTCTGGAAGAGAAGATCGATACATCCTCAGCCGCAGGCGAGCTCGTGTTCCGTGTATTCGGTGCGATCGCTCATTTCGAGCGACGGCTGATTTCCGAGCGCACGAAAGATGGCGTGGCTGCAGCACGGGCGAAAGGGAGACAACCCGGTCGGCAACCGCTCGACATGTAAAAGGTCGAGGCCGCCATCAAGCTGATCAAGGCCAACATGTCGCCGACCGAAGCTGCGAGGCACTGGGTCTCGGCCGATCGACCGTCTATCGCCGAAATGAGGCGACTGGGCATCAGTCGGCCAGCGCAGTGAGCACTTCCGACGCTTTGCAAACTCTCGCTCTGGGAACTTCAAGGGCAAAGCGTGACCCGTTTTCGTCGTTGACTGCTCAATTGGGCCGACCGCTACGCCTGGAAGGCTGACGTTGCTGGGTCGGCTGGACCGGTCTCTGGAAGGCGGCGTGCAATTTCGTGTGCCAGGCGCTTATCGTTCGCTCGGCTTTTCGCAGTACCATCCAGTAGGGCAAGCTTTGCTGACATTCATCAAAGTGCGATGGGCCACGCTCTTCAGCCTTGTTCGGGCTTCCGGCGGGCGGCTGCAAGCATCGCCTGACCGACGCGCCGGTCGCCTTGGGCGTTCAGCATTTCGCCGGCATTGCAGATATCACGTGCCTCCTTGTTCTGGCTGAGCTTGGCTTTGCCTACAAGGCGGGTGATCTCGATCTCCAGGCCGATGATCGCCTTGACCATAGTGTCGATGAAGTCCTTCGGTGCGTTACCCATCTTCCATGGGACAGGCTCAGTCGCCTCGTGCCTGTGAGTCAGTTTGGCGACATTGCGGCGGACATAGCGTTCGTCGTCGTGGATTGTGATCCGTCCATATGCATGTGCGACGAGGTAGTTCCAGGTCGGCACCTGCTTGTGGAACTCCTGCTTGCTCGGATACCACCGCGGCGAAATGTAGGCGTCGGCGGCGCGGAACACCACGAGCACCTCATCGCCGGTCGCCACGTCCTGCCAAACTGGATTGTTGCGTGCGACGTGGCAGCGAAGGGTACCGTTTTCTCCCTGTGACGTGTCGAGTTCGAAGGGGATGTGATCGGCGTCGAGACCGCTCCAGCCATGGTTATCAGAACGCCGAGTGCGTTGTTCTCGATCAGTTCGTAAAGGACTTCTCGGCTCGGTTCATCGAAATGAGCGGGTAAATACATGACAGTTCCTTTCACTGGCCGCCGGGTTCGCTGTTCACCGGCTGACATCCGATGGCAAGCGTTCCAACGCGGCGGCGATCTGGCGCTTCGCTGCTGAGGGCAGAGGCAGGATGGGACGCGGGGGGTCGGCACGGCAAATGTCGAGCAATTCGGCAAGTGCATAGACGACGCGAAGGCTCGAGAACTCCTTGAAGAGGCTCCAGAGCGGCGCAAGCGTGGCATCGATCCGTCGCGCTTCGGCCGCATCGCCCTGTTGCGCCGCCGTGACGATCTTCACGCAGACCTCGGGCAGGATGCCGGCGAGGACGCTGTACCATGTGTCGGCGCCGGCGATCATGGCCTCTGCGGCGTTCCAGTCGCCGCTGTAGCCGATCGAGAACCCTTCCGGCACAGTGCGCCTCTGGTCGGCCAGATGGCTCTTGATCGCATCGCCCTTGTCTGTCGGATTCTTGATAGCGACAATCCCACCCACCTTTGCCAGGCGGCTGACGAGTGCTGGGGTGAAATGGAAATGCGTCGTTCCTGGATTGTCGTAGACGACGATCGGCAGGCCGCTCTCGCACGCCACCGTCGAGAAATGTTCGAACACCTCGTCCTCAGTGAGCGGGGTGTAGGAGGCGGCCGCAAGCAGCCCCGCGGCAACTCCAAGGGCCTTGGCGTCCTGCGCGAACCTCACTGCTTCATCGGTGCGCAACGCGCCCACACCCACCACGACCGGCGTTCGCCCGGCGATTTCGTCCAAGGTCTCGGCGAGCGTCCGTCGCCGTTCCTCGCGCGACAGATACATGTAGGTGCCGGTGCTGCCGAGAAGACCGATGGAGTCGACCTGAGCGGCGCCAAGCCGAGCAATCAGCCTGCGCAGAGCAACGGTATCGACGCGGCCATCACGATCGGTCGGCGTGATGGGAAACGCGGAAAGGCCGCTCAGGAATGCCATGGCGAGGCTCCGGGTTTGTACGCGAGCGCGGGACTGGCCGGACCACAGGTCATCACAAGACGTCCAGAGCCCGCCGCAGGTCGGCGATTAGGTCATCGGCGTCTTCAAGACCCACCGAGAGACGCATGAGGTCCTCGCCGACTCCATCGGCCAGATGCGCATCCTTGCGGATCGGCTGACGAGCACGGGTCAGGCTTGCCGGATGATAGATGAGGCTGTCGGCATCGCCGAGGCTGACAGCCCGGGTGATCAGGTTGAGCCGGTCCATCATCCGGCGCGCGCCCTCGAATCCGGCGTGGGGGCCAAAGGCCAACATGCCCGACCCGTGGGACATCTGCTTTCGCGCCGTCACCTGATCAGGGTGCGAGTCGAGGAAGGGATAACTCACCCATGCCACCGCCGGGTGCGCCTCGAGCGCCTGAGCCACCGCAAGGGCAGTGGCGCTGTGGCGTTCCATGCGCAGCGTGAGCGTCTTCAGACCGCGCAGGATCAGGAAGGCTGACATGGGCGAGAGCGCTGCGCCGGTGATGTAGCGCAGGCCCGTCTCGTGCAGCGTGCGGAGCGTTTGCGCGTCGCCGAGAATCGCCCCGCCAAGGGCGTCACCATGCCCATTGATGTATTTGGTCAGCGAGTGGAGCACGAGGTCGGCCCCATGTTCGAGCGGCCGCTGGAGCGCGGGCGAGGCGAAGGTGCTGTCGACTGCAACCTTTACACCGCGCGCGTGGGCGCGCTCGGCAATGGCAGCGATGTCGAGGATGCGGCTCAGCGGATTCACCGGCGTCTCGAAAAAAACAAGCCGGGTCCGCTCGGTAATCGCGGCATCGAGATTTTGAGGATCGGACAGGTCGACCGCGACGACCTTGATGCCGAAGCGGGGGACCGCCTGTTCGACCATGGCAAGCGTGTTCGCATAAAGTGTCCTGTGGACGATGAGTTCATCCCCTTGGGACAGGAGCGACAGGATCAGCGTCCCGAAAGCCGCCATCCCCGAGGCAACGACCAGACCTGCCTCGGCTCCTTCCAAATTGGCGAGCCGTTGCTCGAGGATCTCCGTCGTCGGATTGTATTCGCGCGCATAGAGCCTTCCGCCAAGCGCGGCGGCGGCCTCGTTCGCTGCCACGCTTTCGAATCCATAGGTCGAGGTCAAGAAGACTGGCGGCTGAACGGCATTGGAAAAGCCGGCGGGATCGTAGCCATGATGGATCGCCCGAGTGGCGAATCCGGGACCGGTGTCGTTGAGCGACCGCATGAGAGCATCGGTTTCCGATTGATAGGAGCGGGTCATTCGGCCTCTAAGATCTTGCTTGGGTTTCCGAAAGATTGACGGCAAACTGGCCAATGTGAAATATCCAGTTAGCAATGAATGAAATGGTCCAGTCTTCAAGTGCCGGTTCTGCAGGTCGCTCGCACGCGATGGGTGCACGCCAGATCTACGAGGCTCTTCGCGAGCAAATCCTCGGCGGCGTCTATGAAACCGGTAGTCAGCTGCCGTCCTCCCGCGGCCTGGCAGATGACCTTGGAGTTTCGCGAACGACGGTGACGGTCGCCTATGAGCAACTGACCGCGGAAGGTTTTATCGAAGTCCGTAAAGGCGCACGACCTCGCGTTGCATCCTCGCTGATCGGTCCTGAGACGAGCCGCACTGTCGCGAAACGAGTCGGCCCGGTTCTTCTGTCCGCCTATGGGCGACGACTGCGCGCTACACCGCCCTGGCCAGATTATCTGCCGAATGCGCTAAAGGTCGATTTCCGCTATGGCGACCTGGCGCCGTCAGATTTCCCTGCATTGATCTGGAAACGCGCGATGAACGAGGCAATGGCGCAGCGCCCGTTGCGTCTTGCCTATGACGACCCTCGCGGCTCGCGCCGGCTGCGTCAGGCGCTCCAGGGCTATCTCTGGCGCGCCCGAACCCTGAGCTGCGACCTCGAGCAGATCATCATCGTCAACGGTTCGCAGCAGGGCCTCGACCTGTGCGCGCGCCTGCTTCTCGATCGTGCCGACCGCTTCGTCATCGAGGACCCGTGCTACAGGATGGCGCGTCAGGTCTTTGCCAGCACAGGCGCCTCGCCCATCCCGGTCACCGTCGACGAGGACGGGATGAAGACGGAGTTGCTGGCGGGGATTGGTGCACGACTGGCCTATGTCACGCCATCGCATCAGTTTCCGCTGGGCGGCGTCATGCCGATCACACGCCGCCATCAGCTTCTGGAATGGGCGCGGCACAACAACGCCTATGTGATCGAGGACGACTACGACAGCGAATATCGCTACGACATCAATCCGGTCCCTCCGCTGCACAGTCTCGAGGACCACGGGGCTGTCATCTACCTCGGCACGATCTCCAAAACGCTCTCGCCGATGCTGCGTATCGGCTACCTCGTCGTCCCGCCGGAATTGCAGGAGGTCTTCGCAACCGCCAAACAATTCGCGGACCGGCATTCGCCGGTGGCTGAACAGGAGGCTCTGGCCTCTTTGATCGAGAGTGGCGGCTACGAAAGCCATGTGCGGCGCGTGCGCAGGCTGAACGGCGAGCGTCGGGGGACGTTGTTGGGCGCCTTGCGGCGCAGCTTCGGCGATCGCATCGCTGTCCAGGGAGCAGAGGCCGGTCTGCACGTCGTCGTTTGGTTCGACGAACTGCCGCGATCGCGGGAAACGAGCCTGGTCGAAGCCGCCCGAGGCGCGGGCCTGGGGCTACACCTGATCTCGCCCCTTTACGAGCGGCAGTCGGACGAAGGCCACATCGATCGCATGGGGCTTGTCATGGGCTATGCCGCCTTGAGCATTCGGCAGATCGAGAAGGGCGTTGACGTCCTGCGAGCGGTTGTCAGGCAGGTACAAGACGGGTTGCCGGGACACGGTGGCTAAAACGGCGGGGACGCGGCGTGCTGGCGAGGAAACCGACCCTTGGGCTGAACCGCGTTTCGTTGCAAAGCCAACTGGACTGGGAAAACGCCATACCATGCTGTTGATCAGGCCAGTTTGGCGGCAGATTTTCGTGCGAGACGAATTTCCGAGAGCGATGCATGCGGCAAGGAAAACTGCTTCACATCCATATCGCGCCCGCTGCCTTTTATGAAATGGAGGATCTGGCGGAGGCGTAGCTTGTTGCCGGCCAAGGCATTGTCGGAGATCGCTACTACCTGGGGGCGGGGACCTATTCGGCGCGTCCCGACGTTCGCGAGGTGACGCTGATCGAAGCTGAAGTTCTGGAAGCCATCGCGCAGGGCGAACCCAGGATACCGGGCTTCAAGGCCAAGCTTGCGCCCGAAGATCACCGGCGCAATCTGACGACACGAGGCGCTCCGCTAGGCCATCTTGTCGGCAAACGCTTCCGGGTCGGGGAAACGATCCTTAGAGCCGTCCGGATGAATGTCCCGTGCAAGTATATCGAGGAGTTGCTGGGGCTTCCGGGTCTCTACGACGGGCTTCTGAACCGCTCCGGCCTGAACTGCGCAATCGAGGTCGGGGGCGTGATCCGCCCCGGTGATCTGATCTTGCCCATCGACGAGTGAAACGCCATGGCCTCGCCCCGCATCGTCATGAAGCTGACCGTGACCGCTGTCCGCAAGGAGCCGGGGGAAGTACTGGTCATCGGCCTCAAACACCCGCGCAAACCTGTGCTGCCGCCGTTCGAGGCGGGTTCTCACGTCGATGTCCATCTGCCTGAAGGGAAGGTGCGTCAGTATTCTCTTTGCGGCGACCCGACCGAGCTCAGCCGCTACACCATCGCGGTGAAGCGCGAGAATGACGGCCGTGGCGGCTCGGCGTGGATCCACGAAACCATTGCCGTCGGCTCCACACTGCCTGTCTCCGCGCCACGCAACCATTTTGCGCTCAAGCCAGGCGAGGGGCCGACTTTGCTGCTGGCAGGGGGGATCGGGATCACCCCGGTTCTGGCCATGGCGCGCGCGCTCACCCGGCAGGCCAAGCCCTTCGAGTTGCACTATTTCACCTGCAGCCGGGCGCTCACGCCACTCTTGCCGGTGATCGAGGGCGATCTTCCTGGCGGCAATGTTCGGCTCCATTTCGACGACGAGACGGCGACCCGGCAGGACATCGCCGCGCTGCTGGCGAACCGTTCGGCCGAGGCACAGGTTTACTATTGCGGACCGCCCGGATTCATGGCCGCCGTGGGGCGGGCGGCTGAACACTGGCCTGAGGGCACGGTTCATTTCGAAACTTTCCAGCCTCCCGACTTTGATGGCGCACCACCGGAACCATTCGTCATAGAACTCCGTGAGGGCAGGATGGTTGAGGTTTCGGCGCAGACCACGGCGCTCGCGGCTCTGCGCGCCGCCGGGGTGCCCTTACTGGCCTCATGCGAGAACGGGGTTTGCGGGACCTGCGAATGCGTTATGCTTAGTGGACAGCCGATCCATCGGGATTCCGTCCTGTCCAAAGACGCACGCGGCCATCGCTTCATCCCCTGCGTGTCACGCGCGACGGGCGTGCTGAAGCTCGATCTTTGACGATCTACTCTGGGAGGCATCGGTCCGACCGCTGATTTTCGGGGAAGTGAATGATGACGAAACTTGCA
This sequence comes from Mesorhizobium sp. M0678, assembly GCF_040320505.1. Classification (NCBI taxonomy): domain Bacteria; kingdom Pseudomonadati; phylum Pseudomonadota; class Alphaproteobacteria; order Hyphomicrobiales; family Phyllobacteriaceae; genus Mesorhizobium; species Mesorhizobium sp. M0678. The sequence goes on along the minus strand of NZ_JAMYPT010000048.1, from coordinate 5,223 downwards.
TATTTGAACGAGATCGAGCGCTGCGCTTCCTGGCTCGCAGCCTGGACGATCCACCACGCCAACCACGTCCGCGAGGGAGATGAGATCAAGGTCGGCGGCCATCAGGCTTCTTCAGCCTCCCTGAGCACGATCATGACTGCACTCTACGGATCGGTGCTGCGCCCGCAGGACCGGGTGGCGGTCAAACCTCACGCGGCGCCGATCTTCCACGCACTCCAGTATCTCGCCGGCAACCAGACCCGTGAAAAGCTCATGAACTTTCGCGGTTACAAGGGCGCCCAAAGCTACCCTTCGCGGACCAAAGACATCGACGATGTCGATTTCTCGACCGGGTCGGTGGGTCTCGGCGTCGCGCAGACGCTGTTTTCCTCGCTGGTGCAGGACTACGTCTCGGCCCATGGCTGGATGAAGGGCCGCCCCGAGGGTCGGATGATCAGCCTGATCGGCGATGCCGAAATGGACGAGGGCAACATCTACGAAGCCCTGATCGAGGGCTGGAAGCACGGGCTACGGAACTGCTGGTGGATCGTGGACTACAACCGCCAGTCGCTCGACGCCGTGATCCGGGAGGGCCTCTGGCAGCGGTTCGAGCAGATTTTCCGCAATTTCGGCTGGGATGTGATGATCCTGCGCCATGGTGCGCAGCAAGAGGCAGCCTTCACTGAGCCGGGGGGCGAGAAGCTGCGTGAGTGGATCGAGCGGTGTCCCAACCAGCTCTATGCGGTGCTGACCTTCCAAGGGGGTGCTGCCTGGCGCAAGCGGCTCCTCGACGAGATCGGAGATCAGGGGCCGGTCGCCGCCCTGATTGAACGCCGCTCCGACGACGCGTTGCAGGCACTCATGACGAACCTTGGCGGGCATGAAATGCCGAGCCTCCTCGAAGCCTTCGAAGCGGCTTCCAGCCATGACCGGCCCGTCTGCTTCATCTGCTACACCATCAAGGGCTACGGTCGGCCGAATGATGGAATTATCCAGCGCATGGTGCGGCATGCACCACGCCGATGCTAGAAGATCTGGACGCTCGACAAGCACCCTTCTTCATACATCTCCCGAACGACCCCCATCGCAAAGCCTCCCCATGAGAAAAGAGCATCCCATATCTTTCACGCATTGATTGCCCCCGAGATCAAGGCCCGCTACCCGGATTTTCATCTGATCAGGATTGTGGTGCGGAACGCTGAAATCGACGTGCCGGATGCACAGGCGTTGAACGACACGATTGCGGCGGCGGAACAGGCCGCGCTTCGCGATGACGCCCAAAGGGACGCGCATCTTGCGGCGTGGGCCGTTGCCTACGAGGCTTTCGGCACAAAAGCCAATCGAACGCCGTGCTCGGCCGCCGCGCTTCTCAAGCGGGTGCGGAAAGATGGCTCTCTCCCGCGGATATCCCACTGGTTGATGCCTACAATGCCGTCAGCGTGTTGTATGGCGTTCCGATTGGCGGGGAGGATCTCGATCTTTACCAGGGCCTCCCGAGACTTTTAATTGCGAAGGGAGCGGAGCCATTCGACACGATCCAGCAAGGTGAAATGGTAACCGAGCATCCCGAACCGGGCGAAGTCATCTGGTGCGATGATGGCGGTGTCACGTGCCGCCGCTGGAACTGGCGGCAGGGGCGGCGCACCATGGTCACGGTCAATACCCGCGCCATGTGGCTCGTGCTGGAAGCCCTCGGCCCAATGTCAGCTAAACAGATGACGGCCACCGGAGAGCATCTGATGGGACTTATCCCAGCGTTGTGCCCGGGTGCGCGAATCGAAACCGCGCGGATCGACGAGTCCACTACATCTCGTGTCCCTTAGGGCATGGCCCACCTTTCGGAGAAACACCCCACTCAGCCCTGTCCGGATCTGGCGCTCCTTGCTCGCTCCGCTGGCCTACACAGTTGATTGCGAACGACCCAGAACGGCTCTCGAAAACGAGCGTCGAACGAAATCAGATCACCGTTTGTTCTCCCTTAGCGTTGTTTGGCGTACTTTTATCGCGATGCCCTCTGATACGCTGGCTGCAATAGCCGCAATCCTCCGGGCAGCCGCCTGTCTTGATGCTGAGAAGCCGGCTGAGCTGGACCTTGTTGGGATCGAAATTCTGGCGGTGCACGGTTTGCGCAAGGAAGAGGAGATTTTGAAGGGGGCATCGTGAAGTGCCTGAGCCTTCTCCAGGGTCCACGCTCCAGGGTCAGGGGATTGAGCCTGTGGCGATGTCTGCATTGAACTGGCTGTTTGCATGTCCATGCTGTTCCTCCGGTTCTGCCGTAAGGGTGTTTGCTGTGACGACGATCGGAAAGGACACTTGACCCACTTGTAGTCCGCGCCTTTGGTCGACATAGCGGACTGGCTCTGGCCACCGGCAAGGTTGAAGAGCGTTCCGTTGTTGCAGTCGTACTTGGCCTGCGTGAACCAGATGCGTGAGCGCGCGGTCGCGTTTCAGGGTTGATCTACTCGTAAAAAGGAATTGTCTTAGGCGGAAGGCCGCACTTAATACCGCTATCCTATTGGCGCCCCATCAGGTTCCCGGATTGAGCAAGTCCGGATCACTATTTTATGCCGCTGCCGGCGTTGTGTCGGCCATGTGCACGCGCGCTGCCGCTGCCAGCAGGTCGGTCTGGGTGATCAGCCCAATAATGCGTCGCTCGGCATCGACGATGACCACGGCATGGCTGCGGCCGTCGGTGAGCACCGGCAGCAGGCTCATGGCCGGCGTATCGGGAGAGGCGGTGCCAGCCTTCGACATCACAGCCCTCACCGCGTCGGTCGCCTTCGTCAGCTCGCGCAGGCCAACTACACCGACCAGCCCGCCCTCGGCGTCGGTCACCGGCAGCGTCCGGATGTTGTGATCGAGCAGCAAGTGACGCGCCTGGTCGGCAGGCGCATGTTCATCGACCGAAATCACATCGCGCGACATGATGTCCTCGCACAGCAGGGTCCGGTGGGAGCGCACCATCGCCTGCAACTCGACCTGCCGTAGCAGCCGCTCAAGATCGTTGCGGTCGATATCGAAGGTTTCCTCCAGCGCGCCGAGCGCGGCATCGACATCCTCGGGCTGGAAGCCGACCCGCTCCCGCGCCGGCGGATCGATGGTTCCATGCGCGCTTTTAAGGGCGGGGGCCGCCACATGCGGATAGTTGCGCCGCGACAGTTTATGGATGCCGTAGCCGAGTGCGACCAACACGATCGAGTTCAGCGCTACCGGAACGAAGGGAAACAGCAAGCCCGAGCTGAAGACGGCCGGTCCGCCGAACACCGCGGTTAAGGCGGCGGCGCCACCCGGCGGATGCAGGCAGCGCGTGAACGACATGGCGGCGATGGCCAGCGCCACCGCAATGCCGGTAGCAAGGACGGGTTCATGCACGAAATGCGCCACGATCACCCCGACCAGCGCCGAAACCGTATTGCCACCGATAATCGACCAAGGTTGCGCCAGCGGGCTTGAAGGCACGGCAAAGAGCAGCACGGCCGATGCTCCCATTGGAGCAACCAGCAGTGCGACATGTGGGCCAGACCCGTTCGCCAGCGCACTGATCACGCCAGTCAATGCGATGCCGATCATGGCCCCGATGCAGGCGAGCAGCCGCTCGCGCAGCGTTGCACCGGCAAGGATCGGAACAAAGAGACGAAACGCCATGGCATACCCTTGGGCGAGTGGTCGGAACTCCGCGGTCCGCAATGCAGGCAAAGCCACAGATTTGGAAGTTAAGCCAATTCGGAAAGTCGGCTCACGGGGGAATACTTTTGCGCGAAGCGGCCATTCCCAAATGGGTGCAGACATTTTGATCAGCCAGAGGAGGCGGACGGCACGCTGATCCGCTCGAGCGCAGCAAGAGGCCAAGGGCTACCGTGCCGCAGGCAGCCGGAAATGGGGATGGTCGGAAGTCGAGCTGGGATGGACACTAAGGAATTCAGAGGCTTCGAAAAGCGTGCTGACAATGTCGGCATGGCAAGACAAATCAGGCCCTTGTCGCTCCACTTCCGAGGCGAACTCCAGCGGAGTACGGCTTCTACGCGGTGCTTGGTCTGCCTGTCCTTGCCACCATCGGATTCGTTGGCTGCTGAAACATCCACCTGTAGCCGCTGAGAAGACGACTGCCGCCAGTGCCGTCGTGGAACCGCCATATGACGGCGGCTTGGTTACAAAGCCGGCTCGTGTCGATCGGGCGGGGAGCCTGATGTGACGTACATGGTCCAGAAAGTGGCCAATGAAGGTGCTGGCATCGTCAACGTGATCAGGTCACGTAATAGCGGTAACACAACCGCGACCACGAGCCTCTCAGGCGTTCGATGAGGCGGGAAATCCGATCACCAGACCAAGCGCGATTCCGCCATACTGCCACACACGAAACCGATCAGGTCACGTTCCAGGCTCGCCAGAAGATTGGAGCCGAGGCCACCTCGGCTGAACTCTGCCATGCCGCGGGCCGCCACCTCTCCCAGCCGCGGTAGAAAACGTGGGTCAGCAGCGCCGGCATGGGCGAGCAACTCCCAAATCGCGAGCATCGCCATCGACACCGCAAGCGGCCGCAGATGTCGGCCGATGGAGCGGAAGGGCGGCGGTGCGATGGAAGCGCCGTGCGACAGCCTATCCAGACCTGCAATCGTGATCATGCTGATCGTGGGGTCTCCGGACGCCAGCGTTGCAGATAGTTTTCGGCAAGCGTGAGCAGGCCGTGGATCACCAATCCGGTCAGGCCGACCACGATCATGGCCGAAAAGACGAGTTCCAATTGAAAGAGCTGACGACCATAGGCCATCAGGTATCGGAGCCCTTCGAACGATGCGATGAGTTCTACCGCAACCAGGGTCTGCCAGCCGTTGGCAAGGCCTTCTCGCAGCCCTGTAGAGATCGACGGCGGGCGAGAGGCAGCACGATCATCGTGAGTTTCGACCAGCGGCTGAACGAAAGGACACGGCCAGACCCCGTCTCACGACGACGCCGTTGCGCTTCGCTAAGCCTTCGCCGCCATCAGGCTGGGTAGAGGACTTGCACGTCTAAAGCTGTCGATCATGCTCGGCACATAAAAAAGGGCGGCATTGCTGCCGCCCTTTCCGTAATCTGAAGGCTGATGGATGTCTTAGAAGTCCATGCCGCCCATGCCGCCCATGCCACCGCCGGGCATACCAGCCGGCATGCCGCCGCCAGCCGACTCCTTCTTCGGAGCCTCCGCGATCATGGCTTCGGTGGTGACCAGCAGGCCGGCGACCGAGGCCGCGTCCTGCAGAGCCGTGC
>NZ_JAMYPT010000047.1:0-15710 GCF_040320505.1 Mesorhizobium sp. M0678 | reverse complement strand
CGATTTCCCTTCGCGATAGGGCAACGCCATCCACGATCCTGCCGTCGGCCAACTTGCGACAGGCATGAAGATGGAAGAAGACCGCGATGAGCTGCAGCACGCGTGTCAAGCGAAGTGAGGATCTGACCCCTTTGGCGAAGTGAGGAACTGCCGTCCTTCGCTGGTGTGCTGTTTCGTTGGGTTCAAGCGTCGGTCCGGTCTTCTGCAGAAGGCGGGACCGACGCTTTTCGCGGAGACGGTAGCCTGTTCGTATCCAGATCGATCGCACAGTCGGCCTGGACCTTGCGGATCAGGTCCCGCAGTTGCCCGAACGGCGCCCTGCCGGAAAGCGGGCGGAGCGCTCGAGCTTCAGCGGCAAAACGTTCCACGGGCGCAACGCCGGTGGTGCCGTGTTCACGCCGGTCGGCAACCTCGCGCGTCCACCGATCCAGATGCGCCTCGAATGCCGCCCAGCTCTCCGAACCGGCGGCCGGCGATCGCGTTCTTCTTGACGGAGCCCGACTCCGCGTTCGTCTTTCCCCTTCGTCGCTGCCGATCCATACCCGCGTGTCGCCGAAGTCGATCTGCATCTGATGACCAGGCGCCGTCTCGAAGCGACACACCTAGAGCATTAATTCTTTCATAAAGTTCGATCCGCAGTGCCTCCTCCGCGCTCAACGGCCCCCTGGCGATCAGTTCCGACGGGTCGATCGGCTCGTTCATGGCCGCCTTGGCAAGCAGCATCGCCTTTTCAGCGCTGCCACCGATGCCGACCGAGATCAGGCCGGGCGGACACCATCCGCTGCCCAGCGTCGAAACGGTGTCGACTACCCAGTCGGCCACGCATGCATTGGGTTTCAGGGTGGTGAAACGCGCCTTGTTTTCGGACCCGCCCCCTTTTGCTGCGATGGTAATCTGGATTCCGTTCCCGGGCACGAGGTCGATGTGATGACCTTGCCGGCGTGTTGTCGCGGGTATTGCTCCGTCTGGAGAGTCCCCCCGCATCCGCGACTTTCTGATTGAGTAAGATTAGTGGGCGTCACGTTTACGCAGCGCTTGAATCGGTACGTAGGTTCGATCCGGAGAACGGTCGACAGGTCCTGAGAGAGGATCATAGCGAAAAATCCCGAGGCTGACCCGGAACTTGCACAAGCCGTCCGACTCCGTCTTCGCGAACACTACGAACCGAGGTCAGAGGACTGGCGCGAAATGATTTTGGCGTGGTAGCCGTCAGGTGCATAGGGAGATGTCGCGGCACAGCGGCCGCGGCAGTGGGTCATGGAAGTGATCGGCGGGCAGGTGCTGGTGATCGATGAAGTTCACAAACATCCTCGCGGGAACCTATCCTGGGCAGCGCATCGTCCTGAACACCGCTGCGCTTCCCCACGGATCCTGCAGATCACTGAGGCTATCATCGCCGCGTCTTCTGCATGAACCGTCGACGCCATCGAGAGCGGCCGCATCGGTTAGAATGCGCAGCGCGCTGGTGGATGACGCCGGCGCTTGCGCCGACCCGCGCCGTGCTTGACACCGCTCCCGGCTCAAGCACCGCCTCGCATGCCGTAATCTCGTAGCGAGAAGACACCAATCTGCAAACTGAATTGGACGCCCGCGGTCGCCTGCTGCCTACTGACGATCAAAGATATGGCACTGATTGTAACCGATAGGATACTCCAAATGAACGCATGCTTTTTCGCAGCAGGTGATGTAACGATTGAAACACCTCGCGTCGAGGCTGAACCTGCCACTCTTATGCGAAGCGTTGCTCTGATCCACCAGGTAGCAGCGGACACGACGAAAACTCGGGTTTTCTTCGATCGGTTGCTCTCTCGCTGAGATGAGCTCGCGCAACCCCAAGCGGATCGACGCGATTGGTGTCAATCATCTGCCAGAACGACTCCAGGACATCATCCGACGCCGTGATACGGTGCTCGGTCCTGGATACCAATTTTCCGAGACGATTCCGGTGGAGTTTGTCTCGAGCTTTGGCTCGCACCTCGTCGACCGCGACGGCAATGACTATCTGGACGCGTATAACAACGTTCAGGGCGTCGGCCATGCGCACAAGCATGTTGTGGACGCCATTTGGCGCCAGATGGCCGCAATCAATACGGATACGCGCTTCCCGCAGAAGCTACTCGTTGACTACGCAGAGCGGCTACTTGCGACCTTTCCGGCGGCGCTGTCGAAGCTAAGCTTGCCCTGCACCGGATCCGAAGCGAACGACCTCGCGATTCGGGTCGCGAGATTTCACACGGGCGGCGAAGGAATCATCGCGACCCGCTGGGCGTTTCACGGTCGCACTCGCGAGGTGGCGAGTTTTTCCCCAATGCTGGGCGCAGGATCCGCGCTCGGACCGAACGTCCGCCTCATTGCCGCTCCTGACCCCCGACTCGTCGAGCCTGGATGTTCTCTCGACGATTACATGCGCGATCAGGTACTTTCCGCGATTCGTGATCTCGAGCGGCATGGGTACCGGCTGGCGGCGTTGATCGCCGATTCGGCGTTCACCTCCGATGGGATCTTCACTCACCCTATTGGCTTCATGAAGGCAATCGTTGACGAGGTTCACACCGCCGGCGGCCTCTACGTCGCGGACGAAGTTCAATCGGGATTCGCTCAGCTCGGCGACTCGATGTGGGGGTTCAGTCGACACGACGTGCTTCCGGACATCGTCACGATCGGCAAGGCGATGGGCAATGGGTTCCCCATCGCCGGCGTCGTCTTCCGCCCCGAGGTATCCGACGAGTTCGGACAGAAGGTCAGCTACTTCAATACATTGGGTGGCAGATCGATCTCTGTAGCTGCTGCGTCTGCAGTGCTCGATGTGTTCGAGCGGGAAAATGTGCGTGAGCGCGTTGTCTTTATCGGTGCGACCTTACGCGCAGGACTTGAGACCCTCACCCGGGAATCCCCTTACGTTGGCGAGATCCGAGGCAGCGGCCTGTACCTGGGTGTCGAGATCGTCAAGGATAAAAGGACGCTCGAGCCCGATCCCATTCGTTGTGAAAGCATCATCAAGGATCTCCGCGATCGTCGAGTTCTGATCAGCCGGACTGGCCCCGCCGGCAACGTGTTGAAAGTTCGCCCTCCAGTCGCTTTCACGGCTGCAGATGTGTCTCGATTCGTTGACGCCTTTGCCATCGTAGCGAAACAGCGGCTTTAAAAGGTTCTAATACATGAACAAATCACCCGACGCGGTGTTGCAACGGCTCCTGGAGGAGAGCAGCCTTCTCTCATCCAGCCAATCTATCGACCCCTCGCTATTGAAAAACATGCTTGAGAGGCAGTATGGGCTCAGTGGACACGTTGAGCGAATGGGGAGTGAAAAAGGCCATACGTTCAGGCTTAAAACCAGTGCGAATGAATACCTCGTAAAGGTGTCACCGTCTGACGAGCCTGAACTAGTTACGGCGTTGCAGATTGCGGCGATGCGTTATCTCGATGACGTCGCTCACGCCTTGCCGATCCAGCGGGTCAAGCCTACCCTTGACCGAAGGGATAGCGTTCCAATCGACGTGGGGGATGGTGCTTGTCGAACACTCAGCGTCTTCTGCTTTGTCGAAGGCCTGCTATGGGAGCAGATGGACGCCAACGTTGAGCAGTTGACCAAGGCGGGACACATGCTCGGGCAAGTAAACATTGCGCTGCGATCGTTTGGGCATCCAGCTGCTGCGCGCAGCTTAGTTTACGACATTAGGCACTTTCTCCATTGGGCGGGACTTGTTGAGTACGCGCAAGACCCTAAGCACCGACTGCTGGCTCAACGGGTCTTCAAGCTCTTCGAAGAAGTCGTGCTGCCGAGACTGTCTAGTCTTGAAATGCAACTGATCCACGGTGACTACGCTCCAAACAATGTTGTGGTGGACCCTCACAGCGGTGTCTTCGTGAAGGCCATCCTTGACTTTGGTGACGCGGTCCATAGCGGAGTGATCTTTGACCCCGCCAATACGGTCGCGCACCTGATCGGCCGCGCTCAGGATCACCCTTGGCAGGATGCCTTTGCCTTTGTGGCCGGGTACGAGCAGAGCCGGCCGATAAACGAGTCAGAACTTACACTTTTGCCAGTTGCGGCTCTTGCGCGGCTCACGATGCTTGCGTTGATCAGGTATTGGAAGGTGGAGCGCACACCTGACCAGAGCCAGGAGCTACTCGCTAGCGCCGAGTATTACTGGGCGAACCTAGAGCGGGCGTTGGGCGTACCACTGGATGATGTGATCGCGCGATTCCGCTACCGAGCCGGTAATCATGGTTTGCGCAGGACGAATAGGCCGTGAGATTGAGATAATAATCTATTGTCCGGTCCGAGCGCACCTTTCCCTTGGTGCTTGCCCGCCGGGCATGTGTAGCGGTCCTTCCCAGCGTCGTGGGTGTTTGATGAAGTCGGCCACGATGAAGAGGCCGTACCTGGTGTGGCCGGATGTCGGTGTCTTGCGATGCAGGCTCCGCCGCCTTCGCAGGCCAGTACCTCATCGCGTTAGTAGCTGCGGTCGTGCCAGCATCGTGGTCTCTCTGCACCCGATAGCATCCCCGCGCCTTTTATCCCATCGAGACCAGTTGTGCCCGGTCACTGGCCTCGTGCGCAACATCGCCGGTGCCCTTGCCGCTGGTCGCCGCCATCGACCGGGCATTGGGATCGATGAGGAAGACCTGTTTATCAGGCGTGGCTTGGACGTCCTTGCTCATCTCCTTGAGGGACTGAATCTGCCGCCGCAGACCATCGCTCGATATCTGGCGACGCTCGACCGTGCGACCGGCAGGACGATGATGTCGCCGAGGCCAGACGGTGGACCTCAGGGAGAAGATTGGGGGTGGCCTCGACCTGTTCAACGCGCTCGGCTACCTGGGTTTGGCCGATGACAAGCCCGGGTGCACGGACTGAGCTGTCGGCAAGCACGACAAAATGGGCGCAGGCCGCGAGGATCGCCGGCCAAGTCGCGGCAGTCGGCGATCGTCTTGAAGTCCGGCAGTAGGCGGCCCCGTTAACCACATTCTGGGTTACTCCGGATCTAAAATGGCCCTGATCGTTATAGATGAATGGCCCGTCGCCCGTCGTTAGGAGCATGTCTTTCTACCTGCACTTCAGTTCGCTTGACCCTTTCACTGTATTTACCAGGCAGGTCCGCTGGCGAACACCGTCGACGTCCCGCTGTGCTACATAGAACGTTGACGGCGGATCCACATGATTCCTAAAGTGATGTCTACTGCGCATGACACTGCCCGCCATGTCATCGTTTTTCCTCTTGATCTCCGGGCGGTCGACCAACATCCGATCCTCAGAGCGTTAAGGGTCGCGCGAGAATCGCCACTTCTTCGTTGCCTTGGACATACCCTGCTGATCGGATGGCGAAGACGATGGACGTGGCTGGCGCGCGAATATCGATGGACGCAGCGGACAGTGAATCCATCGGATGCAGGATGCCTATGATATTTCCCTGCTTCACTTCATCCACCACCGAGCAACGCGGTTCGAAGATCCCCGGTGCAGGAGATTTCAACCGGTCGGAGGGATTTGTTTCGAGCGTTTGACCGGACTTCTCCTGACGGAACGTTGGATACTCGGCTTTGCCCTCGACCAGTCCTAGTGCAATGAGGCCATTGCGCACCCCAGTTTCATAGATCGTGAGAGCTTCGGCGTGCGCGGCGCTGCCGCCAAATTCAGTGCAAATGAATATCTTGCCTTGGCTATGTACCCAAGTATCGAACATTCCAGCCGTGTCGTTGTACTCCCAGAGCAACGTCACCGGCAATTTGAATGCCTCCGAAATGTGAAGCGTCTTCGTCATCAGATCGACATCAGCAATAGGATGTGTGATGATCGACGGTGCACAATCCCATTTCGGTCCGAAACTGTGCAGATCAAGTATGTTGTCCACCATAGGCAACAATCGACGTGAAATCGCGTCTGCGATCCGTTCGCTTACCGAGCCATCCGGCCGGCCCGGAAACACTCGGTTGAGATTCTTTCCATCAATTGGGGTATTGCGGGTCCAAGCTTGCACGGCAAGCGGATTGATCTCAGGTATGATGATAATCCTTCCGCACTTCTGCGCTTCGGGGAGCCATTCAACAAGCCGCCGAGCAACAATCGGCCCCTGCAGTTCATTACCATGGTTTCCGCCAGTGATAAGTAAGCTCGGTCCCTCCCCTCTATTGCAACTGAAGACGGGGAGCGAAAGAGCTTCGCAGTCCGCACCTTTAGGGACAACAAGGTGCCCCGTGCTTACGCCAGGCGCGTCGAGATCAAACGTAAGATGTGGTGCTTCGCTCATTGTTCCTCTTATTGCGAGTATTCAGGCGACCAGGCGCCGGGTTTGCGTTTCTCCGTTCTATGAGTATGCTGGCTGTCTTCAATTTGCCAATATAGTCTTCCGAGCGGTGCCATCGCGCTGTTAGATGGCCGCCGCCTGACTTGGTGCAACTGGACACCTCGAACTACCGGCATTTCCAGAGTGGGTGGTGCGACAATGAGGTTGCGAACAGCCTGACGCGCGGCGGGGGCTGGATTTCGGTCGTTGGGGCTGATGCTGGTTGCCGATTTCGGCATCGCGGCGGCGTTTTCCGCCGCTCTCGCCGTCAGGCGAACGCAGTTCGCCCTTGGTGCCAGACGAAGCGGGTGAGATTGTAGGCGAGGTTGGCCATGCCGATCTTGGTGCAAGCGCGAGCGATGCCGATCGTGCGGACAAACAGGCCCATGCGGGATTTCTGCTGCGCGAAGACGTGCTCGACGAATGCGCGGATCTTTGAGCGCCGGCCATTGGCCCGTGCCATCGCCTCGCTCATCGGCCGGCCTTTCGGCTTCTTGTGATGAATGTCGGAGACGTAGCCGTTCTTGTCCAGCCACGCCTCATTCTTCTTCGAGCGATAGGCGGTGTCGGCCCATACCGTCGAGCCGGTGTTGTTCTTGTCCAGCACGTTGCGAAGCTGCGCCCCGTCCCAAGCCGAGGCGCCGGTGACGTTCCAGCCGCGGATGAAGCCGTGGCGACGATCGATCGAGGCATGGTTTTTGTAGCCGAAGGCGGGAACGGCGATATCGCGCTGCTTCGTCTTTCCCTCCTCATCGGCCTTGGCCTTCGAGAACTTCACGGTCCAGCGCGCGTCCCGGTCCTTCTGGCGCAGCTTGGCTGGTTTCTTCTGCCACTCGTCCGGCACCTTTCCTGCCTTGATGTCAGCCTTTTCAGCACCGGAATTGCGTTGCTTCGGCGCCGCCACGATCGTGGCATCCCACGATCTGGCCACCCATCGCCAGATAACCGGCCTTGGTGAGGTGCTTGTCAAAACGGGCGAACAGGTTGTCCACCGCCCGGGCCTGCGTGAGGTGCTCCCTAAACAACCAGATCGTCTTGGCGTCGGGCACCTTGTCGCCGAGCCCCAACCCGAGGAAACGCATGAAGGAAAGCCGGTCTTGGATCTGAAACTCGGTCTGATCGTCCGAGAGACTGTAGAGCGCCTGCAGAACCAGGACCTTGAACGTCATCACCGCATCAAAGGGCGGCCGGCCGCCTTTGGCGCCATCGGAGCGCTTCAGCGCCTTGGCCAGCGGTTTCCGGAAAACCTCCCAAGGCACCACCGCGTTCAGCTTCTCCAGTGGATCGCCGGCCGCGCTCAGCCGGACATAACGCTCGTCAATGTCCCAGAATCCAGCCTGGCCCCGCATCCAACGCCTCCGGGCAAATCACCAGGCGAAGTGAATCAAAATGCGGTCTCGATTGCCAGGTTTTTCGAGGTATCCAACTACCGGTGCTCGACGTTCACCAGTGCGCTGCGACAGGCACGTCACGCTTCTTCGGAAGATCCAACCCAATTATGGTAAGTTCTAACTTCCAACTTGGACGCCTCCGTTCAAGTGATGATCAACGACGCCACTTTGGCACGAAGAATTGGCCGCTGTGGCTGACCGCGCTTTTGCGATCATCGTTTCGGTGTAGGGATGGGACGGCTAGCGCTTTGCATGGGACGCAGGCCCGCCGCCAAGCGCGAAGCCGTCGCGCATCTGCAGGCCACGATGGGCCTGTCGGAGCGTCGGGCCTGTTCCTTCGTCGACGCCGATCGTAAGATGATCCGCTACCAGTCTCGCCGAGCGCCAGAGGCGGCACTGCGCGGCCGGCTACGCGACCTGGCCAACGAGCGCCGGCGCTTCGGCTATCGGCGGCTGTTCATTCTGGCGCGAAGGCGAGGCATCGGGTATCAACCGCATCTACCGGCTATACCGCGAAGAAGGACTGGCCGTGCGCAAGCGACGCTCCAGGCGCCGAGCGGTAGAACGCGGGCACCGATCCTGGTTCAGGCGAAACCGAACGCGCGCTGGTCGCTGGATTTCGTCCATGATCAGTTCGCCTGCGGCCGGCGCTTCCGCGTCCTCAACATCGTCGACGACGTGACGCGCGAATGCCTGGCTGCGATCCCGGACACCTCGATCTCCGGCCGCCGGGTGGCGCGTGAACTGACGGAACTGATCGCCCGGCGCGGCAAGCCGGGCATGATCGTCTCCGACCACGGCACCGAGTTCACCTCGAACGTGATCCTCGCCTGGTCGAAGGATCATCAGGTGGAATGGCACTTCATCGCGCCGGGCAAGCCGATGCAGAACGGCTTTTGCGAAAGCTTCAACGGGCGGATGCGGGACGAGTTGCTGAACGAAACCCTGTTCTTCGCCTCGACCATGCCCGAACAACCATCGCCGAATGGGCAGACGACTACAATCCTGTTTCATAACACCCATCTGTCTATGTCGTTGAAGTGAATAGGTTTTGCTGATCGGGATGCGATCCCGTGGGGTATTTTGGGTTTTGCCGCGCGCGATGAACGACGCGCTGAGCCGCCGGTTCGCCAAGCGTTGATCGGCTGAAGATCCACGGACCGTCCGGTAGAGGATGAACGCCTTCGATCTCGCCCGCCTCGGCGGCGAGCCTGAGGGTCTAGAGCTGGGCCGCAATAAGCCGGTTCTCCGGGTCGCAGGCGGCATAGCGGCGCTCGGCGAGCGATGCCGGCACCACCGCCCACTCGCTGGCCGGCTTGTAATGACCATAGCTCTTGCGGACGCGGCCATCCACGATCTCAGTGCGCTTCTCGCTCTTACCATAGACATAGGCGCCGGCGTAGAACGGGTTCTTCAGGACGGAGATCGCGTTGCGGTAGCGGACCGGAACCCAGGCGAAGGACACCATCTTCTTTCCGTCGGAAGGTCTGGGGAAATGCACGCCATCGTCGATCATCGAGATCAGGACCTGGCGCGCACTGCCGAGTTCGCGGAAACGCGCGAATATCAGGCGAATGGTCTCCTGCAGGCGTATGTCGGGATCGGACCCGAGACCGTAATCCCGGTGCCAGACATAGCCGAAGGGCACAGAGATGCGCAGTTCGCCGCGCTGTGCCTTGGCGCGGGCAGCTTCGTACATGCGAGCACGCAGCACCCCGAGTTCGAACTCGCTGATGCTCCCCTTCATGCCGAGCAGCAGGCGATCGTTCGGCAGCCCCGGATCGTAGACTCCGTCCAGATCGATCACCCGTGCATCGACTTCGCCGCACAACTCGAGCAGCCGATGCCAGTCCGGTCCGTTGCGAGACAGGCGGGACGCCTCCAGGCAAAGCACAGCGCCCACATGACCGGTGCACAGATCGTCGACCAGGCGCTCGAAACCAGGACGTTCCACAGCTCCGCTTGCGGTGCGGCCCAAGTCCTCGTCGATCACCTCGACCTTGCGGAATCCCCAACGCCGCGCGACGTCGACCAGCTCATATTGCCGACGCTGGCTCTCGAGATTGAGCTGCACTTGCGCCTGCGTGGACTGACGTACATAGACGACGGCCTTGCGCTTGAGGATGGTGGCCGGAATCAGATTACTGCTCGTCATCGCGGCTCTCCTCCGTCACGATGCCGGCGGCGGCCATCAGCACATTGGCGAGCCGGGCTATCACGATCGTTCGTTGCGCTGTGCTCAGTCCGACCAGCTTGTGCGAGTCGAGCGGCATGCTGAGCTGGCGAACGATCACGAGAGATCGTGTCGGTGGCGGCAAGGTCCTCATGTTGCGTCTCCACGATGATGAAACCATCTGGAGAGCCTCGCCGGAAACGGCGCTGGATCAAGATCTTGTTCAGTTCAAGCAGTGCAGCAAGCGATACGCGCGGGGATCCCAGATCCATTGCTGCGCCCGCCACCGGATCTATCATCCAGGCCGGAGCGGTAATGACATGCCCGGGCGCGACGACGAGATGAATAATCCGGCCGCTGGCACGCTCTTCGCTGTTCTCGCAGCGAAGCCGACCTCCGAAATACGGATGCCAGCGGTAATGCACTTCGACCTCCTGCCCAACATGGGCAGAATGACCCCGAGATTGCGAAGCCGCGCAGCGCGCGCTCGGCCGCATTGTTGGTGAGGCAGATCCGGCCATCGTCGAGGAAGGCGGCAAAGCGGTCCCAGCGTTTGAGCATGTAGTCGATGGGCCTGGCGACCGAGGATGAGCGCGACAGCTTGGTCCGCTCATCACGCAGCCAGGTCTCCAGCTCTGTCACCAGCGGTACGCTTTTTTCCTTTCGGACCGCCAGCCGCTGCGCGGCGCTCTGGCCGTTGATGGCGCGCTCGATGTCGAACAGCACGTCAATCCGCTTGACCGCCTCGAATGCAATGGGCGAGATCGCCGGCGCCTTATTCCCTCGCCGCGCATTGGCCGCGATGTCAGCCAGCTCGAAGAACTGCCGTCTCGAATGCGCCCAGCACAATGCGGACGTGATTGCACCTTGCAGCCGCGACGGAACATAAAGCGTGTTGTAACCGCTATAGGCGTCCGCCTGCAGGATGCCGCTATAGTGCTGAAGATGGCGCTCGGGATGTTCGTGCCGTCGATCCCGCGATGCATAGCAGGCTGCTGCCGGCGGCGCGGTCCCGCCGAACGGCCGGTCGTCGCGGACATAAACCCAGACACGGCCGGTCGTCGTCTTGCCCTTGGCCAGGATCGGCACCGTGGTGTCGTCGCCGTGCAGACGCTCGGCGGCAAGGAGATGGTTCTCGATCAGAGCATGGATTGGCCACAGCGCGGTTGTGCACGCGCCGACCTGATCGGCCAGCGTCGATGCGCTAAGATCGATGCCCTCGCGGGCATAGCGTTCGCTCTGGCGGTTCAAGGGCTGATGCTGTCCGAATTTCTCGAACAGGATCATCGCCAGAAGGTTGGGGCCGGCAAAGCCACGCGGCGTCACATGGAAGGGCGCCGGCGGCTGTGTGATCTTCTCGCATTCCCGGCACGAGAACTTCTCGCGCACCGTCTGGATCACTTTCCACTGGCGCGGGATCACTTCCAGCGTCTCGGTGATGTCCTCGCCGAGCTTCGACAGCCTGCCCGAACCACAGCACGGGCAGCTTTCGGGTGCGGCGATGACGACGCGCTCGCGCGGCAGATGTTCCGGGAATGGCTTGCGCGACGGCCGCTGGCGCTGGAACGACTTGACGTCTCTCGTCTTTGCCGCAGCCTGCTCGGCGGCCAGCTCGTCTGCGGTGGCAGACGCCTCGAGATCTTCCAGCTGCAGTTCCATCTGCTCCAGCAGCCGCGCCTTGCGTTCCGAGCGGGTGCCGTAGAGCTCGCGTTTGAGCTTTTCGATCTCGAGCTTGAGATGCGCGATCAGCGCATCCGTTCTGGAATTGAGCGCCCGAGCGCGCACCGCGACTGCCTCGGCTTCCACACGGGCGGCGCGCTCGGCGAGGATCATCGCATGGGCGCTGGCAAGGTCCGATGGAAGCGATTCAGGAGCCGTTCTCATAACGCAACTGAATCATGATTTGCCAACAAATCCAAAGACAAAATGGTCATCCGACGCTTGTTGGGCGCCATGTTTCCTGCGGGTTTCGCCAGTCAATTCCGCAGAGTAGATAACCAAGTTGAGCCGAGGAGATCGCCACTGTTCCATCGGCGAGCGACGGCCACAGGAAGCGGCCGCGTTCCAGCCGTTTTGTGAACAGGCAGGCGCCCTGGCCGTCATGCCAGATCACCTTCAAAAGATCGCCCCTGCGTCCGCGGAAGCAAACAGGTGACCGCTCAGCGGGTCATGCTTGAGCACCTCCTGAACCTGAAATGACAGGGAGGGAAAGCCCCTTCTCATGTCTGTGTGCCCGGTCGCCAGCCACACCCGCACGCCGGTCGGGACCGGGATCACCGCAGCGTCTCCAGAGCCCGAATAATCCGCAGCAGCGTGTCCACGTCTACATCGCAATCGACAACAACACGCCGGCCGTTCGCGCTCACGACCTCCATCTGACTGTTGCCATGGCCGACAGCACGATGCCGGTCCGGATGCCGGAGCTCCGGCACAACCTGTGCTTCGACAAACTCGGCTGCAGCGCCGGTGCCGCGCCAGATGCCGTACTGACCTTCGCGCGCCGCCCGCCGCCAGGCGAACAATTGCGCAGGCAAGAGCCCGTGGCGCCGCGCGATAGCCGAAACGCTATCGCCGGAAGCGAAGCTTTCCTCGACGATCCGCCGCTTTGCATCCATGCTGAACCGGCGGCGTCGGCCGGTGTCCACGATCTCGAGGAGCTTGAAATCATTCCTGGTCGTATTGCTATCCATACGACCTGTAATCAGATCATTCGCACGCCCCCGCAAGGCGGCCCACGCCGGATGCTTACCGCGCACCTCAAGCGCATCCTGAAGCTCGACAGACTGCGATTGCGCGGTCCCTGCGGTGCCCGCGATGAGTTCCACCTCGCAGCCATCGCCCAAAACCTCAGGAAATTGGCCAAGATCTGCACTACCCGGACACCAATCCCAGAGGGCAAGGAGGCCGCCTCGACCCAATCGCAACTCGTTGCGGCGAAAAGAACGCCCGGCTTAATCACCGACTTCTTCAACACAATCAATCCGAACAGATAATCGACGGCACACAATCGGCCAAGGCCACCGAAATGAAGCCCTTCAGATGCAAATAGCGCAGGAAGGCGCGCACCACCCCGCACATACACGGAGCGGCGCGCCGGCGGCGAGGTCGTTCACGTTGAAGCGGCGCCTGGCGTGGTCATCATCGTGGCCGCGTGGATGCTGGATCCGGCCATCTGCGTCGGAATGACGTTCGGCGCGCCGCGCGTGTCCATTCAGACCAAGCTCTCTGGGCAATTCGAACATCGTCCAGGAGGAGCAAGATGCGAAGCCTGCCAACATTGCCGCCACCACCCGGCCGCGCCAACTCGCTATTCCGTTCGACTCCGGAAAGCTCCAGAGGATCAGCATCTCGGACCGCCGGATAGCAGTCGCCCGGTTGACCCGCCTGCTGTTGGAGGCCGCCGGCGTCGCAGCCAAGGGGCGTGACGATGATGAGCGCTGATCTCCTGCCGGCCGTGGTTTTGAAGCGCAAGGCGGTCGTTTATGTTCGACAGTCCACTCAGGCTCAGGTCGAGAGCAACCCCGAGAGCCAGCGGCGCCAGTACGAGCCCGTCGACGTCGCTCGAAGCCGGGGCACCACCTGTTGGAGCTCTGCGGCCTGGTTGAGGTTCATCGACCTGGATGGCGTCTACGATCCCTGCCGGCCTAGCGATCGACTCCTGCCCGGCATGAAGGGCTCCATCAGCGAGTTCGAACTCGGCGTGCTCAGGGCGCGCATGCTCGATGCCGCGCGCGCCAAGGCGCGCCGCGGCGAACTGCGCATCAGCGTGCCGATTGACGCCAAGGCCGAAGCGCGGGCCGGCATGGCCGAACGTTCCTCGCGGCCCGCCGACTGCTGCGTCGACGGACGAGCGCGTCGTGGCGCTGCGGCATCGCCCATGAGGTCGGCGTCTCCTGCCACCGTCAGCCGGTTCTCAAGCGGTTGTGACTGTCGCGGCTGAGCGATATCAAGCCGAACCGGTCCGGCGGTACGAGCGCGAGCATCCGGTGAGATAATCCATTTCGACATCAGAGCCGCCCCCGAATTCAGCTTGCCGGGGGGCACTTTCACCTAAAAGTACGGTCTAAACGACCTTTGCCGAGGGCGCCGGCTGGATAAATTTAGATCGCGCAACACTGTACCGGCCGTCGACACTGACGGGCACCTCGCCCTCGATGGTTGCGCGACGAACGACGCGGCGTTGGTCGCCACAATCCTTGGTTGCACAATGCATCGTTGCTCGATTGTCCCAGATAGCGATATCACCCTGCTTCCACTTCCAGCGTACCGTGTTTTCCTGCGCGGTGACATGAGACTCAAAGAGATCGAGTAGCCTTTGGCCGTCATATTTGGATATGCCAACGAAACGCGTTACATAAACGCCGAGCACAAGCGTGCGCTCCCCGGTCTCGGGGTGGACGCGTACGACTGGATGCTCTGTCTCGATCATGGGTCCAGTATGGGGCTCGGTAGAAGACCTGAGATAAGATCCGGGGTAGCTGTGAACAGCCCAGAGTTCGTTGGCAAGCCGTTGCAGCGGCAACGGTAAGTCGAGATATGCGGCCGCGGTGTTTGACCAGACGGTGTCACCGCCGACTAGCGGGATCACAACGCCTCGCAGCACCGCGATCTTGGGATAAGCGTCCATGCAGGACCAATCGATATGCCAAACGTAAGCCCCGGTATCTCCACGTGCGGTATCAATGTCGTAAATCGGCGTCGTTCCCTCCGGATACGGCGAGGGCTTCCCGAATCGCAGAGCAAAACGCTCGTGCCCAGCGTCGTCGAGATGACCCTGGTCGCGGAAGAAGATGACCTTGTGCTCAAGCACCAAGCCGTTTATGGCAGCGATGGTCCGGTCCGGCAAATCGGCCGAAAGCTTGACATTCCTGATTTCAGCACCGATGCGCGCTGTGCATTTGATTACATCCCTAGGTGGAATGACATTATCGATCAAGTCCATTTCACTCATGGTGGCATTCTCCGATGCTGCAGTTTTGTTTGCTATGCGCAACTGGTAGTGTTTCATGTATTATTGCGAACCGCACCTACCACTCCTGGTGGGCTGATCTCGCCCGAAACGAGGTCAGCGCGACGTCCGTTACGAACTGCATATTAGTGGGATCTCGCAGGGCCCGACGGTCTCAGTCACCGCGATGAGCGAACTGTGGGATAGGATGTCAGTTCTAAGTTTCGTTAGGGTCAGTTTCTCATTTCGCCCCACGAACTTGAAACGCGCAACGCTGTACCGGCCGTCAAGAGCAACTGGCCGAGCGAGCCGGTCTCAGTATCGACACGATCTCCAAGATCGAGGTCGGGGCTGACCTGATGTGGTGGACGGCCTCCGCTCCCGGCATCCTGATGTGCCAAAGTGGCTGTCGAAAGTCACATGAGGGAGAGCCGCTATGGAGAAGATTAGCACAATCGGTCTGGATCGCCAAAGCACGTCTTTCAGGTGCACGATGCAGGTCTGGACCGTCATGTGAGGAAAGACGGCGCCGATCGCCTCGGGAAAGCCCTTGAGGCGTCGACGACGGCGATCAGGATGTCGTCGGCGCCCCGGTTCTTCAGCTCGTTCATGCCGCGCAGCCAGAACTTGGCGCCCTCGGTCTGCTCGATCCGGACCGAGGATCTTCTTGGGGCCGTCGGGCAGGATACCGAGCGCGATGTAGATGGCCTTATTGCGACGAAGCCTGCTCGTCCCTAATCTTGACCCGGATCGCGTCGAAGAAGACGAGCGGATAGACCGCATCGAGCCGGTTCTGCCATTCGACCACTGGAGATGCGGCAGGGATGCGTGGCGAGATCGAGCACGTTGAACCCGCGCGGCCGCGCCGCTATTTCGGCAGTAACCGGTAAAACATGCGGACATTGCCAGGG
>NZ_JAMYPT010000046.1:0-17130 GCF_040320505.1 Mesorhizobium sp. M0678 | reverse complement strand
TACCCAGGCAGATCGACGCGCCGGCAAATCGTTGCTATATCCAAGCCGCAAGTCGGGCGATTTGGATAGGTCGCCCGAATTATTCGCGTCAACGCTTCCTTATGCGTCGAGAAGATTGGAGCATTGAGATCGCCATTTCTCCTGCAGGAGAAATCGGGGCATCATTGAGCTGTTCGTGGGTGCCAGGGCCGGCGCTGCCGTGGGCCGGGCCAAGAGGGTCACTCGTGATCACCCTCGAATTCGTCCGCCGCATGAGCCAGGGGAGCGGCTTTTGCGTCCCGGCGTCAGCCACCAGGCTGAGGTCGACGAATGGTGTGCGGCGCGTCGCGAAGGTCCGGTCGCAGTGCAGGTTGAGCGTCGTGCCGATGCCGACCGCAATGCCGTCGATGCCCGATACGATCGGCTTCTCCATTGTCGCCTGGGCCACCAGCAAACCGACGAATTCCTCCCCAGCGCGCCGCCCCGGGCGTTTCCCAGAAATCGGCGATGTCATTGCCTGAGGAGTAGGCGCCCGGCACGCCCAGGACGACGTGCGCCCGGATGCCGGGACCGCGTCGCCTGCTCCCCGAGTGCCCTGTTCCTGGCGGCCTACATTGCCGCGGTAGTGCGTTCTTCATGCGGATCGACTGGACGGCACCGCACGCTCGACGATGGCAGGCTCGCTCAATGTTTCCCCTCTGTTTTCAGGCGACCAATGCAGCACCAGCCCCGAGCAGGCTCCCGCTGCCGCCGACCACCGCTGCCTTGAGGCCGGCGGTCTCGCCCAGCAGATTGTCGCCATAGAAGCGGGCGAGCGCGGCGCGCTCAGCCGCCTCGGCAAAAGCTGCCTTGGCGAGGTAAGATAGGGCGTCGCGCCGGCGGCGAGAGCCAGGTCCACGTCGTCGGCCCTGACCGCCTTCTGCAAGACTTTGGTCGATTGAAGCAGATCGGCGATCGCCCGGTCGATCGCCCGGTCGATCGCCTCGGCGCAACGGCCGAAGCCTTCGCGCCTGGAAGCGCGAATGGTTTTGGGCCGTCTCGCCCAGCGGCGATGTAACCCAGCACATGCTGGCCGTCGGCCTGCGGCAGTTTGCGGGTGACGAGATCTATCGCCTGGATGCCGTTGGTGCCCTCGTATATCGGCGCAATGCGGGCATGGCGATAGAGGCTCGCAGCACCCGTTTCCTCGATGAAGCCCATGCCGCCGTGTATCTGCGCGCCGATAGAACTGACGGCCACACCGGTATTCGTTGAGAATGCCTTGGCGATTGGGGTGAGCAGGTGGGCGCGTTCCTGCCAATGACGGCCCGCATCACCTCCGCTGAAGCGCGCCATGTCCATCGCATGCGCGAGCGAATAGCAGACGGAGCCACTCGCGTGAGCGCGGTCATGGTGAGCAGATTGCGCTTGACGTCGGGATGGTGGACGATCGGCGCCATGCCCGCGCCGACATACCCGGTCGCCCTGCCCTGCCGGCGCTCGCGGGCATAGGCGAGAGCCTTCTGTATCGCTGCTTCGGCGATCGCCACGCCCTGGATGCCGACGGCGAGCCGGGCGTTATTCATCATAGTGAACATGGCAGCAAGCCTGCGGTTCGGCTCTCCGATCAGCCATCCGACGGCGCCGGGCTCGCAATCCTTCACGAATCCGTCGCCTTAGATCATTGTGCAGGTCGGCGACCCGTGGATACCGAGCTTGTGCTCGATACCGCCGCAGAAGACCTCGTTGCGGGCGCCTAGGCTACCGTCTGCCTAGACCATCAATTCGGAACCAGGGACAGCGACAGGCCGCGCCTTATTCCCGGCGGCGCGTCAGGCAGGCGCGCGAGCACCAGATGCACGATGTTGTCGGTGAAATCGTGTTCGCCGTAGGTGATGAAAAGCTTGGTGCCGAAAATGCGATAGCTGCCGTCGCCGGCCGGTTCGGCGCGCGACTTCAACGCGTTGAGATCGGAGCCGGCCTGCGGCTCGGTGAGGTTCATCGTCCCCATCCATTCGCCGGACACCAGCTTCGGCAGATAGGTCGCCTTCAGCCCGGCGCTGCCGTGCGTCTCGAGCGCCTCGACCGGGCCCATGGTGAGCATCGGGCCTATGCCGAAAGCTATCGCGCCGGAATTCCACATCTCCAGCACAGCCATTCCGAGGATCAGGGGAAGGCCCTGCCCGCCATGCTCGACCGGCGCAGAAAGCGCATTCCAGCCGCCTTCGGCCCAGCGCCGGTACAGTTCCCTGCAACCGGGAGGCGTGGGGACGGCGGCATCCTTGAGCCCGGCACCGTGCCCGTCGCCGGCGCGGTAGAGCGGCGCCACCTCCTCGGTCGCGAAGCGTCCGTCCCGGGAGAGGATCGCGTCGACCACGTCCTCGGAGAGATTGCCGTACATCCTGCATCGAGCGCGGGCTTCATACCGGCGACCTGCTTGAGCGTGAAGGCGATCTCATCGACCGGTGCGCGATACATTTTAGGTGGCTCCCTGCGCGGATTGCCCGAAGTCTAGCCCCTGCCGAATAGCCTGACCATTGCCGCTCCGGCAACGGCTTCTTACGTCAACGAAACCAACCGGTTTTCGGGGCCAGGTGAAATCGCCTATTGGTGGTGCAGGACGAGATGATCCTGGCAAGACCCGAGCCGTTGCGCTGCATCGAACGCGGATTCGCCATTGGCGGGCCGGCTCTTTCCTGCACGGCGGCCGCATAGAAAACGGCCCTGCCCTTGATCTACCTGCCCAGCCACGCCCGACGGTGGCCCGGGTATAGCCGCCTAAATAAAACACCGGCGGTATTTTTCCCTCAGCAGCGTCTTTTGAACTTTCCCCAAAGCGTTTCTTGGGAGCCTATCCTCGATGAAGTAGCGCTTCGGCTGCTTGTACTTCGCGACTTTCCCATTGAGGAGCGGCATCAATGAATCGGCTGCCGTTATTTTGTTCGGGTCGACGACCACGACCGCGACTACAGCCTCGCCGAAGTCGGTGTGCGGGACGCCTATGACCGCGGATTCTACGACACCATCCAATTCGTCGACCAGCAGTTCGATTTCCTTCGGATACACGTTATAGCCACCGGAGATGATGAGGTCCTTAGCGCGGCCGACGAGGGTGATGTATCCATCCGCATCGATCCTGGCCAAGTCACCGGTCATGAAGTACCCATCAGCGCGAAACTCGCTCGCGGTTTTCTCCGGCATTCTCCAGTACCCCTTGAATACATTGGGGCCGGCTACTTCCAAGACTCCGATCTCGCCCGGCGGGACCTCTTTGCCCGTCTCGGCGTCACAGAGGCGGACTGAAATGCCAGGCAGCGGACGTCCGACCGTTCCGGCCTTCCGGACGTCGTCGTACGGGTTCGACGTGATCATAGTCGTCTCGGTCATTCCATACCGCTCGAGAATCCGATGGCCCGTTCGGCGCTGAAACTCGAAGTGAGTTTCTGCAAGCAGGGGCGCGCTGCCTGACACGAACAGACGCATATCGGCCACCAGTTCCCGGGTCAGACGGCGGTCGGCCAACAACCTGGTGTAGAACGTCGGGATGCCCATGAAGGAGGTCGCCGCCGAGAGGTCCCGGATGACATCATCCGCGACGAACCGCGGATGGAAAATAATCGACCCGCCGGCGAGCGCGACCGTGTTGCTGGCGACGAACAATCCGTGGGCATGGAATATAGGCAGCGCGTGGAGCAGCACGTCATCTTCGGTAAAGGCCCAGGCCTTCTTGAGCGTTGCCGCATTTGAAAGTAGATTGCCGTGCGATAGCATTGCGCCCTTCGAACGCCCCGTAGTGCCGGAGGTATAAAGAAGTGCGGCAATGTCCTCTTCGCCTCTGGGAGCAGAAACAAAGGTACCGGGCTGTCTCTTAGCAGCTTTCCGCAAGCTGCCGGATCCCTCAGCGCCCAATGTGGCGACAGCAGCACCGACCCTATTCGCTATAATACCCATATTGTGTTCCGATGCCGGCACACAGACCACTAGCGACGGCTCCGCATCCTGAACGAAGTACTCCAGCTCCCCTGCGGTATAGTCGGTATTCAATGGGGAGTAGATCGCGCCCAAACCTATTGTAGCGAAGTACAGTGCGAGCGCATCCGGTGACTTTTCGACCTGAACTGTGACCCGGTCTCCGGGCTTTACACCAAGCGCGACCAGTGCGTTGGCGTAACGCGAAACCCGCTCGTAAAATTTGCGATACGAGATCTCATCGCCGCCAGGCAGACGCAGGAACGGCGCTGCCGTCTCACGCCGGTCGCCCAGCAAGGCGTCAAAAAGGACGTTCACCATCAGCTGCTCCAAGCCCGTCAGGTATATGTGGCTTCGTCATAGGCGGCCGTTTTCCCGCTGGTCCTGACCACTTCGACGCAGGCACGGAGGTCCTCCAGGTACCCGTCGACGCTTTTTTCATGTATCGGGTTGATCGGAAAGGAAATCGCCACGGGCTCCGCGACTACACCCACGAACCAGCCCCGCTTTCTCATTTCCTCCGCAACGGCGTTAATATCAACGGCCGGTTCCACCGAGTCGTAGAGCAGGATAATGAGATCGGAGGGTTCGTAGACCCTGAGACCGTCGATCGCGCCAATCCCTGAAACCAGCTTCTCCTTGGTGGACATCATGATGCGCGCGGCGTCGAGATAGCCTTCCTCTCCGAGAAAATTGATGGCGGCGAACGACCCGGCGAGCGGACCTGCGGGTCGCGATCCCAGGAAAGTGTAAGTCTGATACAGTCCACGCGGCCAGTCGCGGAACGTAAACTTCGCACATTCCTTATGCTCGGGAGTCCGGTACAGTAGCACCGACGAGCCTTTCGGCGCATAACCGTACTTGTGGAGATCCGCGGACAGGCTTGTCAGCTGCGGAACAGTAAAGTCGAAGACCGGGATGGGGTATCCGAGCCGTTTCACAAAGGGAGCTACAAAACCGCCGAGACACGCATCCACGTGGAACCAGAGTTCATAGGCCCCCGCCAGCTCACCAAGCGATTCTATGTCGTCAAAATTGCCATGTGCGTAGGCCGGCGCCGAACCGATGATCATGATGGTGTTACCATCAATTGCGGCACGGAGCCCCTCGATGTGGGCGCGATAATCTTTGCCGAGGGCAACTCGTCTGCTTTCAATCCCCATGTAGTAGGTCGCCTTGCCGAAAGCGGCGTGCGCCGACACCGGCATCACTACGTTCGGTTTTGTCGCACTCGGCTTGCTCCGCTTGGCCCACTCACGTGCCGACTTGACCGCGAGGAAGATGCTCTCGGTCCCCCCCGAAGTAAAGATACCAGCCCCGGTGCCATCATGGCCGAACAGACGGAGGCAGAATCCGACAATCGACTGCTCCAGTTTCGTCACACTCTTGAAAGCGCTCCTTCCGAGTGCGTTCTCACCGAAATAAAGCTGGTAGGCCTCGCGGATTACGTAATCGAGGTCATCGCCCATTTTGTAGGTGTAGCCGGGCACCTTCCCGCCGTACCAGTCGCAGTCTTCAGCCTTCATGGCCTCGAGTTGCGCCCTAATGTCTGCCCACTTCTCCCGGGCTACATGGTTGCTGAGGGGGGGAGGAACTTCCATGTGGGATGTCTTTTTCATACAGGCCAATGACCGCGATGTCGGCTGAGGAGAAAGCTGGCGATTGTCGCCTTCGCTGTATCGGCTGCCAGCTTGGTTCATGGCATAGCGAAATCTGCCGCTGTCCACCATCGGGGATCGCTATGGGATAAGCTCGATTGTTATGCGGACGAGATACGCTTATGCGTCAGCTTATCTTATTCGGCGGGTTAGACGTTATGACCGTGGTCTGAGCGGCGGCTCGCCTTAGTCTTTGCAGCTGTTAAGCAAACGGGGGTTGCTCGGGAGTGGCCGAGCCGAGCCCCAGCGAAGAAGGGACGGGATAGTATCAAAGAGCGAACAGCGTAGGCCCACTCCTCCACTACGAGTGGGATCGGAAGAGTGAATAACGTATTGAACTCGCACATAACGATTGGTTGGAGTGCGGCGACGTCGTTGCCGCTAGGCTGAGGCCTCGAACGTGGGGGTAAACTCGCGTCGAGCTGGAGGTCCCATCGTCTGCGACCGATAAGGCTTCCATCAACTGACTGCGCGTACGCGGCTAGCTGTTGCCCCACAGCCTGTTTTGTTGTAACCACCAACTGATTAATCATCAAATATCCACACTAACCTCAGCCCCAAACCCGCTCAGAAGCTGCTGCTTTGCCCGACGCCGGCGTGGTCACTGCGATTACCATTTCGCAAGGCGAGCCCGTGGATGCCGGGCAAGGTGCTTGCCACCGTTGCGGCCATGAAGATTGAGAACGTGCTGCGCGCCGGGCGGCGTGCGACCGTCAAGCGGATCGCCGCCAGGGCAGGCGCGAGCCTCGCCGTCGACGAGCCCATTCTGGAATTGAATGATGACGGATACAAAACTCGCTGACTGGCGCGCTCTTGCCGAACGGGAACTGAAGGCGTCGCCCGACAGTCTTGTCTGGTGCACCCCCGAAGGTATCGACGTCAAGCCGCTGTATACGGCGAAAGACCTTCAAGGCATCAGTTATCTCGACACGCTACCCGGCCTGAAACCCTTCGTCCGGGGGCCGCGCGCGACCATGTATGCCGGACGGCCGTGGACGATCCGCCAATATGCCGGCTTCTCGACGGCGGAGGAGTCGAACGCCTTTTACCGCAAAGCGCTCTCGGCCGGCCAACAGGGCGTGTCTGTCGCGTTCGACCTCGCCACCCATCGCGGCTACGACAGTGACCATCCACGTGTCGTCGGCGACGTCGGCAAGGCCGGGGTGGCAATCGATTCTGTCGAGGACATGAAGATTCTGTTTGACGGCATCCCGCTCAAGGACATTTCGGTGTCCATGACGATGAACGGCGCGGTCATCCCGATCCTCGCCTGCTTCATCGTTGCCGGCGAGGAGCAAGGCTGCTCGCGCGCCGAACTTTCGGGAACGATTCAAAACGACATCCTGAAAGAGTTCATGGTCCGCAACACCTACATCTACCCGCCCGAGCCCTCGATGCGAATCGTCGCCGAGATCATCGAATACACGGCTAAGGAAATGCCGAAGTTCAACTCCATCTCCATCTCCGGCTACCACATGCAGGAGGCGGGCGCGACGCTGGTGCAGGAACTCGCCTTCACATTGGCCGACGGGCGCGAATATGTCCGCGCGGCCCTGAAGAAGGGACTGGATGTAGACCACTTCGCGGGACGGCTCTCCTTCTTCTTCGCTATCGGGATGAATTTCTTCATGGAGGCCGCCAAGCTGCGGGCGGCGCGGCTCCTCTGGTCGCGGATCATGGGGGAGTTCCGGCCAAAGAAGGCCTCGTCGCTGATGCTGCGCACCCACTGCCAGACCTCCGGCGTGTCGCTACAGGAGCAGGACCCTTACAACAACATCGTGCGCACGGCCTACGAGGCGCTGGCCGCCGTGCTGGGGGGCACGCAATCGCTGCACACCAATTCCTTCGACGAAGCGATCGCGCTGCCGACGGAATTTTCGGCACGTATCGCGCGCAACACCCAGCTGATACTCCAGCACGAGACCGGCGTGACCAAGGTCGTCGATCCGCTGGCAGGCTCCTATTACGTCGAGAGCCTGACGAACGAGCTTGCGCAGCAGGCGTGGGCGCTTATCGAGGAAATCGAGGCCATGGGTGGCATGACGAAGGCCATCATCGAAGGCCTGCCAAAACGCCTGATCGAGTCCGCGGCGACCCGGCACCAGGCCGCCGTCGACCGTGGCGACGAAGTGATCATCGGCGTCAACAAACACCGCCTCGAGACCGAGGACCGGATCGAGGTCCTGGACATCGACAATGCGGCCGTGCGCGAGGCGCAGATCCACCGCATCGAACGGACGAAGCGTCAGCGCGATCCTAAGCGCGTCGACGCAGCCCTTGCCGCGCTCGGCGAGACCGCGGCTGACGGCATGGGCAATCTTCTCGCGGCGGCCGTCGAAGCCGCGCGCGCCCGCGCGACGGTGGGGGAGATTTCCGACACCCTGCGCAGCGATTTCGGAGATCACGCGGCCGTCCCCGAGGTGATCTCGAAGGTCTACGGCTCGGCCTTTCAGGACGAGCCGGAATACAAGACTCTGGCGTCCCGCATCGACGAAGTCGCCGCCTTACTCGGCAGCCGTCCAAAGCTGATGGTGGCCAAGCTCGGCCAGGATGGCCATGACCGCGGCGCCAAAGTGATCGCATCGGCTTTTGGTGATCTTGGTTTCGAAGTGGTCGTAGGGCCGCTATTCCAGACACCTGAGGAGGCTGCCGACATGGCTTTGGCTTCCGAGGTTCATGTCGTCGGCGCGTCCTCGCTCGCGGCCGGCCACAAGACGCTCTTGCCGCAGCTCGTCGACGCACTGAAAGCGAAAGGCGCCGAGAACATTATCGTTGTCTGCGGCGGTGTGGTGCCGCGCCAGGACTACCAGTTCCTGATGGATCGCGGGGTCGCCGCGGTGTTTGGCCCGGGAACACATGTCATGGATGCAGCGCATGCGGTCGCGGATCTCCTTGAAGGTAAGCGACGTAACCGATGAACGGTCTCACCCTTCCGGCTTCCGGTGAGCTCGACGGAGCGCCCATGCTCGAAAAAATGTCGCTAGCCCGCAACGACATCGTCGGAATTGCCGACGAGGGGTGGCCTCTGATCGCCGCAGCCGACCGGCTATGGCACCGAATAGTTCGGACCAGCAACTTCGTCGCGATCGGCCGGCAGACCTGCGGCGCGATACGCTCGATACATTGGCCCGCGAGTTTCTAGGCTCGAAGGCTCGCGCGTAGGGCAACAAGATGGCGGCAGTGGATGGATTGGTGCCGGAAGTGAGATCCGAACCAGCGCGCCGTCCGTGGACCCACGCGGAAGCTCGCACGCTCTATGAGCTGCGCTTCATCGATCTTCTCTTCGGTGCTCACAGCGTCCATCGGCAGAACTTCGATCCTAACAAGGTATGGCTCGGCCGGCTGCTGAGCATCAAGACCGGTGGCTGCCCAAACGATTGCGGCTGTTGCAGTCCGCGCATCACTAATCGGGTCTCACTTACGCGGGTTAGCTGGTGCTGTCGCTTAGTCATTTTGATTCAAATAGTTACCGAGCTTCCTCGCGAGGACGCTCACATGCGGAGGAGCGACCATCGTGTAATGGTCACCTGGAACCTCGTGAATTTCCAGACGGCCCCGCGCAAATTGCTTCCAACCAAGATCGCCATTAGGTTGATTGGTGGATACGCGCAAGCCGCTTTGGGCCGCAAAAAGAACGGACCTGCTGTCGTTGGGCCGAGGTATATAATCACGCAGCGCAATTCTATTTGCCTCAGCAACTGACAGGAGATGATGGAGCTGCGTTTCGCTCATGTCGGGCAAGTGGCCTGCTTGCCTTCCGAAATCGAGCAAGGCGGTGACCTGACGCTCACGTTTGATGGATTTCAGTTTTCGCCAAAGTTTCTTCAGCGCAGGAAAAAGGAGGCTCAATGTGACCGCTTCCTCGCTCAGCCACTCGGGAATGGGGCTGTTGCCAAGCAGGCCGTGATACTGGTCGCTTGTGTGATCTTCATGCTTGTGAAACGCTTTCGCATCGAGCAGGCCAAGCATTGTTACCTCGTCGCCAGTATCGCACAATTGGCAGGCCATTTCCCAAGCAATGCTGCCGCCCATGGATAAGCCGACGAGCTGATAAGGGCCGTGTGGTTGTACGCTTTTGATCGCCTCTATATATTCCCGCGCCATCACCGGAATGCTCAGGTGAGGTCTTGCCTCACCGTTCAGACCGCGTGCCTGCAGGCCGAAGAGCGGCTGCTCCGGACCTAGCGCTTTAGCAAGGGGCAGATAAAGGAGCACTTGTCCGCCAATAGGATGGGGGCAAAACACAGGCGCGCGAGAACCGCCGGTTTGTATCGGTACCAAAGCGCACGGACGCGCGTTGCTACCGGTCTTCGACAGAGCTATCGCGAGCGCTCTTGGTGTCTGGTTTTCCAATAGCAGGGAGAGAGCCAATCTCTCTCCCGTGAGTTGCTCTATGCGATTGATGACACCCAACGCGCTCAACGAATCGCCACCAAGATCAAAGAAGCTGTCGGTCAGGGCAACGCCATCCAAGCCTAAAATGTCCCGATAAATCGCCACAATTTGGCTTTCCAAAGCTGCGTCACTAGACATCTCTGTCACGATCACACCGCGCGCTTCTTCGTTCCCAGCCGGGCCATCGACGGATATCACCGCAGTATTAGATTGATTAAAATCCGCGTTTTGTCTGCGCTCGTTGGTGGCGACCGCGTCAATCCAGTAACGCTTGCGATCAAAAGGATAGGGAGGGAGGGGGATACGCTGCGGAGGCGGATTGCCGTGCAAGCCAGACCAGTCGATGCCAACCCCGCAGGTCCAAAGCTTTCCAAGCGTCTGTAACAGTCTCGCGCGATCGCCTTGCCCATCATCGTCTTCCGACAAGGCGGGAAAGGCGACGAGGCTGCGTAAGTCGCTCTTTGACTTGAACTGTCTGGAATGTCTGGTCAGGGCTGCGCCTGGCCCCATCTCGATAAACAACTCGTGGCGCGTTTGCACCAGCCGATCGAAAGCCCGATGGAACTGCACTGTCTCGCGCAGATTGCGGACCCAGTAGCCGCCATCAAGTGGCGGTTCCGCCTCAAGCCAGTCGCCCGTCACCGTCGAAATGAAAGGTATTTGCGGCGTCTGCAACTTGACCTGTTCTGTGTGAATCCTAAACTCCGGCAGGATCGGATCCAGCAGGGATGAATGCGCGGCATGACTTGCGCATATTCGTTTGCTCTCAATAAAGCTCGCTTGCAGTCGCTCATCAAACGTTGCGATCTCGGACGCGGGGCCCGAAACGACGCACTGACGCGGTCCATTTATAACCGCCAATGAAAGGCTTTCGTTCCAATATGGCTGAAGCTCTTCGGGCGACAGACCGACTGCAACAATGCCACCAGCAGGCACACGGGATGTTAACTGCCCTCTTATCAGTGTCAGTCGAATGGCATCGGGTAACGAAATGATGCCCGCAATATGAGCGGCTGCATATTCCCCGATGCTGTGGCCGATCACAGCTGCAGGGACAATGCCCCGTGAGATGAAGAGCTTCGCCATTGCATATTGTGTAGCGAAGATGACGGGCTGTATGACGGCTTCCAGCTGTGGCTCAAGTTCGCTATCAGATTTGCCTTCGCAGTAGAGCAGGGGGCGGAAATCAATGCGTGCGAGTTCGTTAAGCCACTCTGCGCATTCATCGATGGCACTGCGGAATACTGGCTCTTCTTCATAAAGCTCCCGACACATTCCAACCTGCTGGCCGCCCTGGCCCGGGAACATGAATACGATGCGGTGTTCATTGCTCGAAACCTCTCGCGACGCGCCCGCCTGCAGTGCCGTCTGATCGAGTTGGTCGGCTAGTTCCACCAGATTGGATCCCACAAAACTTGTGCGATATCTGTGAGCGGCGCGACCTTTTTGCAAGGTGTATGCGATGTTCGCTGAGCTATGCTGAATGTCGCTTCGGCGCATAAAGCCAGCCAGTTGCCGGAGCATTTCTGTCAGTGCCGACCTACTCGCTCCCGATACTGGAAAGACGTGCAGCCTGCGACAGCCTTGCTCACCACCACGCGAGGGAGCCTCCTCGAGGATCGTGTGTGCATTCGTGCCGCCAATGCCAAATGAGCTGACTCCACCGCGCCGTGGCTCACTACTCTTGGGCCAAGCGGTGCAGGTGTTGTTTACGAATACCGGGCTCTCCTGAAAGTCGATAGTTGGGTTGGGCTTATCAAAGTGTAGGCTGGCGGGAATGGTGCCCTTGTTCAGCATTGTGGCGAGCTTGATCAATCCGGTTACACCCGCCGCGGTGTCGAGATGGCCGATGTTTGTCTTCACCGAACCTATTGCGCAGAATTGTTTCCTTGCGGTTTGAGAACGGAAGGCCTTGGTCAGGCCGGAGATTTCGATGGGGTCCCCAAGGTAGGTTCCCGTACCATGCGCCTCCACATAACCAATGGTGTCCGCGGAGACGCCAGCATCGGTGAGGGCAGCTTGAATGACTGCAGCCTGTCCGTCGGCGCTGGGGGCGGTGAAGCCTACTTTGGCGGCGCCATCATTGTTAATGGCCGTCCCCTTTATAACTGCCCAAATATAGTCTCCGTCTCTACGGGCATCGCTCAGTCGCTTGAGAACAACGACCGCAGTTCCACTGCCTCTTACCGTTCCTTGTGCTTTAGCATCGAACGCACGGCAGTGGCCGTCAGGAGAGAAGACGTGGCCTTGTTGATGGAGATAGCCTTTTCCATGGGGCAGGGAAATCGATGCACCGCCTGCCAACGCCATGTCGCACTCATTGCTGCGCAGGCTCCGGCAAGCGAGGTGGACAGCAACTAGCGAAGTGGAACAGGCCGTCTGAACTGACACGCAGGGGCCGGTCAGGTTGAGCTTATAGGCGATGCGCGTCGCCGTGAAATCGTGGCCATTTAGAATGCGGATCCGCAACTTCTCTGAATCCAGCAGGTCGCGACCTGCATCACGCTCAGCGAGATAGTGGTTGGCCCCCACGCCGGCAAAGACGCCGACACGGTCTTCTGCCGTTTCGCGCGATCCGTATCCTGCATGATCGAGCGCCTGATACGTTGTTTCCAGTAGGATCCGCTGTTGCGGGTCCATCCACGCTGCTTCCTTAGGCGAGACGCCGAAAAACGCTGCGTCAAACAGATCAACTCCGCTGATAACGGCTTCGCGCCTCACATAATTGGGCTTGCCCAAAGTGTCGGGATCGACGCCAGCTTCTCGCAACGTCTGTTCATTCAGATCTGCAATGGACTCTATGCCATCGACGAGATTGCTCCAAAGTTGATCGACGTTCTCCGCCCCTGGGAACCTGCCCGCCATCCCGATGATCGCAACAGCACTGCCGTCCTGTTTGGGTTCGTTTTCGCTTGCGGCCAAGCCAATTTGCTTCTTGAAGTCTTGAGCGGGGCGAGGAGCGGCTGGAATTACAGCCAAGTGCGCAGCGAGCGTTCTTATGGTGGGATGCTCGAACAGCTCTAGAATCTTGCAATCAATGCCCAAACGATCGTGTATACGCGCCTGAACCTGGACAATGGCCAGGGAATGTCCGCCAACATCGAAGAAATTGTCTTCAACGCCGACGGAGTCCAGCTTCAGCACGTCCTTCCATATCTCAGCTAGTTCTGTCTGCAACTCACCGGTCGGTAAAGTTGCGGTCCTTAATTTCGAAGTGTTTGTCGGCTCGGGAAGAGCGCGTCGATCGATCTTTCCACTACGATTTGTTGGCAATTGCGGGAGGAACACAAAATGTGAGGGAATCATGTAGCCAGGCAGCGAGGCGCGCAGAAATGACTGGAGTTCATCTGTAGCCTCCGAACTCGTCTCTCGTCGCCTCACCACGTAGGCTGTCAGGCCCGCATTTTCATCGGACCAATCTGTCAGCGTAACGCAGCAAGCTTTGACATCATCGTGCTGCGTCAGGCACTGCTCGATTTCGGCAAGCTCGACCCGTATGCCGCGAATCTTGATCTGTCCGTCTTTCCGCCCCCAGAACTCGATCATGCCATCTGACCGATACCGGGCCCGATCCCCAGTTCTGTAGAGCTTGGATTGCGGATCATCATCGAACGGGTTTGGTCGGAAAAGCTCACGCGTGAGTTCATCGCGATTGATGTAACCGCGGGCTATGCCGACACCCCCAATGTAGAGATCACCGATCGCGCCAACCGGTGCCGGATTGCCATAGCGATCGAGGATGTAAGCCATGGTATTGATGGCGGGGCGCCCAATAGGCGGCCTTTGCCCCTGGGCTTTCACCTCGGTCCTTATGCAATAGACGGTTGTTTCGGTGGGCCCATAGGAATTGAAGATGCGGCGCTTCTCACCCCATCGCTCAATGAGGCTCGACGGCAGGGGCTCCCCACCTGACTTGATGACGGTGAGATCAGGAAGATCAGTCGACGGCAAGGAGTTCCACGCTGTCGGCGTAAGACCAGCCGCGGTAATTCGCTCACGACGCATGAACTCGACAAGCTCCGCTCCGGGCAGCGATGCTGATGGAGGTGCCAGGCACAATTGAGCACCAGAAGATAAGGCCAGCATAAAATCAAACAGCGATGCATCGAATCCGCAGGAAGCGAACTGTAAGACCCGGTTATCCGCCCCCAGTTGATAGGTGCGTTTTAGATCCTCCGCCATGTTGCAGGCGCTGCGATGTTCAACCATCACGCCTTTCGGCTGACCAGTGGAACCGGACGTATAGATCACGTAGGCCAAATCGAAGGGACCGGCGGGGCAGTGCGGAGGCGTGACTTCATGCAGAGCAATTTCAGTGCGGTCCTTGTCGAGGAGAACCACCGCGCATCCAATCGCACCTTCAATTTTTGGCTCTGACAGCGCTTTGCCGAGCATCTGTTCTTTAAGCTCCGCTTTGCTGATGACCGCAGTCGCGCCAGCGTCTCGCGCCATGAACTGCAGGCGCTGGGGTGGCATTCGCGAATCGAGAGGAAGATAGACGGCCCCCGCCTTCAAGACCGCTAGAAACCCGACAATGAGATCGCACGAGCGCTCAACGAGGACACCGACCACGTCTCCAAGGCGGACACCCTTTGAAACCAAATGTCGAGCAAGCCTGTTTGCCCTTTGCTCAAGTGCGGCATAGCTGAGCGCTTCCGACGGGCAGCTGACAGCGATATTGTTTGGGTAACTGGCGGCCTGCGCTTCGATCAGGTTGTGCAGGCAAATGTCCGACGGAAAGGGTGCACCTGTCTCGTTCAAACCGTGCAGAAGCTGGTGTTCTTCCTCTGGCGTCAGAAAACTATAGTCACTTATCCGTCGCGCTGGAGCATCTGCAATTGCCTCAAGCAACAAACAATAGTGCTTCGCCAGCCGCTCGACGGTGCTGCGATCCCACAAGTCTGAATTGTATACGACGTGGAGGCGGAGGCTTTCTTTTCCGGCAAGAATCCGGAAATCAAGATCGATCCAGATATCGGTCTCGCAAAATCGGATTTGCGCAGGCAAGCCGGAGAGGTCGACGTCGCATGGCGTGAAACCAAGAGAACTCACCGCTTCCGGCGTGAAGTTGAAAGCTGCTTGAGCGAGCGGATCGCGATCAGGTGTGGCGGGGAGCTTGAGCTTCTGAAGCAGGAGGGGAAGAGGAAAATGCTCGTGGCTGCGCGAGGAGCGCATGAGGTGGCGCACCCTCTGCAAATGGTCGAGGAAACTTGGATTTCCGGAAAGATCCTGCCGTAAAGCGCCTAAGGTCACAAAGTAGCCAAAGGTCCCCGAAAAATTTCCCGCCGGACGACCGAGGCGTGGCATGTAGAGAGTGATGTCGTCCTGGTCACCGTAACGATGCACCAGGACGTAGTAGGCAGCGAGCAGAACGGTGGAGAGTGTTACTTTTTCTTTGTGCGCCAGTCGCTCCAGGCGCGCGACCAACGGCATCTCAATATCCAGGGAGAAAACTGACCCGGTGTGCGTGGCAAGCGCAGCTCGTGATCTGTCCGTCGGAAGGGCTAGGTTGGGCTCATGATCGACAAATTGGCTACGCCAGTAGGCCCACATGCGTTCTCCGTCGTCGCCGGCAAGAAGCCGGTCCTGCCAGGCTACGAAATCCCCGTAAGGAGCCGCCGTCGTCAGACTCGGCATGCCCGTGTTGCCGCAGAACGCTTGATAGAGCCTGCCGAATTCGTGCAGGAATGTGCGAATGCTGTAAGCATCGGAAATGATGTGATGGAAGTTGAGGAGGAGAATCTCTTCCGTGGCACTACGGATGAACAGATGCGCGCGAAATACCGGCCCATGTTCCAGATCGAAAGGCGAGCGGGCCTCCGCCTCGACAGATTGATGGAAAGCTTCCTCGTCCGCGTTCTGCAGCCGAACGACACCAAAGCTCAGGGAGCCTGTCTCATGAATCCGCTGAACGACATTCTCGCCTTCCTGGTGAAAGGTCGTGCGCAGCATTTCATGGCGGTCGATTAGTGATTGGAGCGCGCGCCGCAAGGCAGCAATGTCGAACGGTGCCTTTATGCGCAAATCGACTGGCAAATTGTATTCGCTACCGGTTGGTCTTTTTTGATGATGCAGCCAAAGACCCATTTGGCCATGCGATAGCGGACGTTTGACGTAGTCCATTGCCTTCTCCGAACACTTTTGTTGCGAAGAAAGCTACACACATTTTTTTGGAAGTGTTTTTAATTTCTTGTAAGTTATCATAACTTCCATGTCACTCAACGTTATGCAGAAATACCTATTAAACTAATTTTGAATATTATGTGAATTATATGGCCATGAATTGTGAAACGATACTGCAACAGTGCACTGAAGAAGCATGGAGCCATTTCACGGTCGTTAAACTGGGTTCATACATCTTTACACATCGCCAGCCGCCGGCCGTGTAGAAATTCCACCTAGTCAGTAACGACTCCCACATCAGGCTGGGGCATGTGGTGGAGCGAGCCACATGCCGTGACGCATGCATCCGAATAGGCAGACGAGCACAATCGACGTTTGGATCTTCCGGCATTCGCAGCTGACGATTCCTACGCTGCAGATGCGGGAAGTGCTGAGCCCAGTTGAGCGGCAACGGGCAGAAAAAATTCGTCACTTAGATCTGCGTCTTTCATATCTTCAGGCAAAGTTTGCTTTTCGAACCATCCTTGCTGCGCATTTGAATGTTGCCCCGAGGGATCTCCAAGTGACTGTTTCGTGCTTCGGTAAGCCCCGATTGCCTGCGCACAACGTCGACGTGAGCCAGTCTCATAGCCAAGATTGGTCCGCCGTCGCCGTTTCAGCCTTGGGCTTGGTTGGGGTAGATATTGAGCATTGGCGCTCCTTGCCGAATTGCGACCAGTTGGCTTGCCATATTATGAACGACCAGGAGGCAAAGACCTTTGAAAAAATCCCCCGCCGGCTTCGCGAGCGAAAACTCCTTGAGCTTTGGACCAGGAAAGAGGCCGTGCTAAAATGCGCAGGCCTTGGTCTCCACCACGACCCGCGAGACCTCCACACGGGCTGGGATGAACTGGCCGTACAATTTGGCGGCCTGCAATACTACCTAAACGCGCTCGACTACGTGCCGCGCAAGGTCGACGACGATTGCCTGATGGAGCTCAGATGGTTCTACGACCGGCGCGACCTTGCCGAGGTCAAACGCGACCTG
>NZ_JAMYPT010000045.1:0-19340 GCF_040320505.1 Mesorhizobium sp. M0678 | reverse complement strand
CGTCGCTGCGACTATCCAGTTCGGGCAATCGTGCAACTCTTTCTCGGATGGCGCGCAATTCTGCCAGCAGACGCTCCTGAGCGGTCTCTCCAAAGCCCAAGCGATGCAAGCGCTCGCTAAGGGCCTGATGAATGGCTGCTGTCTTACTGATACCCTGGCGGCGTGCGAGTTCATCGGCGAGAGCAACGGTGGCCGGATTTTTGATGTTCAGGGACACGAAAGACTCCAAAATTCTACCTTTCTGGCGTATTCTACCATGGTCCCCTAGCCCTCGTAAACAACGAATGATAATGCAACATTATCATTCGTTTTGTCCCATCGACAGGCTGTGCGTTTTGCCGTGAAAACTGTAGCGCAAAGCGCACGGGCACTTTACCCTCCAAACCATGATTCGCCTCGATCCCGCGACCACCAGCCCCGCCCCCATCGCGCCGCCGATCGTCCCGGCCTGGGCGCTCGTCGCGGACTCCGGGCTCAGCGACGCCGACGCTGCCTTCCGAGCCGGCGCCGCTCTCGGCGCGCTCGACACGCTTGCCCGGGCACAAGTCAGCTGGGCCGGGGTCTGGCGTCAGCGGCTGGCGCTCCGCTGTGCCGCCGCCGCAGTTCGGCTAGCTGGCCGCAGCGAGGACGAGGCGGCGCTGCGCGATGCCTGGTTTTTGCGTCCCGCCGACGGCGGTCCCGGCCCCGCCGGCAATATTTTGAACGCGTGGCGGCAGCTGGCGTCGCACCAGCCTGTCATCGACGCCGAAAGATTGGCCGGGGTGGTCGAATTGCTCGGTCTGCGCTGGGAAGACGCCTTTGCCGATCTCCCCCGGACAATCGACGATTTGATCCGCTCCGGGCGACCAGCCCCGTTTGCCACCGCGGCGATCGCCGGGCAGGTTGTTGCCCTGTCGTCGGGAACAGAATTGCTGGCATGGTGGTGCGCCGATCTGGTGCTGGCGCAAAAGCTGCGTTGGCCGCGGTCGATTCCGATGCTGGTGGCCCAGGCTTTTGCTCCTGCGTTTCGAACCGATGACGGCCGCGGCAAGCGGATAAGGCCGGCGGATCAAAAAGAATTTGAGCGCGCGGTGTGCCGGGCGCTGGCGCAGGGTGCTGACGATGCCTTGCGGCTGGCCGGAGAATTGTCCCGGCGCGCCGAGCGGCTTGCGGCGGTGGCACCAAAGCTGCGGGCAAAGGGCGCAGGGGACGTCGTCAAAAGACTGCTCGACGACGATGCCGTGCCCGGCTCGCTGACGACGAAAAACCTGTCCCGTTTTGCCACGCGACGCCTGTTCGAGCGGCTGCAGCAACTCGAGGCCGTGCGGGAGCTGTCGGGCCGCACCACCTTTCGGATGTTTGGGCTGTAGCGATGAGTGAAGCGTCCGCCCGCCGCAAGCCGAACGAACAGCCGGCGTTGCTCGATACCGAGCTCGAGCACCTGCCGCCAGAACTGCGCTGGCGCGAATGGATGGGCCGCGTGGAAGCAGTGGTCTTTGCGGCCAGCGAACCGGTACCGCGTGAGGTGCTGGCGCGCGTCGTCGGCAAAAGCTGCAACATC
The DNA here is from genome assembly GCF_040320505.1 of Mesorhizobium sp. M0678. NCBI lineage: Bacteria > Pseudomonadati > Pseudomonadota > Alphaproteobacteria > Hyphomicrobiales > Phyllobacteriaceae > Mesorhizobium > Mesorhizobium sp. M0678. The sequence continues at coordinate 17,800 of NZ_JAMYPT010000045.1, read as the reverse complement.
GAGCTGATCATCGACGACATTCGCGCCGAGCTTGCCGGCCGGCCCTACGAGCTGGTCGCGGTCGCCGGCGGCTGGCAACATCGGACCAAAAAAGCCTTTGCCGACGTCATCCGGGGTGCATTTGGCATGGCTGCAGGGCAGGGTGCCGAGCGGTCAAAAGAGCTGTCTCAATCGGAGGCGCTGGTGCTGATGTGCATTGCCTACTTCCAGCCGATCACCCGTGGCGAACTCTCGATCTTCTTCGGCAAGGAGGTGTCGCGTGACCTGATCGGGATTCTCCGATCGCAGGATTACATCGTGTCGGGACCGCGCTCGCCGCAGCCCGGCGCACCCTATACCTATGTGACAACGAAGGTGTTCCTGACCCACTTTGGCTTCGACACCCTGCGCGACCTGCCGGATTTCGAGGCGCTCGAAGATGCTGGGCTGCTATCGAAGGAGAAGTTGCTTGCAGGCGATATTCTGGTCGAGCTGAGCGACGCCGGAGAAGGTGGCGATGACTGAGAAACGATACAACCCGCAACGCTCTTGCCATACTGGGGGTCATTATTTTACGGCGGGCAGATTCATATCCTTCCGAACCACACGGCCTGCCCATAGTGTGCAAATTCGCATATCAGCGGCTGGCGCCGTATCAGATGTCAACCAGGGTATCTAACTGTGAAGCACAAAAAGATGACATCAATGCCCGAAGGTTTGATCGTCGATGATGAAAGATCAGATAACAACGGAACTATCTTTTTCTACCGAGCGAATGAGAAACCCTATGGCGCTTTTAGCAACCTATTTCGGCGCCCCGTCGAGTTTGAGGGTATAGTTTTTGCGACGGCAGAACACGCCTATCAAGCAGGGAAAGCCGCAAAGCCCGCCGTTCGTGATTGGATATTGTCGGCGCCGACGCCGGCGCTCGCGGCCATGGCAGCTCACGGGCTATACACTTGGGACGTTGTGCCGAATTGGGCAAACATCAAATTTGATCGGATGCGAGGTGTCCTGCGCGCAAAATTTGCTCAGCATCCCGACCTCGCTGAGCTGCTGTTATCAACGGGTTCCGCCCGACTTGTCGAAAAGGGTCGGGTTAGCAATGCGGTGAATAGGCTGTGGGGCGAGGTGAATGGCCAAGGCAAAAACATGCTCGGGGTTCTGTTGATGGAGGTGAGGGGTGAATTGGCCGGCGACCGACCAGCCGTAACCTCTCCCAAAAGGTCATCGACAAAAAGATCCAAGGCGGAGCGGCGAACCCAGGCTGTTCTCTCATGAGTAGCGGCGCAACATCAACCCACTACGAGCAGGAACTGTCACATCTCGATGCGACGCTTGCCCTTGCAGCGCTTGCTGATATCGAAATGTTGAAAGGAGCGATCACGGCAGCCAGTGATTCAAGCATAATCGCCGTTGGCTCTGGGGGATCTTTCACCGTTGCGTCACTTCTTTGCAGCCTCCACGAGGCGTACACGGGCCGTGTCTCAAGAGCAGTGACCCCGCTGGAGTTGATTTGCAACCCAACGCTCGCGTCAGCCAGTCCCATATTCATCGTCTCTGCGGAAGGAAAAAACCCCGATATCCTGGAAGCGTTGCAGAGAGCTCGACAGCAAAGCTCCAGGGCGGTTCACGTTGTCACAAATCGGGCAAAGAGTCCGCTAATGGACCGGGTACGGACATTGAACGATGTTCGTAGCCACACTTTTGAACTGGCGGACAAAGACGGTTATCTCGCAACAAACAGTCTCATATTTGACGCAAGCCTCATCGCACGAGCCTACGGTGAGCTTGATCAAAACAACCTATCGACCCCACTAGAGGCTGCGGAGATAACGCTTAACGGCTCGAAGCTTCGTTCGTGGCTTACGAGATCGTCGACGTTTGTGCACGAGGCGGTATCTAGGAAGGCACTAATCATCGTTTTCTCCCCGCGGCTTCGTCCGATTGCGGAAGATCTCGAATCGAAGCTTTCCGAGGCAGCTCTGTTGTTTTCCCAGTTGGCCGACTTCCGGTCATTCGCACACGGGCGTCATCTGTGGCTAACCGAGCGGTCCAGCGACAGCGCGCTACTGGTGCTCACGGAACCGGGCACAAAGAAGCTTTGGGAGGACATGAGGCCGCAGATTCCTAGCGAGGTACCTGCTTTCGAACTGCCACTCTCGGGTTCGTCGCCGCGAGATTTGCTCGAGGGTCTGGTCGCAGCGATGCACTTGGTTTCGGAGATCGCAAATCGATCGAGCCGGGACATTTCGAGGCCAAACGTTTCGTCACTCGGGCGTCAACTGTACTATGCTGATTTGGCCACTCTAATACCTCTGTCGGAGAAGGAGGAGGTTCGCGGCGAAGATGGGAAATATGAGGTGTTGGGCGCGCGGTGGCCCTCGGAACGCAATAGCGGGAGAATTCGGCGCGCTCGCGAGGCAGCCGAAATGGAGTTTGCTAGGCAGGTGTTTCGAGCAATCGTGTTTGACTATGATGGGACGCTATGCAGCTCAAGCAGCCTGGACGTTGCGCCGTCGTCCGAAATCATCGAACAACTCAGGCGTCTGACGCGAGCGGGAATTGTCGTTGGCATCGCCTCAGGCAGGGGAGGATCAATTGCCGAGCATCTGCAGGAACATATTGAGAAGCAACTTTGGCCCATGGTTCGACTCGGCTTATACAACGGTGGCTGGACCGGACGCCTCGGCGAGGTCCCAGCAAAGATGATCATCTCAGCGAGTTTTTGATACATGCGAAACGCATCGTCTCAAATCTGCAATCTTACGGCGTGCCCATCTCACAAATTCGGCCGACTCCTCCGCACCAACTTAGCATTCGTTTTGCCGGTGGCGTCAGCACAGAGCAGATGTGGTTCGTTATCGTCGACGCGTTGAAGCAAGCCGGCCTAGAAGCAGGTACAATCGTACGCAGCAAGCATTCCATCGACATCCTATCTCGAGACGTAAGCAAGTCCCATCTCGTTGCGCGCATCGTTCGGGACGACCACATCGACCCATATGAAGTCGTGACGATGGGCGATCTCGGTGCATGGCCAGGAAACGACGCAGCACTCCTCCAGCACAGGTTTTCGCTCAGCGTGGATCTACCATCGCGCCGTCTGGATCGGGGTTGGAAACTTGCCCCGAAACATAAGCGTGATGTCGATGCTACGCTGTGGTATCTCGACCGACTTAAGATTGGTGACTGCGGAACGTTCCAGTTTCAATTGCAGCAGGATGTCCAATGAAGGATGTGAACGCGCAGAATTTGCTGGCCGCCGTGATGGGATGGACCGACGCGGAAGAGATCGGCGCCCAAGTGCCCGCGCTGCAGTTGCTCGCCGACTACAAATACGATTCCTATCAGCGTTTTGGGCCGGGAAAGCGCTTCGTCGAAAGCTTGGCATTGTGGCTGAATCAGTTTGAAACTGGAGACCGAGCGATAGCCCTTTCGCTCGTTCAAAAACACCTCATCTTCGTTTCTGATCAAGAGATGTCACACTTGGTCCAGCTCGCGTATCCTGATGTTATTGTTCAAGAGCGACTTCGTCTCGTTGCAGAGGAGAATGGGATCGCTCCATACCGGGTTGGAGAGCTTCGAAAACACCCTCGATTCGAGCAACTTCGGGTTAAGTCGCTGTACCTCGGACTGAGCGACGGAGCCCACACAAATGAGCTTCGCCGCGCCAGCAACGGGGCGATTAGTAACGAGCAGATTTGGCAGGCGTACGAGCTGGGCGACGCCAAAGCCGACGACATGCTATCCGAGTTGCGCAAATCCCTTATTGCGACTTCACCGGAGGAGCACAATGCGAATCGCAAAGCACGGTTCAGCCTTGTCTGGCTTGTCGACGATTTCTCGGGGAGCGGTAACACTTACATTCGCTTTGACGGCGAAGAACGGCGTTTTAAGGGAAAGATCAAGAAAATATACGATCGAATCGTAGCCGGAGACCTCGTCGACACCGACTACTACGAGGTCTATTTGCTCCTGTATGTGGCTACCCGTCAGGCCATCGACCACATTGAGTATTGGTCGGAACGATTTACCACTGAGCAGGGGCTGAAGCCGCTTCGTTTGCATGTTCTGCATCCTATAGAAAGAGATGCAGCGCTCTCCGATAGGATGGAGCCAGCCCTCATGGGGGTTCTCGGCAAAGGCGTATACTATGATCCGAGGGCCTCTGACCGCCACATCGCCATTGGCGGGACGTCTAGTGCTCAGTTTGGGTTCGCCAACTGCTCACTTCCATTGGTATTGTCCCACAATACGCCTAACAATTCCGTATACGCTCTTTGGGGTCCCGAGAACTTTAGCTTCTCTGGGTTGTTTCCACGCGTCAGCCGGCACAGGGAGACCTGATGGCCTACCGTGCCAATCCGTTTTTAGAAAGGATGTCCGAAAGAACGACTTCGGATCAGGAGTTCGTTCATATGTTCTCACCCAAGATCCTCGAGCGGCTTCGGGAGGATTGTCTCGAAGGCGCCATTCATGTGTTCCGTAGTCCGCCAGGTGGCGGCAAGACGACAATTTTGAGAGCCTTTACACCAAATGCGCTGAGAGCGTTCTGGCACGCAAAGCCGACGCAGGCAGAGTCGTATAGACAGCTAGTCGAGCGAGGCGTCCTTGATGAACAGCAGGGGCCGCAATTGCTCGGCGTCTTTCTGTCCTGTGCTGCAGGTTACGCAGACCTGCCACCCGGCGCCGCAGACGCGGGAGAAGGTATTTTTCGGGCTCTTTTAGATTGCCGCGTGGTGCTCCGGACACTGCGAAGTTTGGCTGAACTTATAGAGGTTTCGTCAGCGGATCAGCTCGATGATGTCCGGTTGGAATACAGTTCTCTTGCGCAGGAACTCAAGGCAATTCCGTTGGGCTCCACCGTGGGCGAAATGGTTGCATGGGCGGAACAGCGCGAGCGCGAGATCTATAATCAGCTTGATTCGATTGTCGGTCATTCGGCGGCTACGATGCCCTCGCAATCTAGGTTTGAAGCCGTCCTCTGGCTACAGACGGTTCGTTTCCTTTATAATGGCAGGCAGGTCGCGCCCAAGCGACTACTTATGATCGATGACATACAAAAGCTTCGCAAGAGCCAGCGGTCGATGCTGGTGGATGAGCTGGTTGTCCTAAGGCCGGCTATTCCCGTCTGGCTTGCGAGCCGAAGTATCGCTTTTGCCGACGAATTCCTGTCGCAAGGCGTGAGGGAGGGGCGCGATATTCGCGATTATCCGCTCGAGGAACTCTGGGGTGGTCGAAGCAGCCAGCAATTCGTGACATTCGCGCAAAACATCTTGGATCGACGTTTCGCGTTGCAGACAGCCGTTCCGGGCGGCTCGTTCGGGCAATATCTATCGGACGGTCTTGGTGCAAAGGAATTGGACGAAGCCTATCCTCAGGCAGTTGCAAAATTACGCGAAGATGCACGCCGACACAAGAATAGCATGCGATATAGCGAATGGTTTGCGCAGGCAGACAGGCAGCCACCGATAATAAATAGCGAGGTGCTTTACGATCTGTTCGTCACAAGGATACTTGTTGCCAGAGACGCAACCAGCAGACAACTCTCGTTGGAGCTCACGCCACTGACCGCAGGAGAATTGGAGGACCGGGATAGCTCGGCGGTGAAGGGCGCGGCAGAAATCTTCGCAAACTATGAGCTGAGAGTCCCCTATTTTTTCGGCATGGAACGTCTGTGCGCGATGGCTACCAGCAACGTCGAAGAACTGCTCTCGTTAGCGGCAGCGCTTTACGAAGGCATGAAAGCCAAACAGGTGCTCCGCCGGCAGGCCCAGCCTCAGCTATTGCCACGCGAGCAGGAAAGGCGTCTTCGAGAAGCCGCAACGCGTAAGCGAGATTTCATACCTCGCAGTCATACGGAGGGTACGCGGGCCCAAAGGCTGCTTGATTCAGTTGGCCAGTTTTGCAGAGAGCGGACCTTTCTGATTAATGCGCCCTATGCTCCAGGCGTGACGGGCGTCAGGTTGTCGAACTCGGAGATCCAGAAATTAATGAGGGTTGGAAAAACGACAGAACCCTCTACCGCTTTGCTGTCTCGCGTATTGTTCGAGTGCGTCGCCGAAAATCTCTTGGTTACCCGAGAAAGCAGCCCGAGCACGAACCGCGAAGGAGGCACAGTATTTTATTTGAACCGGACGCTCTGCGCGCAATACGGACTTCCGCTTCAGTACGGCGGTTGGCAGGAAACATCAGTGCAGAAGCTCGTTGAGTGGACGGAGGTTGGACTTCAGCCGACGCGGAGCCTCGCGCTCGAGGTCGTGCAGTGATCTGGGAAAACTACGTTTTCCGCCGTGGAATCGAGGTCGAACAGCTTTGGGACGAAATGTTCGCCGACCGGCGCCGAGCCGGTAAGCCCATCCGGTTGCTCTATGTTGCAGGCAGAGGGTTCGATCTACGCGCCAATGTCGTCGCAGCGAAATTCGTTGATCGATTGACTGCCTCGCACTGCGAGATCGAGCATGCAACCCTTCTGTTAGTAGGTTTCACGGGCTACCATCTGTCCGAAGAGTTGCTCCAGCAAACGGTCACGAATGCGGCTGATCTCGAACAAACGTTTCGCTCTGTTGGGGATTGCGAAACTATCGTGATTGGTGGTCCCGCGGAAGGTGAGGACGATATCAGCACGACGATCGCACTACGCCGCGGGGCGGATGAAGTGCTGCGCCACGTCACCGACCAGACGGATGTGGTTCTGGATGTCAGCTCACTGCCACGCATTGCATATCTGACGATCCTCCTCTCGCTGCTGGCAAAAATTGGTCCCAGCCTCGATGGAGGCAATCAGGGCTTCGGTACGACCACGACGTTCCAGGTCTTGGTCGGCGAGGACGCCGCGCTGGACAGCCAAATAAGTTCTGAGGATCCCAGCAACGATCTGGTGTTGATACCTGGATATTCCGAAGCGATGCAATCGGAGGCGCTTCGGGACATGCCGCTGGTGTGGTTCCCAGTGCTCGGCGAAAACCGCCTTTCTCAGGTAATGAAGGTTGAAGGCAGCATCCCCAGTTGGGCGGAAGTCTGTCCGGTCTTGCCTCATCCGTCGCGTAATCCGAGACGCGGAGATGAGTTGCTTGTAGAGTACAATGGGATCTTGTTCGCGAGACGCGAAACGCCCTTGAGCAATATACTGCATGTCCACGAAGCACACCCCTTTGAGGCGTACCGTCAACTGCTGAGCGCTATGCTGCGTTACCGTAGCACTATGGACGTCATTGGAGGCTGCCGGCTAGTGGTGACACCCCTTGCAAGCAAATTGGTAACGATCGGTAGTGCGTTGGCATGCTTTGAAATGAAACTCATATCGCAAGATCGGAGATCCAGCGTGGCGATTCCCTATGCTGAGCCGAAACGTTACATCGCTAAGCTTGCTGACCTCCAAGCCTCGCAACCGGAGATCTCCGCATTGATGCTAACGGGTGATGGATATTCCTAGAATGACCCAATTCTTGAGCAGTTCGCACATACATTTGCACCCCGGGAGAAGTGGTTTTCGCTCGATGGGCGGGCCATTGAGCGAAGCGAGGCGCTAGTGAATTTGATATAGGCGTAGAATGCTGACGATTCGCGAGACGTTCAGGTTGCTCTTTCCGGACGCATCTCGCGAACTCTCCTCCTTTTCCGAGCCTCCGGTGCTGCCGGCGGATATCTTTGCATTTGCAGCTTTTGTCCTTGAGGCGAGCGGTGCTTATCACCATGTCGTGCCGGATACGGGCGAACAGGGACCGGAAAGACAAATAGTTGTCGACGCGAACGTTCGAGCGCGTGCCGTTTCAACAGGGCGAGCTTGGCGCCAAAGTTCTGTGTCTCCTGGTTCGCTTCCAAAAGTGCCGCAACATGTGCATGAGCTCTGGCGGCAGCTAGCGCCGGTCTCGCGAGAGCCGGTTTTTCAGGCGCTTTCGCCGCACGCCGATATACCTGGTTGGTGGTGGACAGTGTTGGAATTGCTTATGATCGCCGATGAGACGAGTAGAGATCTCGGCTTCGATCCGAAGAACGTGTTTTATCAGCCCATTGCCGAGGCGTTCACCGAAGGTGATGTCATCAGCGGGAGGGAGTTCCGTCGAATTCAGCGCGCACCGGCGACTGTATCGACGGCGGACCCCAGTGTCCTTTGCGTGCTGCCGAAATCACGCACGCCATCCGTTGGCTGTACCATGCGATCTTTGAGCCATCACCTCGCCCTTTTGCCAGGACAAGGGGCCGTGCGAGCAAGGTGGGTCATGTCGCCATTTGGCACGTCAGAAAGGCGGCCGCATGGCTTAGGATTACTCCTCGTTCCATTCCCCTATCAGATCGTCCCCGAAGCGTTTGTGGGTATTGGTGACCACGACGGCAAATGGGGCTGTTTTGACGTCGATCAGACCTGGCTACCCAAGCACTCTGAAACCGAGCGGCGCCGGGTATTTGTCGATTTTGTTCGGAATCTAATTCAGAAAGCACGAGCTGCGGACAAGCAAATTGATGGCGTCGTGTTGCCTGAACTATCTCTCGATTTTCCGCTTTTTCGGCAACTCGCAAGAGCCTTGGCGGAGGAGAAAGTTGATTTCTTAATTTCTGGATTGAGTAGCGACAGGGAGGGTCGGCGCGGAAATTTCGTCGCAATTGCTCCATTTTTTCTTTTTGAGTCGTCGGACAAGATCACTGGATCTGGCTTGGAACAGGTATTTTTGATCCGCGAAAAGCATCATCGTTGGAAAATAACGGAGCCTCAAATTAAAGCCTACGGTATCGACAGCGCTTTGTCGATTACACGTAACTGGTGGGAACATCTGAATATTCTTGGCCGCAGTCTAGACCTATTCGTCTATAGAGGAGGAACGTCGCTCACGACGTTAATCTGTGAAGATTTGGCCAGAGTAGATCCCTGCCAGGCTGTACTTAGATCTGTCGGCCCAAATTTGGTTATCGCTCTGCTGATGGATGGCCCTCAGCTTGAAGGCCGATGGCCGGCCCGCTACGCCACTGTGCTTGCCGAGGATCCAGGATCCTCGGTGCTGACGTTCACGTCGTTGGGGCTTATCGAACGACAGAATGCCTCAAAGGCCTTCCCCCAATCTAGCTCTGTGGCGCTTTGGAAAGACGAAGCAAACGGTGTTCGGCGTCTTGAGTTGCCCAGAAACGCGGACGCGATCTACCTTGCACTAACGGCGGATCAAAAGACCGAACACACTCTTGATGGCCGCTCTGACGACGCCTACTCGCATCGGTGGGTTTATGCGGATCACATGGGCATTGCAGCCGACCCGCAAGCTAAGCCGTCTTGGCTCCTTAGCGCGAGGGTCGACCAGTAGGATGTCGGTTTTCCGCAGTCGGCTTCAGCGTGCTGTAGGCGGCTTTCGCTTGCTTGCGGAAAGCTTCGAAGACACGCTGCTCTTCACGGGAACGTGGCTCTTCCTTCCGCTGCTTGATTGCCTCTTTAGCAGCACGAGTTACCGTCGCGTACCGAGTTTTCAGATTCTGCATGGCCGCTCCTTCGTGTCTGTAATGTAGGCCTATTGGTGTCGCTCGCCAACCCCTTACGACAGCCTCTTGGCGGGATGACGTCAAGAGCGGCATAAGCCGCTTCTTCTGGGTCAGCCAGGTCCGAAAGCGTAACGTCGTCACGATCCGATGCATCAGCGCCAATGGGATCAGGGTGATTTCCTGGCATGCCCTAAAACTCCTGCTGGGCTTGAGGCTTCCGCCTTGCGTTTCGTGGCCGGAGCAGCCGTCCTTCCCAAGCGCCGCAATTTTGCAATTATCCGCCAAACTCAGAATATGCAATCAAAGCGCCCGGCCCTGACTTGGCTTTGATCAAACAGAATCCGTAGTGCCGGATGGCGGCAGCGGATAAAATCGTGTCGCGATAGTGTGGGCTTGGGTCTCCACCATCACGTCATGCACGAACTTTCGTTTGGCGACATAACGAATGCAAGCCAAACCGGATTCGTCATAGGTTTCTAGCTTCACCAGGAAGTCGGTTCCGAAGTCGATATAGACCGGGCAAGCTGCGTCGAGCCAGGTTCGTCGTGGCCTTACCCAGTCAAATTGATGATGCCCGCGATAGGTGCACTGCACCTCGTCTTCAATCTCCCGGATCGAATGGATGTAACCGAATTTGACGTCGGCTTTCGCGGCGTCGGGACGCTCCAGAAGAAATTCGCTCCAGCGAAAGAATATGCCGGCGTTCGCGCCATTCATGTGGCGCTGCGCCTTGGACCAGACGACGTCCTGCGCGACGTCTGAGGAGGGATCCGGCAGTACATGATAGATATCGAAATTATGCCGGAAAGCGCGTCCGTCGATGACCCACACGAGGTTGCCGTAGAAGGTCTCGCGAGAGATGCGCTCGGCATCGGTCATGGCGGAGTGCTGAACCTCGACCGTGATACCCGTAGGTGTCTTGATGTCGGCGCGATGGATTTCGCCGTTCGGGGCGACGTGCGAAATCTCCCGGCACTCCTCGGGAAACAAGTTCTTCCAGTCACGATGCCACTGTGTCTCGTTCTCCCACCAGGGATCGCAATTGCGGCGGCCAAAGTGAGCCCAGTGATGGAGTACGCGTGGGCCGCATTTCGCGACCATTCCAGAGCCGCAGGTCGGGCACGTGCCCTTGCCGCCGGGGAAGGCTTCGCGGCGAACATTGTCAACCAAGGCGTATTGCATGCCAGTGCCTGTATGATTGACCTGTCTCGAGTCCAGGCATGAGGCTCGCCGCTGCACACGGCCGCATTGCCCGTCCGTTCAAATTAACCGGTTCCTTTAGCGGCAAAGTATCTTGCGGTCTCACGTCAATTAAGTCATTCGTTTTGCGGGGTCGGAAATGTAAAACTTGGGGTAATTATGCGCATTCAAAAGGTCGCAATCAAGAATTTTAGACTGCTTTCTGATGTAAGTCTCATTTTGGAAGCGTCCGAAACAGTAATCGTGGGACGCAATAACAGCGGGAAAACTTCGCTTTCCGAGATCATGCGCCGGCTTCTCGATGATGGCCCCGTGAATTTCCAGCTCGAGGACTTCTCCAGTGCCAGTTACCGCGGGTTCTGCGCAGCCGTCCATGCCTATCTCGCCGGCCAGCAGGAAGACGAGGTCCGCGCTCTCCTCCCAGCCATCGAATTGCGGCTGCATTGTACGTATGATCCCAACGCTCCGGAACTTGGTCCGTTGGCGCCGTTCGTCATAGATCTCGATCCCGCCGTGAGCGAGGCTTTGATCGTGCTTCGCTATGAGCTTAAGGACGGCGGATTAGGCGCCCTTTTTGACGGGCTCCCTGATGGCTCGCTGGACGATGCATCCCGTAAGGCTTTCCTTGTTGGGCTGCGGGAAAGGATTCCGGGCAATTTCGCACTCAGGATCCGCGCGGAAGATCCGAACGACCCGACAAACTTCCGTCAGTTGCAGCCGTCGGCCCTCCGTAGCCTGGTCAGGACCGGTTTCATCAACGCACAACGCGGTTTAGATGATGTGACATCGCGAGAAACGGACGTTCTCGCCAAGATTCTTGAAGGCCTCTTCGTCACGGCTTCCTCCCCAACCGCGGATGCTGCGGACCGGGTTATTGCAGAAGCCCTCGCGACCGTTGTGCAGGGCATTCAGACCCAAATTGACGGCAATTTCGGAAATCAACTGCAAAACCTGATGCCGACGTTGACCAGCTTTGGGTACCCAGGCTTAGGCGGCCAAGAACTCCAGACAGCGACAATCCTTGATATCCGCAAGCTCTTGTCGAACTTCACAAGAGTTCGATACGCCGGATATGGCGGGGTGACACTGCCCGAGTCCTACAACGGACTTGGGGTACGCAACCTGATTTTCATTTTGCTCAGGATCGTGGAATTCCACAAAGCGTTCAAGGCCGAGCCGAAGACGCCAGGCGTTCACCTCGTCTTTATCGAGGAGCCTGAGGCCCATTTGCATCCTCAGATGCAGGAGGTCTTTATCAAACAATTGGGCAAGATTGCCGCGCAGCTGACTGGCGCAGGTGAGGGTGCTGTCGCTTGGCCCGTCCAGTTTGTGGTATCCACACACTCGTCACACATCGCCAACGCGGCAGGATTCGAGAGTATCCGGTATTTTCTCGGCGCCGAAGTGCCGGGCGCCGATGCCGGTATTCGACAGACTAAGATCAAAGATCTGCGCGAGGGGCTGGCGGGCACGCCGGCGCCCGACAGGCAGTTTCTGCACCAATACCTTACCCTCACTCGCTGCGATCTGTTTTTCGCCGACAAGGCCATTCTCGTCGAGGGTCTCAGCGAACGGCTCATGCTGCCGGTTATCATCGGAAAAATTGAGGCCTTGGAAGCTGCGGTTAAGCTCTCAAGCCAATATCTCACGATCATGGAGGTCGGTGGGGCATATGCGCATCTATTCTTTGCCCTCCTCGATTTCTTGGAATTGCACTATCTCATCATCACCGACTTGGACTCTGTCGTGGCACCGGGCGGTGTAGCGTGTGCAGTCCATCTGGGCACTGCCTCCAGCAATGCCTGTTTGAAGAACTGGTTCAGCGACGACGATCCTTACACTTTGGCGGGGCTGAACGCTAAAACCGACGACGACAAGACTGACGGTCGCGGGCGCATCGCCTATCAGGTTCCCGAGGTCGCCGCAGGCCCCTGCGGTCGGACTTTTGAAGACGCCTTTATTCTGGCCAACCCTATACTTTTTGCACTGCCGGCTGGGACACTACAGGAGCAGGAGCTGGCTGCACGCGCCATGGCCGCAGACCTGAAGAAATCGGAATTCGCGCTGAAGTACGCCATTCAGGAGACGGGCTGGGTAACGCCAAAATATCTCGCCGACGGCATTCGCTGGCTGGCAGTTGACTACGTGCTCCCCGTCGATCCTGCATTGGCAATTGTGGCAGCAGCAGCCGCGGCTGTACCCGTGGTGGCTGCGCCGGGGGGAGGGGTTGTTGAGTAGTCTCGAATCCCCTGCCGAGGAGGCAAGCCGCATAGCCCTCGAAGAGGTCTTCGCGTGCATCCAGGCTAGCCGGAGTTTTCGCCTTGAGGCCGGTGCCGGCGCCGGGAAGACCTACTCGCTGATCGAGGCGCTTAAATACCTGACGAAGCGGCATGAGCGGGACTTTTCGCGGCGTGGACAGCAAATCGCCTGCATCACCTTCACCAACGTCGCAAAGGATGAAATCGAAGCTCGAACCGATCGGCATCCGATAATCTACTGCAACACCAACCACGCCTTCTGCTGGCTGCTTATCGGCGGCTTCCAGAAGCAGCTTAAGGCTTTGGTGCAGCAAATGCCGATTTGGCAGGAAAAGCTTCTGGAGGCTGGCGGCATAGGTAGTAGGGGTGTCGAATACAGTCTGGGCCACCGCGCTGTGCGCGAACACGTGCTCTCGCTTCACCATGATGACGTCATCCCGCTCACCATCTCGCTGATGGAAAATCAGAAGTTTCGGAAAATCATGGCCGAACGCTTCCCCATCATCTTGATTGATGAGTATCAGGATACCGACAAAGCCTGGGTTGAGGCCCTTAGGCTGCGCTTCCTGGGCCAGCCAGGTTCACCACTTTTTGGATTCTTTGGTGACCACTGGCAGAAAATTTACGGCAATGGATGTGGCGAGCTCAACGACGACGCCGTCACCCCGATTGGCAAGAAAGCGAACTTCCGCTCCGTGAATGCGATTGTCGAATGTCTCAATCGGATGCGTCCGGAGTTGCCGCAGTTTGTCAAAGACCCGGCCGAACCTGGTCGAGTCCGCATCTTCCATACCAACGGCTGGATTGGGCAACGGCAAGGAGGCCAACATTGGGGCGGTGATCTGCCGTCGGACGTAGCGCACCAAGCTCTCGAGGCCACGAAAGCCACAATGGTTGCCGACGGCTGGGACCTTGCACCCAGCCAAACCAAAATCCTCATGCTGACCCATCGGGTCCTTGCGAGTGAGCAAGGCTATGCGAACCTGGCCGAAGCGTTTCGGTACAACGACTCCTATCTCAAGAAAGAAAACCGGCTGATCGCCTTCCTGGTTGACGTGCTTGAGCCGGCCGCGGACGCCTATGCTGGAAAGCGCTATGGCGCCATGTTTGAGGCGCTGGGCAGAACGGTTCCGGTGCTGAAGCGCCAAGCGGATAAGGCCACCTGGAGCGCCTCTTTCAATACACAACGCTTAGGGACAATGGGTCGGTTGGCGATGTTGTCGATCACTTGATGGCGTCGCAGCGGCCCCGCCTGCCGGATCGGGTGGAGGAGTTGCAACACGCGCTGGCTGCGTTCGAGGTGGACGGTGAGGTGGAGATTCCCCGACCACTAGCGGAGTTGCAAAAGCTTCGTCCTGTTGCATACGCGGAGATAAAAGCGCTGCGAAGATATCTCGACGGCTATTCGCCGTTCGAAACCAAGCATGGCGTCAAGGGCGCCCAGTTCGAGAACGTTCTGGTCGTTCTCGGTCGTGGCTGGAATCAGTACAACTTCGGAGAAATGCTGGAGTTGGCTGGGGCTGCGGTTGTTCCAGCGGGCAAGCAGGCGGCTTTTGAGAGGAACCGAAATTTGTTCTACGTGGCCTGTTCAAGGCCGAAACGGCGCCTCACGCTGCTTTTCACCCAAGAACTACCGAATGCAGCCTTGGCAAAACTTCAAGAGTGGTTCGGCGCCGGTTCCATTGAGGCGTTGGTGTTCTGAAGGAAGTTCCCGGACCAGCCTCAGATTACGGTTCCGCCCACGAGGGCCGCTCGAAAGCGGCCAGCGACGCAGGATAAAAATATGGCCATATCGAGCGACTTGCCCATTGCCTTGCCATCCGAGGATCGATACGGCCTCACCCCTTTCGCGAAAGCACTTGCGGGCAGTATTGTGGACATGGACGTTCCTACGGGGGCGGTTCTGGCCATCAACGGCCCTTGGGGCGCGGGCAAGAGCAGCGCCATCAATCTGATTGAGCATCATCTGAAACCATCCGTCGAAAGGGGGGAGATGGTTCTCGTGCCCTTCAATCCCTGGTGGTTCGCAGGGGCTGACACGTTGATCCTGGCGTTCTTCCGGGAACTCGGCAAGGCGATCGAGCCGTCGCTACCGTCGAAATTCAGGAAATCCATTGCCTCGCTGGGACAAGGCATTTCCTCGTTGGGGACCATTGCAGGCGCCGTCGCAGACATGAAAGCTCCGGGTATTGGCACCATCGTTTCGGGGGTGGCGGGTCTCATCGGCAAAGTGGCCGCGTCAGACAAGACTGTGGAAGAGGAACACAGGTTGGTCTCTCAGGCGTTGGCCAATCAAGAAAAGCGCTTCGTGGTCGTGATTGACGACATCGACCGGCTCAGCCCGGATGACGTGCTAACGATCTTCCGTCTGATAAAGTCGGTCGGGCGGTTGCCCAACGTAATCTATCTGCTGGCTTTTGATCGACAGATAGCAGAACGCATAGTTGCGGAACGTTTTCCATCCGAGGGGGCCAGCTACCTCGAGAAGATCATTCAGGGCTCTTTCGAGTTGCCGCCGCCGCGTCTTGATTTCCTGCGTTGGCATTCCGCGGAAGTCGCAATGAAAATCATGGGAGAGCCGGGCGAAGCAAAAAAGACGCGCTTTTGGAACGTCTTCTATGACATCGTGAGCCCGACAATCCATACGCCGCGCGACGCGGCGCGCATCGGCAATCACCTGTCAACCACTTGGGGCGCCGTCGCCGGGAACGTCGATCGGGCGGACTTTCTAGCCATTACCGCGTTGCAGCTGTCGGAGCCGGTGATCTATGCTGGGATTCGACAGAACCCAGACCTGCTTTGCGGCATAGAGCATATCGGCATTCACCGTCGAGAAAATCGGGCGGAGGAGTACGACGCTCTTTTTGGGCTGGGCACCAGAACTGAGCGAGACCGAAAACAGTTGCGGACGGGCCTCAAGCGTCTCTTCCCGCGGCTCGACGCTGTTTGGGATAACACCTTCCACCAAGGCGAAAGCTTTGATCGGGACCGAAGCATTGCTTCCGAAAAGCACTTCCGCAGCTATTTTGCGTTCTCCATTTCCGAGGATGTTATACCCGCCGACCAGCTCGACGCGCTAATTGATCGCGCCGATGATCCAGCTTTCGTTCGGGACGCCTTTCGTACGGCACTCGGCGTCAGGCGCGCTACCGGAGAGACGAACGTCCCATTGCTACTGGATGAACTCTCTGCCCACGCGCCGGAGATTTCCGATGCAAAGATTCCGCAACTTGTCGCTACTCTGTTTGCGATTGCCGACGACCTCAACGTCAAGGGCGACGCGAAGCAAGGCTTCGGCGGACTCGGAAATAATCATCTCCGACTTCACTGGTTCCTGAACCGCCTCGTGCATGATCGATTTCCAATCGAGCATCGTGAAGCAATTTACCGAGGCGCGATGACAGTTGGTTCTCTCGGGTGGATAGTGGATTTTGCGCACCGCTGCTTGAGCTACTTCGCGCCTCGGAACGATGGGAAGGAACGCGGTGAGCCGATTGTCGGCGAATCCGTCGCGGAGGAGTTCAAGAACCTTGCGCTTGCCCGTTTGAGAGATGCCGCAAGCGACGGGTCGCTTGTGAGCAATCCAGATATGGCTTCACTCCTTTTCGATTGGAAGCGCCTCTCCGGTATCGACGGCGCGCAGGAGGTTCGGGCTTGGACGGGTTCTGCTCTCTCACAAGGAGAGTTCCTTCTCGCGCTTGCGGAGCAGATGCCTTCGTCGTCATGGTCGTTTGGCATGGGCGATCGGGTTCAGCGGCAGACCGTTAAAGTCGACACCAAAGCCTACGAAAAACTGATCGATATCGAGCGACTTTACGCGCGCGTCGACGACGAACTTTCTTCTTCGCGATTGCCGCCGGAAGAGCTTGAGAAGCTTCGGAGTTTCAAAGAGATTCCTCGCGGTGCACACGGTGACCGAGAAAGCGCGGATTAGACGTGCGCGACAAAGCCAGCGAAGAAGAAATGGCGCGGGACATATTGGCCATCGATTCGACCCAGGGAGGTGAATTGCGTGGTGGCGGACAACGGATCTCGCGCCACTATTCTGACATCCATCGGCTCATGGAGCTTGAAATCGCCCGCCGGGCGATCGCGAACAGGGGATCTCGGCGGCCGACTGCGTGGCTCATGCTCGCATGTTTTTCAATCGCAAGGACTACGGCCTTGCGTCCGCGGATCCGCCGACGTTCGCCCTGCTGCCACATGACGGAATGATTGATGCCTTGCGGCGAGACTACGTTGCCATAAGCGCCGTGATCTTCGGGTTTGTGCCGAATTTCGACTTGGTGCTGGAGAGCGTCCGACGGTTGGAAACCCTGTTGAACGCGCCAAGAGGCTGACGCTTAGCCTCCCGTATGTTCGCCTTTTGTGCTTCGAAAGTCGCATAAATGGCAGTGTGGAATGCACAAAGCAGCAGGAGGAGTGCGGGCCCGTTCATAACGCGTAGGCCCCGCTAACATCGGCTGAGTCCGCAATTCAGCTATTCCGGCCGTGCTTCCGATGCGACAGCGTCCAGGAGCAGGGTAACCTTGACATTGACGCTGGTAATGGCTTGCGAGTGAAGGGGCTGATTGGCCCAACGGGCGATGGAGACTACCAATGGGTAGTCCTCACCCGGCACCTCGTGGATCTTGATCGACGTCCCCGTACGATCCAACAGCAGAAGCAGACGAGTCATCCCCCCGTCCGATTTGCTCGCGATCGCGACAACTCGCTGAACATCCGCATGGCTGTCAACGCGAACATTGAAGAGTATTCGGCCTCCAGATTTATCGGCGCCGTCGCCTGCTACGGATGACCTGCCACGGGTAATTTCCTCCATCTGAGATTAGAGTCCGGCCTCGATTGAAGGACGGACAGATGAAGAGAAAGCGGTTTACGGAAGAGCAGATCATCGC
>NZ_JAMYPT010000044.1:0-19394 GCF_040320505.1 Mesorhizobium sp. M0678 | reverse complement strand
CGCGCCGCCGGTCTCCCGGAGCGCGCTCCGGAAGACCGGCGGCAGCGCTATACTGGGGAAGATTCAAACGGCACTTCTGGGGAGTATTGAGCCGGCATCGACACACGATCTGCACTAGCTGGTTGCCTGCTTCATCGCGGACTTGAATGCTAGCCTCGCGGTAGGTGCCATCGGGCAGCTTTTCTCTTGCGATTTCAAGCAGCGTTTTTGCTGCCTCGTCCTCCGCAGATTCCAGGTTCGGAAGCTCTGAACCTTCAGGGTCTGGGAAGGTCTCTCCATTGCTGGACAAGTCGAAGAAATAGCGCGGCATCAGTCCTAACTAGGATTGCCGGAAAATGTTCAATATCTCTTTTTACATACAAAGAGCTAATTCACCATGTCCCGCAGGGGCTTCTTGCGCTTCGGTGGCCGGTATTTCTCCACCAGCCTGATCTTGTCGATGTCGATCGTCACCAGGGGCCACATGTCAATGGTCACCTTGCGGCCATCCTCGTCTGTGCGCGTGACCTCGCCTGTAAGCTCGATTTGCTGGCCTCGCTTGACCTTGGAAGAATCCCGGATCGAATGCGGGAAGTTATAGGACGGAATAGAGACGCTTACGCGGTCCTCGGTGACCCGCCTTCGAACCGTGGCCGTGATTGCAACCACGTCACCGATGCCAATGCCCCGCGCCATGCCTTTGAGTCTGGAGCGGCCGGCGCCTTAGTCAAGATGCTGCTAATGTACAGCGACGATACCGCTTGGCGGACTGGCTAAACTCTCGCTATATCGCGCGCATGGCAAGCGGCTGGACGATTTGTGGCCGGCTACAATCGGCAATACGACACGTTCAAAACGCTGTCGCTGGACGCTCCCATGGGCGGTCGGAGCTCAGACGAATCGACCTGCTGGAGGCACCGGCCGCTTACGAACCCGATGAAGACGAGGAAGATGATCCGGATATCCTGATGCTCAAGGGCAGACACTTCCGTCTGTGATGGACAAGGGGACGGCCCAATCTTAGGTGTCAAACGAATCCAGGAATTGACCCTTTGGCGAACTGAAGAACTGACCCCTTCATTGGTTTGCTGTTTGGTTTGTTTCGGGCACCGAGCCGACCTTCTGCAGAAGGCCGGACCGTCGCTTTTCGCGCAGCCTGTAGCTGTCCCCCCTGATGGTGATCACCGTTGAATGGTGAAGCAGGCGATCCAAGATTGCCGTGGCCACCACGGGATCTCCAAAAACGCTCCCCCATTCACCCACCGAACGGTTGGAGGTAATCAGGATCGATCCCTTCTCGTAGCGGCGGGACACCAGTTGGAAGAAGAGGTGGGCGGCATTGGGCTCGAAGGGAAGATATCCGAGCTCGTCGATGATCAGCAATTTCGGCCGTGACAGGATCGTTAACTGCTTGTCGAGCGAGCCGTCGCTGTGGGCCTTGGCCAACATCGCCACCAACGTGGCTGCCGTGACGAACTGCACGTTGTAATTCTGGCGGATTGCCTCGCGGCCAAGGCTCACTGCAAGATGGGTCTTGCCCGTGCCCGGAGGGCCAAGGAACAGGACTGTGTCGCCGTGGGCGATCCAGCGGCAGGTCGCAAGTTCCCTGATCTGTCCCTGATCCAGCGATGGCTGCGCGTCGAAGTCGAAGCCGTCGAGTTCGCGCACGAACGGGAACTGCGCCAGTTTCCAGGCGCGAGCGTTGTCGTGAGCTGACCCAAAGCAGTAATCGTCTTTTCAATTCATGAGGGAACGTGCCTGAGGCCGAAGTTCGTGTGGTGCTTCGAAGCGGACACGTTGGGCTTCAATCCAAACTCACCCGGGGTTAAAGATCTAGCAAAACGTCGCCTTGCGGGCGGCTGCAGCACGCCAGGACGTAGCCTGCCGATTTGTCGTCCAATGTCAGTCCGCCCAGGTCATCCATGACGACTTCGCCGGACAGCTTGGCGATCCGGCACGTGCCGCAAACTCCCTGCTGGCAGGCGGTGGGGACGTAGACGCCACATTGGCGCGCCACTTCCAGCAAGGTCTCTCCGGGCGCGCAGTCATGCGCAACGCCAGACCTGACGAAGCGGACCGAAGACGAAACCTTTGAATCCGATAGCGAACGCGAAATGTTGCCGCCCCCGAAGCTCTCCTCATGATACTGTGAACGGGCGAGCCCGATTGCATCGAGGCAGCTGCGTGCAGCCTTCATGTAGGATTCCGGCCCACAGGCAAAAATCGTGCGGCTATGGAGATCGGGAACCAAAGTCAGGAGCATCTCACTGTTAATTCGCCCGGTTGGACCCGTCCAGGCCGGGTCTCCATGACTGCAAATGCAAGTCACATGAAGATTGGGAAAGCGAGCGGCAAGTGCGTCCAGTTCGAGCCGAAAAATGATGTCGTCCGGCGTTCTCGCACTATGAATGAAGTGGATATCCTGGTCGGCTGCGCGGTCGGTAAATGCGCGCAGCATTGACATCACGGGAGTTATCCCGCTGCCACCTGAAAGGAAGAGGGACTTTGCATGCGGCAGATCGTCGAGATTGAACGAGCCGAGCGGCCCTTCGATCTCGATCCCGTCGCCCGGCTTCAAATTGTCATGCAGCCAATTCGAAACGAGCCCGCCCGGCGTCCGCTTCACGGTAATCTGAAGATCGAGCGGTCGCGTCGGCGGTGACGAAACAGAGTAGGAGCGCGTCACCGCGGCACCGTCGATCCTCAGGTGCACCAGAACATATTGGCCAGCGCTGAAGCAGAACATCCGATCTGAAGCGGGTGTGAGAACGAATGTTTTCACATCGTGCGTTTCGTTGATCACGCGCCGGCAGAGCACAAGCTGCGGTGTGGTCTGTGCCCAATGCCGGTGACGCTTTGTTGGGACGAAGCCGGAGGCTGCAAAGGCCGCGTATGCATTCATCATTCAACTCGGGTTTGAAGTCGAGCCAAGATGCCACTTCAAACCCCGCTGAACAGCCGCGCAATCCTGCCTTTATGATCGGTAATTTCGATTAGACTTCCAGTGACATTACAGCAACCTGGAGAGCTCGGATGCCTTTGCGAATAATGGGTTCGTGTTTGCGGCGCGCGAGTATTGCGGTGTGGACTGGCTGGTTCAGCATCGGCGCTCCCTCGACGAGGAACGATGGGAGCTCGGCCGTGAACCGGCGCGCATCGTCGCTACGCATATAGCAGGTGCCGCCCGTTCGCCGCAGCATGATCTCCGCCAGAGTTTCCGATCCCGTCGAAAGCCGGCAGATCGCCAGCTCGGCCAGCAGCTCTGCGTGCGTCTTTTCCAGCACGGCGGTGTAGCCCGGGCGAATGTAGGTTTCAGGGTCGACATCGGACAGCGTTCTGGCAGCTGTCGAAACCATCACATATTCCTCGACCATCAGGTGTTCATAGGCGATCTCAGGCAGGTAGCGAGGCGCATAAAGCACGGCGATATCCAGATTTCCCATGCTTAGGTCGCTGACCATCTGGTTCGAATAGTCCGACTCGACGTGGATCGAGGATTTTGGAAGGGCCTGGCACAGTGTCTCGACCCATCCGGGCAGGACCGAACGGGTCATGCCTACCTGTGCGGCGATGCGCAAGGTGCCCTCGAACCGGTTGAACGCTCGCACGTCGTGTCGAGCTTGCGACCAGGTCGACAGCAGGGATCTGGCGTAGGCTTCGAACCGCCGTCCGGCGGCTGTCGGCTCAGCACCGGCGCGCCCGCGCTGGAAGAGCTCGGACCCGATCGCGCTCTCCAGATTCTTGATCCGGGTGCTGATCGTCGACTGGGTCAATCCCAGCCGATCGGCGGTGCGATTGAAGTTTCGCGACTCGATGATGTCGAGAAAGGTTTCGATGTGATCTAGCTGCACGTTACCTCCAATCGAAAAAGTCGATCATATTGCGCTGGATCATAAGCTTGATCGAACAATACTCAAGGCGGAAGCTGCATGGGAGAAATCGGCCGGCAGCATCGACCAGGCTGAAGCTACGGAGCTGAGCAACGTGTTCATAGTCGACTGCGATTGTCACAATTACTGGTCAAGCGCCACTGTACTGGAGCCCTACCTTTCCGGCCTGTGGAAGGACATGTTCGTCGAAGGCGAGAAGACAGGTCCCGTTGGCGCCTTCCCGCATGGCCATCGTCCCTGGTTTCATCCGCAGGACTTCTCCCGCAAGGACGTCCGTCCGAAAACAGAAGCCGACAACTATCTCATCATGAAGGAAAAACACCTCGACAAGTACAAGGTCGATGTGGCGATCCTGACCGGCGATGAGCCGATCGAGGCTTCCACCCTCGCCAATCCTTATTATGCCAGCGCCCTTGTCAGCGCCTACAATGACTACCAGATCGACCAATGGCTGCCGAAGGACGATCGCTTCATGGGCTCGATCATCATCGCGCCACAGGATCCGAAGCTCGCGGCCGCCGAGATACGCCGTCTTGGCAATCATCCGCGCATGGTTCAGGTTCTCGCTTCGCAAGGCTCCGTCAAGCCCTATGGCGATCCGTTTTACCATCCAATCTATGAGGCTTGCGCCGAGGTGGGGCTGCCCTTTGCCATACATCTGGGCGGCCATGGCGGCGTGAATTCGACCGCGATTGCTCCTGCCCCAACGACGTTCTTCTGGGAGACGCACGCCATCCTGCACATGTCGGCGATTTCACATGTCGCAAGCATGATTGCGCATGGCGTCTTCGAAAAATGGCCGGACCTCTACTTCGTCGTCATCGAATGCGGCGTGGCCTGGGTGCCGTCGGTATTGTGGCGCCTGGATGCGGATTACAAAGCGCTGCGCAAAGAGACGCCATGGCTGAAGATGCTGCCGTCGGAATATTGCCGGCGCAACATCCGCTTTTCCACGCAGCCGCTGGAGCAGCCCGCAAACATTCAGCATCTCTGGTCCACTCTCGAAGCGATGGACGGCGAAAATACGCTGATGTTTGCCTCCGATTATCCGCATTGGGATTACGACGACGCCAACACGCTGCAAATCCCTCCCGCCTGGAAGAGCAAGATCATGGGGCTGAATGCGTTGGAGGTCTACAAACGCATCCCCCGCGCGCAAGCGGCGAATGCCGCCTGAGGAAGCAGACGATGCCCGAGAAGACATACATCTGCCGCGTCGACGAGATCGAAACCGGATCTCCCTTCATCGCTAAGATCCGCAGCCTTTCGGTCGGGGTTTTCCGCATCGGAGACTCATTCCACGCGCTGCTGAACGTTTGTCCGCACCGCGGCGCTCCGCTTTGCGAGGGGCCGCAATGCGGAACAACTGCACCGGTCGAAGGGGCGCAATTCATCTATCACCGCCAAAACGAGATCGTGCGCTGCGCCTGGCATGGCTGGGAATTCGACATCAAATCAGGTGCGGCTTTGGTCGATCCGTCCGTTCGCGCGCGCACATTTCCAGTCACCGTCGAGGCGGGCAGCATCTATGTGACAGCCTGATCGAGGTGCGGATTTGCGCGGTCAGAAGAAAGGGTGATCGCGGCTGACGAGCAGATTTCTTCACAGGTGCTTGACGAACAATACGCGGAAAATCCGCAATGGGAGAGTCAAATGTCAGAATCTGAATACAAGCTTGGTATCGCTCAAAGCCAGATTGGCCGCGGCAAGATTTCCCGTCGCGACTTCATTCATCTTGGGCTGGCCGCTGGGCTGACGCTTACCGCTGCGGACAAGCTCTTCGTCAGCACGGCCCGGGCCGAACCGCTGCAGGGCGGCTTCGCCAAGCTCGGCATGGCACATGGCGCAACGACGGATTCGATCGATCCGGCCGGCTACCCGGACACATTCACACAAACCGCGTTCTCGGGCTCGATGTCCAACAGCCTCACCGAGGTCGACGCGAAAGGTAACGTCCAGCCGGACCTTGCCGAGAGCTTTGAGTCGTCGGATGGCGCCAAAACCTGGGTCTTCAAGCTGCGCAAGGGCGCAACCTTCCACAACGGCAAGAATGTGACGGCGGATGACGTCGTGACTTCGCTGCGCTACCATATGGGCGACGAAACCAAATCGGCGGCGAAGCCGCTGCTTGAGCCGGTCGCCAGCATCAAGGCGGACGGCCCGGAGACGGTTGTCTTCACGTTGAAGAGCGGCAATGCCGACTTCCCCTACATCATGAGTGACTACCATCTGGTCATCATGCCGGCCAAGGACGGCAAGGCGGATTGGGGATCGGGCGTTCGCACCGGCGCTTTCGTGCTTGAGAATTTCCAGCCCGGCGTTTCGGCCAAACTCAAGCGCAATCCGAACTACTTCAAGAACGGCAAACCCTATCTCGACGAGGTGGAGTTCATCGCCATCACCGATCTCGCCGCTCGCATGGCCGCGCTATCGACAGGGGAGGTGGACTATATTGGCCGCGCCGACCTCAAGACCCTCGGCATGTTGAAACGCAACCCCAAGGTGGAGATCGTCGAGGTCACCGGCTATGGCCATTATACCTTGCCGATGAATGTCACGATGGCGCCGTTCGATAATCCGGATGTCCGGATGGCCTTAAAGTGGGCGATCAACCGTCAGGAGATCGTCGACAAGATCTTTCTCGGTCACGCCACTGTGGCCAATGACAACCCGATTGCGCCGGCGATTAAATTCGCCACGAATCCGCAGCCGCAGCACAGTTTCGATCCGGAGAAAGCCAAGCATTATCTGAAAAAGGCCGGAATGGAGAAACTGAAGGTGGACCTCTCGGTCGCCGATGCCGCTTTTGCAGGCGCGGTGGACGCGGCTGCGCTGATCCGCGAGACGGCAGCCCAGTGCGGTATCGACGTAAACGTCGTGCGCGAGGCCGAGGACGCCTATTGGGACAATGTTTGGCTCAAGAAACCTTGGTGCGCTTCCTATTGGAGCGGTCGCGCAACGGCCGACTGGATGTTCACGCAAGCCTTCGCCGCTGATTCCAGCTGGAACGAGTCGTTCTGGAAAAATCCCCGCTTCAACGAGTTGCTTGTCCAGGCGCGCGCCGAGACCGACGAGGCCAAGCGGGCGGCAATGTATGCCGAGATGCAGCAACTGACCCATGATGATGGCGGCAGCATCGTACTGGTCTTCAACAATTTCGTCAGCGCCAAATCCAATAAGCTCGCACATGGCGAAGTGGCGCCGAACTGGGAGAACGATGGACTGAAGATGGCCGAACGCTGGTGGATCGCCACTGCGTGAGAGTGCGGGCCGGACCCGCGATGGTTGCGAGGGTCCGGTTGGCCCCGGTGTGCCCTGCCGGATGTGGGAGGGCAGCGGCCGCAACGGGAAACGCGTGCAAATGAACCCCGTCGCAAGAACGGTTCTGCAGCGCCTTGGCCTCGGCCTGGTCACGCTGTTCATCGTGTCCATCATTATCTTCTCGGCGATCGCAATGCTGCCGGGCGACTTCGCCAAGGCGACGCTCGGGCAATCCGCGACACCCGAAACGGTCGCCGCCTTCCAGCGAGAAATTGGCATCGACCGTCCGCCTGTCGAGCGCTACTTCGTCTGGGTCGGGCAGATGCTCCACGGGGATTTCGGCTCTTCGTTCGCGAGCCGCACCGGGTATCGGCGCACCGTGGCCGAGATCATCGCGCCGCGCCTCTACAATACGATGTTCCTCGCGTCGATGACCGCGCTGATCGCAGTTCCGCTGGCCCTGGGACTTGGCATCCTCGCTGCGCTCTACCGCAATGGCTGGTTCGACCGGCTGGTGAACGCAGTGACGCTGACAACCATTTCGTTCCCGGAGTTTTTCGTCGCCTATATGCTTGCCTACCTGGTCATCTCGCGCGACACGTTCATCGGATCCGAGTTCGCACAATCCCTGCCGCACTGGCTCGCAGTGTCACTGAACTGGATACTCAACGCAGTTCCCAAGTTCCCGACCTTGTCCAACGTGAACGACCAGACGCCGTTCTGGAATCACGTCTGGAGAGTAGCTTTGCCGGCAACCACGCTTACGCTCGTCATCGTCGCCCACATGATGCGCATGACACGAGCGGCGATCATCAACATGCTGGCAAGCCCCTATATCGACATGGCGCGGCTGAAGGGAATGTCGCCCATGGCCATCGTACTCAGGCATGCCTTGCCCAACGCATGGGCTCCGATCGTCACGGTGGTGGCGTTCAATCTTGCTTATCTGGTCGTCGGAGTGGTCGTTGTCGAAGTGGTGTTCGTCTATCCCGGCATCGGTCAGCTGATGGTTGATGCGGTCAAATCCAGGGATGTTCCGGTTGTCCAGGCCTGCGCCCTGATTTTCGCGGCGACCTACATCCTGCTCAATCTGACTGCCGACATCATTTCGATCGCCACCAATCCAAGGCTCTTGCATCCACGATGACCAGCTACGAACCCATCGCTCAGGTTCACAGGCTGAGGCGCTCGCGCGCCACCCGGGCCAAAACGGCGCTGAAGAAGGCACCCTTCAGTGCCTGGTTCGGCATCCTCGTCATCATCGGCTATGTCATCGTTGCGGTGTTCGCGCACTGGATCGCCCCATACGGCGAAACGCAGGTCTTCAGCGAAGCCTTCGCACCGTGGAGCCAGCAGTTCAAACTGGGAACCGACCAGCTCGGCCGCGATATGCTCACACGCTTGATTTACGGTGCGCGCAACACCATCGGTATCGCCGTCGCGACCACACTGCTGTCCTTCGCCGTCGGGGTCTCGCTCGGCCTTCTTGCCGCATTGTACAGGGGAGGGCTCGACCAGATACTGTCGCGTGCGGTGGACGTGTTGATGTCGATCCCAAGCCTGATCTTCGCCCTGGTGCTGCTTTCGATCTTCGGGTCGTCGATCACCAGCCTGATAATCATCATTGCGCTGCTCGATTCCACCCGCGTCTTTCGGCTCGCACGCGCCGTCGGGCTTAACGTGGCAGTGATGGAATATGTCGAGGTGGCGCGATTGCGCGGCGAAGGCCCGAAATGGATCATCGCCAAGGAAATCCTTCCCAATGTCATGCCGCCGCTGGTCGCGGAGTTCGGCTTGCGATTTTGCTTCGTATTCCTCACGATCGCGGCACTGTCCTTCCTGGGCGTCGGCATTCAGCCGCCGACCGCCGATTGGGGATCGATGGTGCGCGAGAATGCAACCCTGATCACCTACGGCGATGTCACGCCGCTGCTGCCGGCCGGCGCGATTGCCCTCCTTACAGTCTCCGTGAATTTCGTCGTCGACTGGTTCCTGCACGCAACAAGCGGGTTGCGGGATGAAAGGTAGCGGTCCGGGGTCGCGCGCAAAAGGCAAGGATCTGCTGCAGATCCGCAATCTGCATGTGGAGGGCTTCTCGGACGAGCGGTGGCATCCCATTGTCCGCGGGGTCGATCTGGCGCTGAAGCGGGGGGAGGTTCTTGGCCTGATCGGCGAGTCTGGGGCCGGCAAATCCACCATTGGCCTTGCGGCAATGGGTTACGCCAAGCCGGGCTGCCGTATCACACAGGGCTCGATCCTGTTCGACGGGGTCAATCTTCTGGCACTCAGCGAGACAGGGCGCCGCCGCCTCAGAGGCTCCCGTATCGCCTATGTCGCACAAAGCGCAGCGGCCTCTTTCAATCCGGCCCACCGGCTCCTCGACCAGACTGTTGAAACCGTGGTGGCGCATGGGATTGCAAGCCGAGAGAAAGCGAACCGGAGTGCGGTCGATCTTTATCGGCGTCTTCAGCTTCCACATCCGGAGACCATCGGCTTCCGCTATCCTCATCAGGTTTCCGGCGGACAATTGCAACGGGCAATGACCGCGATGGCGATGGCTTGTCGTCCGGACCTCATCGTCTTCGACGAGCCAACGACGGCGCTCGACGTGACGACGCAGGTCGAAGTTCTCGCCTCCATTCGCAACATCGTGGAGGAATTCAACACGGCTGCAATCTATGTGACGCATGATCTGGCGGTGGTGGCGCAAATGGCGGATCGCATCATGGTTTTGCGCGATGGACTTACCGTGGAGGAGGCAGAAACGCGCCAGATGCTCGCCTCGCCCAGCCAGGAATATACCAAAACGCTCTGGGCCGTGCGCAAGCTCGCCAAGCCCGAAGTTCCGGCCGATGACTATCTGCTTACGATAGACAACGTCACCGCGGCTTACGCGCGGACGGTCAAGGTGCTCCAGGATGTCTCCATCAAAGTTCCACGTGGAAGAACAGTGGCTGTGGTCGGCGAGTCCGGTTCCGGGAAATCGACGCTCGCTCGCGTCGTTACCGGCCTGTTGCCGCCGCTTTCGGGGTCGATTTCCTTTGCCGGCCAGGCGCTTTCCAAGACCCTTCAGACGCGCCCAAAAGAGATTCTGCGCCGCATACAGATGATTTATCAAATGCCCGACAACGCCCTAAACCCGCGCCAGACAGTCGAAGAAGTCATAGCTCGGCCGCTTGAATTTTACCTTGGCCTCAAGGGTACGCAGCGGGATCGGCGGATAGGCGAACTGATGCACATGGTCGAGATGAGCGAAACTTACCTGGACCGTCTGCCGGCCGAACTGTCAGGGGGCCAGAAGCAGCGCGTTTGCATCGCCCGAGCGTTGGCCGCCGATCCGGAACTGATCATCTGCGACGAAATCACGTCTGCGCTCGACCAGATTGTGCAGGAGGAAATCCTCAAGCTGTTAATGCGGCTTCAGCGCGAGCTCGGCATGAGCTACATTTTCATCACCCATGACATTGCCACTGTGCGAGCGATCGCCGACGAAATTGTGGTCATGCACCAGGGGAAAGTCGTTGAGCAGGGATTAAAGAGCGAAATTCTCACGCCGCCGCATGCCCCCTATACCGAACGGCTTTTATCCTCCGTGCCGGAAATGGATCCGGATTGGCTGACAAGGCTGCTGGCCAGCCGGAAGATCTGACGGAGCGCAGCAGGTGTTTTCGATAAGACGAGAATCGCGTACACTTGTCGCCTGATCTTTGTCTCCCGCTAAACAATAGTCCTTACTCGTTGCACGCTTCGCATGAAGCGACGCTAATCCGAGCCCTGGAGCCCGCCAATTCACCGCGCGTGGCGCTTTAAATATGCTGACGACAAGAAGGTCTGCCACCTTCCGTATTGAGCTCCGGATGGATCGCAGCTTCGGTCAACAAAGAGAAGTGACTCGAACGTCCGCGGTGGGGCGCATTGCCGCCCGGCCGCTGTAGGGCCGAGAGCAGACCGGCACCTTCGGAGCCCTGCAGAAAGATAGGGACGTTCCAGTCCGAGCTGACGTGGCAGGCTAACCTAAAACGGACTGATCGATCTGACAGGTGGGACCCTTGGGCAGCCCTTATGTCCGCTGTCGTGAGGCGGACTGGCAGGGTTGGTTAGCGAAAAGCTCAGGTCGACCAGATGTTTGATCCCAGATTTTGATGGGGCATCCTTGTCCTCCGAATCAAGTGATGCGCTATGGGCCAGGTTCTGCATGGGCACGCCACGACGACAGAGGCGGTCCTCGAGCGATACAGAACAGTCAAGAGAGCCTGAGAGCGCTGGCGAAGCGCTACGGGATCAACCAGAAGACTGTTGCCAAATGGCGGGAACGGACCTCGGTGGCCGATTTGCCGATCGGTCCGAGAGAGCCTAGATCGACAGTGCTCTTGTCCGAGGAGGAGGCCGTCATCGTCCCTTCCGGCGCTACACTCTGCTGCCGCTCGACGATTGCCTCTACGCGTTGCAGCCGACGATCCCGCATCTGACGCGCTCTTCATTGCACCGCTGTCTGCAGCGCCACGGCAGCGGCCGATTGCCGGATGTCGAGGGCGACAAGCCGGCGAAAAAGAAGTTCAAGGCCTATCCGATCGGCTTCTTCCACGTTGATATCGCGGAGGTTCGAACCGAACAGGGCAAGCTACACATGTTCGTCGCCATCGACCGAACCGCGGGTTCGCCTGTCGAGCTGCACGAGAAGGCTCCGACAGCCATTTCCAAAGAGTTTCTGCTACGCCTGATCGCGACCGTCCCCTACAGGATCCACACCGTTCTCAGCCAGCCATTTCGCGGCGGAGGTCCGCCCAAAGATGGCGGCGTTGAAGTTCGCTCAATGCACCGACAGTGGCGGCAAACCGGAGCGGTCGTGACGAGACATGAGATGCTCGATGACGTCTCGCTGTACTGGCTCACAGAATCCGGGGCTTCCGCCGCACAGATCTATTGGGAAGATCATTCCAACAATTTCAACGCCGTGACATTGTGAAGATGCCCGTGGCGGTGACCGTCTTCCCCGGGGAGATCTATCGCGCGAGCGCAGCTGGGTCGAGCGCTGCTACAACAACCTGGTCTACTTCAGCAACGCCGAAAACGGCGGACATTTCGCGGCATGGGAGCAGCCGGAAATCTTCACCCAGGGACTTCGGGCGGCTTTCCGGTTGCTGCGCTGATTGAGCAGTGGAGGCGGCGTACCTTACATTTAGTCACCGAGTAGCGCGCGACATCACCTGAACTTTTAACGACGGGGTCTGGACCAGGGCTGAGTTCCGTCGATCCCTCCAGGTTGACAGCGCAGGCCCATCGATTTAAGTTCGCGTTAGTGGCCACTAACGCGAAACATTGGACAGCGCTCGGAGACTCGACGAGGCGCACGATATTCGAATTGTTGGTCGAACAGCCTTGTTCGGTCAGCGGACTTGCTCGTGTGCTGCCTGTAACCAGGCCGGCGGTCTCTCAGCACTTGAAAGTGCTCAAGGATGCCGGGCTTGTGGCCGACACGCGCTCAGGCAAGGAACGAATATACCGTATCGATCCGGACGGCCTAGCAAGTCTGCGCGCGGAAATCGATCAGTTCTGGAGCAAGACCCTGGCGAGCTACAAACTGGCCGTCGAGCACCCAAAGAAGGACCAGCCATGAGCAAGCTTCCTGCAACCGCGCCCGTAAGGCATTTCGTCGTTGTCGAGGCACCTATCGCGCGTGCCTTCAAGGTCTTCACCGAGGATTTCGGGAAATTCAAACCTCGCGAGCACAATCTTCTTGCCGTACCGATCGCAGAGACGATCTTCGAACCCTGGGTCGGGGGCCACGTTTACGATCGCGGCGTGGACGGCAGCGAGTGCCGCTGGGCTCGTGTGTTGGCTTACAATCCCCCCAGCCGGCTGATTCTGAGCTGGGACATCAGCCCTCGGTGGCAGATTGAGAGCGACCTGAACAAAACCAGCGAATGGGAAGTCCGGTTCACGGCTGAGACGGAGAACCGAACCCGGGTTGAGATCGAGCACCGGAATCTCGAACGCCATGGCGAAGGCTGGGAGGGCGTGCGCGGGGGGGTTGATAGCGATCAAGGCTGGCCGCTGTACTTGCGGCGGTTCCACGACCTTTTCCCCGGTGCGACCGCCTGACACCGCTGGCGACTTTGAGGGCGTGACTGGCAAGAACCGTTTGGTCCACTGCGATCCCAGTGAGTGGAGACAAGACGGAAGTCTATTGTTAAGCGTTCTCGGCGTGCTCGCGCTCTGTTTGCTATCGGTCGTATTGGCAGTCTACTCAGGTTCGTCCAAGGGTTTGCAGGAGCGCTGGCAGGACCGGTAGTCCCAGCAGACGACGAGAACCGGCTCTAAAGGATCGACCGCGTTCACATGAACTCGGTCGAGGCGCTGGCGCCCCTTGTCGTGCCCTCGGCGCTAGCCATGATGGTTGGCGTTGAACCGGCCACTTTGGCGATATTGGTCTGGACCCACGTCGCGATACGCCTCCTCCACCTGGGAGTCTACCTGCGCGGCGGAAACGCCGCCAAGGGAGGTAGTGTCAGAACGATCTTGTACGTCTCTGGCGCGCTGGTCACGTTTGTCCTTATTCTTGTGACTGGATGGGCAGCACTCAAGTGACGTTGGCGCCACTCCTTGGAGGCCACAGGGAAAGAAGTCGTTCCACTCCAAGCAGCATCCCCACCCCGATAAGAGCTCCTGAGCATGCAGGGGACGTTCGGCCTCTAGCAGGCTGTTGAAGAAGCATCCCGTTTGGCCTTGAGGATAGCCTCATGCAATC
This sequence comes from Mesorhizobium sp. M0678, assembly GCF_040320505.1. Classification (NCBI taxonomy): domain Bacteria; kingdom Pseudomonadati; phylum Pseudomonadota; class Alphaproteobacteria; order Hyphomicrobiales; family Phyllobacteriaceae; genus Mesorhizobium; species Mesorhizobium sp. M0678. The sequence goes on along the minus strand of NZ_JAMYPT010000044.1, from coordinate 5,516 downwards.
CTTCTTCCGTCTGACCTGATCAACCCCAGCCGCCTCCCCCGCTTCCACCGCCGCCGCCACCAGAAGGAATGACAGGCGCAGGAACAGGCTCGTCCTCAACCGGTATAATCACTTTCTTCGCGGTTTTTTGTTTGCGAACGGGCTTGACGACCTTCGGCGGAGGCACCCGGCGGACAATCTTCGGCTGGGGCGTTTCGAAACGTCCATAGCCTGGTCGACCATCCTCGTTGAGGGATGCTGCAAAATCTGCTCCGCCGGCAAAGCGTGCGGGGATAGCTGCATATCGAGGCAGAGAAAGTACCACAAAGCACTGGGCTGTGCGTGCGACGGATAGGGCGCCGACCCGGCAATCAGCCAATGACACCGAGGAATGGGTCAGCTACGCTGACGCGGCGGCGGACTTGATTCCGCCTGGCCGGCACCTATCCCATGCCCTCCCCCGCTCCCGATGGGTGCCGGCCATCTTCAGCGCGACGCGAGCGCTTCAGTTCCCCCGGAGCTTAATCGGATCCCAGCCTCACCGGCCGCCGCTCGTGCAGGCATGCGCCCCGACCGTGCTGAACAGTGCGTCTTTGCGTACCGCCGGATGGAGCGGCAGGTACTTAGCTCCGCCACGGGGCTATGATCCGAGGCGGGTAGGCCGCCGAGCAATGTCCCTTCATCGGTGGTCCGCCGGGTGCCCACTGGGCGGATTCAAGCGGTCGTCGCAACACTCTGAAGTTGGAGGTTGCGATGAGCATTCGAAAGCGGCGATCGGCACGGTCGGGACGAGCGCCATTACCTTCACCAGGGCGGCCGCCTGTGGCGGGGCGCGATGGACAGATTAGATACTGGAGGGCGATCGCCGCGGGGCTGAGCAGCGAAGATGCTGCGCTCGAAGCCGGAGTGTCGCAGCCTGTAGGAACCAGATGGTTCCGAAAGGCGGGCGGTATGCCACCAGCGATGTTCAGATCTTCGGCGAAGCCGCTCTCCGGGCGGTACCTGTCCTTGGTGGAGCGCGAGGAGATCGCACTTCTCAGGGTGCAGGGCCATTCCATGCAGGATATTGGGCGCCGGCTCGGTCGGTCCGCCTCGACAATCTCCCGTGAACTGCGGCGCAACGCGGCCACCCGCAGCGGCGGGTTGGAATATCGCGCGACGACTGCCCAGTGGCATGCGGATCGATCGGCCCGTCGTCCCAAGCCGACCAAGCTTGCGTTCAACGCAAGCTTGCGCACTTATGTGGAGGAGAGACTTGCTGGCGTTGTCGTGTCCCCGAGCGGCGCTCCCGTTCATGGTCCCACCGTTCCGTGGAAGGGCCGCCGACATGGCCCGCGAAAGGATCGGCGATGGGCCAGGGCCTGGAGTCCGGAGCAGATTGCCCGACGCTTGCCGATCGACTTCCCGGACGACAAGACGATGCGCATCAGCCACGAAGCCCTCTATCAGGCCCTCTTCGTTCAGGGCCGCGGAGTGCTGCGCCGGGAGCTGACGGCCTGCTTGCGAACAGGACGTGTATTACGGGTCCCCAGGGCGCGCGTACGTAGGCGAGGCAAGGGCTTTGTCTCACCGGAGATCATGATCAGTCAGCGTCCCGCCGAAGCGGCCGATCGCGCGGTGCCGGGTCACTGGGAGGGAGACCTCATCCTTGGTCTTGGCAGCTCGGCTATCGGCACGCTGGTCGAGCGCACGACGCGCTTCACGATGCTACTGCATCTTCCCCGGCTCGCAGGGCATGGCGAAGCTCCGCGCATGAAGAACGGGCCTGCGCTCGCGGGACATGGAGCTGAGGCCGTGCGTGACGCGATTACGCGCACCATCATCACCTTGCCCGAAGAGCTACGCCGTTCGCTGACCTGGGATCAGGGAGCCGAAATGGCCCAGCACGATCGTCTCACGATCGATGCGGGTGTCCAGGTCTACTTCTGCGATCCGCAAAGCCCATGGCAGCGCGGCACCAACGAGAACACCAATGGGCTGCTGCGTCAGTACTTCCCGAAAGGCACCGACCTGAGCATCCACAGCGCCGACGAGATCGCCGCCGTGGCAGCGGCCCTCAATGCCCGGCCGAGAAAGACCCTGGGTTGGAAAACACCGGCAGAGGCGCTTGACGAGTTGCTGCCATGAGTGAACACAATCGGTGTTGCGACGACCGCTTGAATCCGCCCTGTATGCCTCGATCGATATGATGCCTTTAACAAAGCGGAAAGAACTGTGACCTTATCCAGAGCAGACAGGACGTAGATGAGGTCGCAAGCCGACCCGCAAATGACAATCAAACTCCTGACCCAACAAATTTCTCGATGGTTGATCTCATTTCGTCGAGCGACGAGGAGGTCTCTGCACTCGTCAGGCGAACCGAGCGCCTTGCCATTACCGTGACCATACTAATGGCGATCTTCCTGATCTTCGCACCGGTGGTCTTCATTGCTCTGATGTAGCCTCCTCTCAGTTGCTCGGTGCGGATCTTGCTCTGGGCATTGGGTGGGCCGGCATGTTCCTGGACCTACTTCCGAAGGTGCTCGCGCATCTCTCGATTGCTGCTGACGAAAGCGCTGCCGACGTATTGCGCGTGCCGATCTCAGGCGAGTGCCGGCATTCCCGGCTCGCACTCGGCGCCCGGCATTTCGAACTCACTTTCGGGGCCTGCAAATCTTCCGCGCTCCCGGCGGGGGCATGGCCAAGTGCGTGTGCTTCTGGAAAATCCCAATCGTGTCGGTATAGGTAATCCGGACCTCGCGTCCGCACCCCTCGCACTTGTAATGGGAAACAACCTGGAACCAGCCGCCGTTCTTGACGAGCGAAGTTGCAATGCGGCATTGGAAAGTCAGACCGGCAGAGGATAGAATGGGAGAGAGGGACATTGCAGCGCCTCGCATTCTGGAGAGCTCAAAGCTTGTCCAGCCCGTCAACGAAGGATGCGGCTATCAAATCGTGGGCTTCAATTCCCCCCTTGCGCTTCTCCGGTCGCGACCTTCCCGCCGTACCTTTCGGAACGGCGGGCTGTCCTCTGAGTCGTCAGGTCACTGGATGATCTTGACGATCTTGCGTGTGCCCGGGTCGACAACGACGGTCCGATCGTCGACGACCGTATAGCGATACTTCTTGACGTTAGGCACTTCATGAAGCTCGACCGTATCGGGCAACGTCGAACCGATATTGAGCTCCACTCCAGGGACTTTCACCGATGCGAGCGGCTGCTTCTTGACATATTCCTTGATGACGGTTTCCTGCTCAGGCTCGATGACGACGTCCTGAGCGGCTACGGCGCCGACACCTGCAAGCAGCAAGAATCCCGCGACTGCGGTGGAAAGATGAATTCTCATAGCTATCTCCTTGTGGGCTCGTGGGCGCAAAACATCGCGCCAAAGCGCCACGCGTCGTTGCGCAGCCCGGATCGTGCTGCACAGCGCGAGGTTGATACCGACACCGCAGTCTTCATCCAGCATTTCATTTGCACGTTCGAGGGAGCGTTCGGCCCGGTTAAGCCGCTGTCGGGCTCTCGCCAGTTCCATATCCAAAAGTTCCCTTATTCCGAATCCATTGCGGTCCCTTCGATTTGTAAACCGCTTGTGGTCGACGTTGGTTCCGGCTGTTCGCGAGCGTGTCGCTCAGACGTCGATGTGGCGGGCACGGTTCTGGAGCGAGAGTGGTGGCGCCGGTGGCCTGAAGATCGCGACGAACGAAACCCCGGCCCAGTTCAACCCGCGCGACGTCCTTCAAAGCTGGGGGGATCGATCTTCACCAATCGGTCTGCGGCCTCGACCGCAGTTCGTATCCTTCTGCAGAGCGCGAGATTTTCGGCCAGCATTTCTTCAGTGCGTCGAAGCGCGAGCTCGGTCCGGTGGATGCGCTGCCTGGCATTGGCAACTTCCGATGTCAAAATATCGGCCGCCATCCCGTGGCCGTGGGGTTCCATAGTGTCCATGGGTTTGTAATACATGGGGGGCGATATCGTTCCCTGTTGTCGTGCGAAGCGGGGTATCGCAGCGTTCTGGATTGCGACTGGCGAAAAATGAAGGCCTCGAGCGTTCATCGACTGACCATTGGAAACGGCACCTGAAAACTTCACATTGAACCGTTCATCGGAACGACGCTGCTTTCCCACATCACGGTGCCGGCGGTGCGCAAGTTCGCGGACAAGCTGCGGAACGAAGCAACGAAGGCCGATTGCAGACGATGGCCCGGAAGGCTCTCGGTTCGCTTGGGGCGCTTTGCTCTGACGCGCAGGAACGCGGCCTGGCCACACGCGATCCGGTCAGGGCCTCCGCCGCGCGCGGCGCAGAGGCAAGGAGCGCTAGGCGGAAAAGCGACAGAAAAGCAAGCGCAAGATCAGCGTCGACATACCGACGCGCGAAGAGATCAAGGCCATTCTTGCCTCATCGACGGGACGCTGGCGCCCGCTTCTCGGCACTGCCGTCTTTACCGGCACGCGATCGTCGGAGCTTCGCCGGCTGCGATGGAGTGACGTGGATTTCGAGCGAGCACAGATTAGCGTTCACCAGCGCGCCGACGACTATGGGGCGATCGGCCGGCCAAAGCCTGAAGCGGGAGAGAGAACGATCCCTGGTTGGAAGCTCGCCTGCCCCCGTCGCGTGACTGGCAACGACGCCGCGGGCAATCCCGTCAGGGAATTGCACTAGGTGTTCCCGATAGCAAGCGGCAATATCGAAAGCGGATCGAAATCACCAAACGCGGTTTCCTCCCAACGCAGGTGTCGGCTGGCGTGACTGTCGCGAGCGAAGAGAGAAACCAGGACGGCGAAGTCGTCATGGCGGCCAAGTATGGCGGCATGCACGCCCTTCGCCATGTCTCTGCATCATGGTTGATCAATCGGCCAGAAGGTTGTGGGCTCGGCCTTCCACCAAAGGTCATCCAGGAACGGCTAGGGACATAGCTCGATCGTGATAACCATGGACGTCTGCCCATGAAGGCATCAAGGCGGCCGTCACCAAGGTGCTGTGCGCGATCTGGCAGAGGTGCCGCGTCCACTTCATGAGGAACGTGCTGGCCCATGCCGGCAAGAGCGGGCGCCGCGGTCTCCGCTTTCATCGCCACCGCCTTCGCCCAGGAAAACGCCCGGGGCCGCAAGCACGCAATGGCGCGCCGTCGCCGACCAGATCCGGCCGAAGGTGCCGAAGCTGGCGACAATCATGGACGACGCCGAGCCCGACGTGCTTGCCTACATGACTTTCCCCAAGGAGTACCGCGCCAAGCTGCACTCGACGGATGACATCGACAAGCCTGATTTCGACTTTTTCGATTCCTGTTGCGTTTCTTTGTTCGGCTCAGGTGAGCCTGTTTCTTCGTCCCGGCCCACATGATTTCCCATGCGAGCGTGTCGAGACGCAGTCAAGGCTGGCCGGTGCGATGGCGGCACGGCCGGCTGCGAGGTTTCCAGGCCACGCCTTGACTGGGTCGAGCACGGCGCCAGTCTGGAGCGGACCGAGGGCGTCGGTCGTGCCGCCAGATTTCCTTGTGCTATATTTGTCCGGCACGGACGACCACGTGGCAAAGAGTGGTGCGAGAGGATGAGA
>NZ_JAMYPT010000043.1:0-20390 GCF_040320505.1 Mesorhizobium sp. M0678 | reverse complement strand
GGCTGCAGCTCTCGATATCTTCCAAGGTGCGTCTCCCGGCGACCCGTTCATCATCGCCCCGCCGCAGCGAGCTTACTTGGAGGAGCTACGCCATCCAACCGGCGAGGGCAGCGAATTCCGCTGGTCGAAGGAGGAGGCGACCGCGCAATCACCAGCTAAGCATTAAGCAAGATCCGCCCTTCGGCGGTGATATGTCCCTGCCGGGACGATGGCGTCGGTGATCTCGTAGATGGCGAGGCAGCCCTAACTTGAGGTACTGCGTCGATTACATTGAGGCACCACGTCCTGAACGCTAACATGCGGCGAGCCAGCGTTAACGGCGAAGAGAACCACAGAGCCGGCAGGAAATTGGATAAGGCAAAAAAGGAACTTGCAGTCAGCTCCGCGATCAGAGAACCCACATCTCTTGCGGGGCATGAATCATGCGTGATTCAGCGGACGAGCGTTGTGCTCGTAGAGCTTGCTGAGCAGATGGAAGAGCAGTGCACCGCCTGACGCACTGAACGGCAGATAGCCAAGCTCATCGAGGATGACGAGATCGGAATGGGCCAAGCGGTTGGCGATCTGGCCGGACCGGCCCTGTGCCCGGGCGCTGCTGACGCGTAAAGAGGGTCACGCCGCCGCCTGACCTGCGGCATCACGGATCGCCACTCGGCGACGCAGAGCGAGTTGGATACTGATGGCACAACGGCACGGACCGCAACTTCGAAGCCTGATCTACGACAAGGTCCTTGCGACCGAGCATGTTATGAGGCCCGAGGCAGCGGATTTCCATCAAGCCCAGGAGCATGTTCGCTCCAGCGACAGGCCGGATAGATTCATGCTGAACGAGGAAGAGATCAGCGGGCTGCATGAGGTCGAGCTTCGCGATGCCAAGGGCAAGCCTGAGGCTGTCGCGGTCGAGATCAAATACCGCCACATCCATGTCCTGCCGCCGATCTGCAAGCAGAAGCGCTATCCGCGCTCGACCTCACGGTGCTGTACGCCCAGGAGCGTGAGGAACCAAAGCATCGGCCAAGAATCGACTGGAAGCTGACCACCACATGCCCGTGCATGCCCACGACGACGCCATCGAGAAGCTCGACTGGTAGGCCATGCGCTGGAAGATCGAGACCTTCCACAAGATCCTGAAATCCGGTTGCAAAGCCGAAAGCGGCACGGCTGCGAACTGCCGAGCGCCTCGTGAAGCTCATTGCTGTCTTCTGCATCCTGGCTTGGCGGGTGTTTTGGATGACCATGATCAACCGCTCACAGCCGCACGCTAAACCGGATCTCGCAATAACGATGTCTCAAGCGGAGTGAGGATTTGACCCCCCTAACTTCGCTTGATACCGCAGGACCACTGACTGATCAAATGACGTCCCTTGAACATCGCAGCCCTCCAAAATTCCTCAAGATGCAGCGTGCCACAGCGCCGGCAACCAAAAAATGTTGCAACAAATCCTACAAATAAATTCACAGAATTTCGCAAGCGCAACTCGCCGGCAATGGTACCCTTCACCGCATAGTCTGAGGGGGGCACAGCTGAAAAGTGGATGCCCATCTAACTTCGGACCGCCGCACAATACGCAACGTCGGAGATATACAGCAATGGCAAGAAGAGCGCTCATCCTGCTTGAAGGCACAAGGAGCAATGGTCTGCTATACGTCCAAGCGGCCCAGCGTCTTGGTCTTCATCCAATTACCCTGTCGGCTGATCCAACTCAGTACGACTATCTTGCGGCGGAAAGGCTTGAGGCAATCCATGTCGATACAGACAATCTCGATGCGCTGATCGGCGAATGTTCCCGGCTGCGTGCGACCTATGACATTGCTGGCATTACCAGCGCCCAGGAGTCGTTCTATGCGACAGCTGGCAAGCTCTGCCGGTATTTCGACCTACCGGGGCCGAACCCTGAATCCGTTGAACGATGCTGCGATAAATTCGTTCAACGTCAGCTCCTCGCGGAGGCCGGCGTTCCAATACCTGCTTATAGTTTGGCGGCGAATGCCACGGACGTAGAAAGCTCCGCCGCGGAGATCGGGCTTCCGGTGGTTCTTAAACCTGCCGTAGGCATCGGCAGCAGCGGTGTCCGATTGTGCCGCAACGTCGATGAGTTAGCCGAACATACGACCTATCTGTTGGGCGGGAAGCACATATGGCGGTCTTCGCCGAGGATACTGGTCGAAGAATTCGCACAAGGCCCCCATTATTTGGCTCATATAATGGGAAACAACGTGATTGGGATTGAGGCCGCTGATTTCGAACCCCCACCGCATTTCGTCTTTCGTGGAACGATCTTGCCGGCCCTGCTGACTGATGAGGAGCATCAGCATATCTCCGAAGTTTCGCTAAGCTGTTTGCGAGCTCTCGGCCTTGGCTGGGGGCCAACCTGCATTGATTTCCGGTGGACGAAGCGTGGCCCAGTCGTCATTGAAGTCAACCCGCGTCTTGCTGGCGATGCTCAATTGGTTCAGCTGGCTCACGGTGTCGATCTCGCCGCCGAGCACATCAAGCTTATCATCGGCGAGGAATGGGATTTACGCAGAATCCATTCGCACACTGCGACCGCACGGTACCTAGTCGCTGATCGCGATGGCACCCTCGATTGGATCGATGGCGGAAGTCGGGCGGCTGCAGTACCAGGTGTCGCCGAGGTCAAACTATATGTTGAACCCAAGACGCCGATCATCAGGAAAGGCGATTACCGAGACTGCATCGGATATGTATTCGCCGCTTCACCCGACCGTGCTCGGGCCGAGGCGATACTTCAGCGTGCTGTCGAGTTGATCAATTGGTCGATCACACCATTTCCGGCCTCGGCCGCACAGGAACGATCTTCGGTCCCTTAATTCCCCGCACCGTCGCATGCGGCCTGGTAAGGGACAATGTCGCCGAACATTGGTGCGATCGGGAGCAGGAGAGGGACGAGCTTAGTTGATGGGATCGTCAGCCTGGGCAAGACCAAGCCGCATGCCCGCAAGCGGTCCACGATCACACGGCGCGCGGCAATATTCTGCGGCGCGTGCAGGCTACGGTTGTCCTAATGCGCTGCGGATCACGGTGGGAACCGAAAAAGCCAATCGTGGCGTAGTCGCCGCCTCACCGAGTTCCTGAAGCTAGACTAAGACTAGTCATGTCGAACCCCTGTTTGAAAAGATCGCCTTGGTCGGCATCGGCTTGATCGGCTCTTTGCTGGCGTATCCTCTGCCGCGAGGGGCTGCCGGCCATTTCGCCATTGTTGACGACCGCAAGGTTCTCAACGGCATTCTTTGGCGTTTCCGGACCGGATCGCCCTGGGCGGATGTGCCGGATCGATATGGTCCCTACACCACATGCTACAACCGGTTCGTACGAGCAAAGCCGGGGTCTGGGATCGGCTGCTCGCTGCGGTTTCCAAGGCTTTCGACGGCGAGATCATCATGATCGACTCGTCCTGTGTCCGCGTTCATCAACATGCGGCCACGGCAACAAGGGGGCAATGACGATGGCTGCATGGGACGTTCCGCGGCGGGCTCACCACCAAGATCCACGCGCTCGTGATGCCGAAGGCCGATCGGTCGATCTCGTCCGGACTGCAGGGCAGGCACATGACGGGGCAGCAGCCGCTACACTGTTCCAAGCAACTTACACATAAGGAAGAGCAGCCGCGAATAACGCGAATGGCCTATTCAAATCGAGTTAGCGCCAGTTGACTCTGCTAGCAGTTTCCGGGCGCAACTTGCCAACCTTTGACGCCCTCCGGCGGATGCGGTGCCGACGAACAAGCCAAAAGGACTCCAGGCGATGGCAATTAAGCAGCAGGTCGACCACATAATCGTCAATGGTGAGATTTTCACCGGCGACCGCGCATCTCCCTATATCAACCATGGGGCAATCGCGGTGGATGGCAATCGCATCGTGGCGATAGGCGATACGCCTTCAATTGCGACGCGCTACGCGTCACGGAATGTGGTCGACGTTCGAGGCGCGGTCGTTCACCCGGGTATGATCGATACACACGTCCACGCAACCTCCATCGCGTTGCATAGTCTTCCCGTCTCGATCGATGAGGCTTCGCGTATTGGACTTTGGACTGCGACTGACGATGAATCAACGAACGCGCTGGTTGCGGCGGCGGCTGTCGCCTTGCTGCGCAGAGGATACACGTGTTTCATGGAAGCGGGAACGGTGTTCGAGACCGATGCATTCGCGTCTGCGTTGCAGCGGATAGGGATGCGCGGAATGGTCTCGGCGCCGTTTGGCTGGGACGATGTAAGCATCTTTGAGAGTGTCGCGCCGGCCATGATCACTAAGCGGATGATGGAGCGAGCGCCGGCGGATAGAGGCACCGTCATCCGACGTCTCGAGCGTGAGTTGACAAGGAATGCCGACAAGGACGCGCTTGTGACCGGCTACGTCTGTCTCTACGGTGAATGCTCGGCCACGGATTTGCTGACGCGTGAGGCGAGCGACCTAGCACGAGAAGCTGGGGTCATTTTCAATCAGCACCAGGGTTTCCTGCGCCAGTGGCAGGAATTCGAAACCAATAAGTACGGCATCTCAGGCGTCCAGCGGCTCCACCGACTTGGCGCGCTCAGCGAGGGAACTACGCTCAGCCACATGAACGTGATTAGCGACGTGGATGCTGAACTCGTCGTTGAACACCGACCTGGGATCACGTGGTGTCCGAACAATGCACTGCACTGGGCGGTGCATCAGGCCGATCCCTGCCGGCTGCCGAAGCTGATCGATGACGGCGTAAGCGTTTCTCTTGGCATCGACACCACGATGTATCATCCGCTTGGAACCGCGGGCATGGTAAGCCTGCTGCTGTCGTCGACATCTGGCCGGCGATTGGATGACGCTGACCCGTTTTACATGCAGACAGCGAATGCTGCGCGTAATATCGGTTTTGGCGACGAGTTGGGAACGCTTTCCGTCGGCAAGCGCGCGGATATCGTGGTGCGGGCGGCGGAGGACATTACGCATACTGCCCTGGAGCAGGTCGGGGGATTGCTCGCACTCTCGTCGTCGCACATCCCGGTCGATCTGGTGATGATCGACGGCCAGGTCGTTATGAAAGGCGGGCGCCTGACCAAGATCGATCAGGCCGAGGTTCTGCATGACGCACTGGCGCAACGGCGCCGACTCTTGGAGCGAGCCGCCGGGAAAGGCCTCTAGCGTGTCAGCTCTCAGTCCACCTCCTTGGCACGTTCGTATTGCAACAACGCTTGCTTCAGTATTGCAAAAAATGGATCTTTCAAGGGGCTTTGCGTGCGCAAGATGACGAGCGCCGCATTGGTCGGGGACGGCCAATGCGTCTTTGATCTCCCCTAAGAGTCCGTTTGGGAATTGGTTCAATCGCTGATTCTGCGCATCAAAAGACTGCCCACGGCGACGTGGGCCATGGCTTCGGAGACGTCGAAGCGTCGTTCGTAGTCGCGCACGAGGCGGCGCCAGCGTACGAGCCAGCCGAACGTTCTTTCGACGATCCAACGCCTGAGCAGCACCTTGAAGCCGGCCTCGGTATCGATACGGCGCACCACTTCGATGACGAAATCGAGGAAAACGGCCATGTCCAGCAATTGCCTACGGTGGTAGGCGCCGTCGGCGAAAAGATGCTTGATCCATGGCCAGCGCTTGCGAATGGCGTCGAGGATCATTTTGCGCCGGCGCTGTCAGATATGTCGGCCGACCTGAGATTGACCATCAGCAGCCGCCCATCAGTGTCGACCGCGGTGTGGCGCTTGCGCCGGAACCAGCAGTAAACCGTCTGCCAGGGCGGGAGCATACGCCAGCCGCCGCCCGTGCGCGTCACTTAGCGGATCGCGTTGAGAACCTCGCGCAGGTCAACCCTCTGCCTACGGCCTCGCTCGGCTGGTTTCGGCAGCAATTGCAATCCGCTCCCATTCCTCATTGGCGAGATCGGTCGGATTACGCTTCGTTTTCCGCTCGATTCGGGCCATCCGGCCTGGTCTCTCTTGTGTCCACAACATAGCCCATAATCACAACTCGATCGCGCAGGCGATCAACCGGACTCTTACGCGGCAGGGGAGCCACACATGACAAAATCATTTGATTTTGGAAATGAACCTCGCCAGGACGAGGCGCGCATGGATGCGCAGTCCTAAAAGCGCGAGATCAGCAAAGCGATTGCCTGCGCATTGAAGACTGGGCGGGTCAGGTTGCTGGGCCAACCTATCTGAAAGAACACTTCGGCATACCGCGGTCGACATTGCATTGGTGGCAACGGCACAACGACGTGGTCGCATGCGGAAGGGCGTGCGCAAGCATGTGTTTCCCTTGGCTCAGTTCATCGATGGCAGGCCTGCGCCGGGGCTACGACAAGTGCTTTCCTTGAATCCCAGACATGGCTTTGGCTGACCTCCCCTTCACCTCAACTTGATGGCCGAATTCCCATAGAGATGCTCCGGCAAGATCTGGCTGCAGAAGTCATCTGGGCTGCACGAGACTTTTCCTCGACATGAAGTCCAGCTGACGAAACCAACTGCAAATCAGTGCACCGCGGCAATCGGTTGGTCCCGTTGTGAGCCTGTGAACGCCCTACTGAGGGTCGCGCGCCACTACGCACTGCGCAATGCACCTTGCAATATCGTCCGCGAAATGTCCAGCTTGTGTTTTCCGGATAGTTTTAACGATTTGCACAATATGTATGCGGCTTCCGTGACATAGTCGCAACTATTTGTTATATATATCTGCTTCGTGCCCCGTATATCTTCCATTATTCAATATTGCGGATAGCGTCAAACCGCGAGGACGCAGCGCGACGCGCATCTTTTTCGACCGTGGGGAATGGGGAGGGATGCTGTCTTTCAGCAAAGAAGATGCCCTGGCCCTTTTAATCTTTCGACTGGAGATCAAAATGAACATCAAGAGCCTTCTTCTCGGCTCCGCTGCCGCCTTGGCCGCGGTAACCGGCGCACGCGCGGCCGCTGCCGTCACCGTCGCCGAGCCGGAACCAGCTGAGTACGTCGTTACCGGAGAACCGAATGACGTCCGATTGAAAAATGTCGACGGCCAATGGAGTGTGCAGGTCGTCGAAAATGGCAAAGTAACTCGGCATCTATTCAACGCTCAAGCCGTTGCCGAGAGCTACGCCGAATTCCAGCGAAATAGGCTCGGCCTGCCTGGAAAGCCACCAATTTGGGAGGAGAACCCGGTGGATGAGCGCCCTAAGCGCGAAATACCAGACTTCATCATCAACGATGTTCTCGACCTCGCCGAGTACTCTGATCTCGGTATTGTCACTACCCTAGTCGATACACACGGAGTTCGCCTTCGTCTCCACCTCACAACGTGACCTCAGAATTGCTTTGCGAGCGAATTGCCATCGCGCTGGAGCGCCGGTACGGCGAATAGCGACCTAAGAGTCCTCTCTGTTTTGAATTCAGGGATGAGCGTTTCTGCGGATGAGATTGCCGCCCATAGCGAAAAGGATCATGGCGTGAGAGACGTCCATGCGCTTCTCGTAGTCGCGCACGAGGCGGCGCCATCTTGTCATCCAACCGAACGTGCGCTCGACAACCCAGCGGCGGGGCAAGACTTCGAAACCCTCTGGTCGTCGGATCCGCGGATGATCTCTATCACGAAGTCCAGATAGGCGGCCTTGTCCATGAGCTTCAGCCGATCGTAGGCGCCATCAGCGAACAGATGCTTCACCCAGGGCCAGCGCTTGCGGATACCATCCAAATCGTCTGAGCGCCGGCGCTGTCGGAGAATCGGCCGGCGTCAAGTTGACCATCAACAGCCGCCCATCCGTATCGACGGCGATATGGCGCTTGCGGCCGACAATCTTCTTGCCGGCGTCGTAACCCCTTGTTCTTGCTTGCGGAGCCTTGACCGACTGGCTATCGATCACCGCGCCGAAGGGCTCGCCTCCCGCCCGGCCCGCTCGCGGTCCAGCATCAGCGCCATGTCGTGGATGGTCTGGAAAAGAAACCGCCGCACCAGCTCGCGAAACCAGCCATAGACCGTCTGCCAGGGCCGAAATGAATCGCAGCATCCGCAGCCGACACCCCGAACGAACCAGGTAGCGCACCGCATTGATCACCTCGCGGAAATCAACCTCGCACGGACGCCCACGCCGCCCAGCTTGGGCATCAGCGGCGCGAACTGCTCCCACTCCTCGTCGGTCAAATCAGACGGGTAGCGCTTGGTCTCTTGGCGATCTGGGCCATCCGGCCACGGCTCTGCTCTGTCCACATCCAAAGCTTGAATCATAACCCAGCCTCAGGCGGAACCCCCAGCAAGCCGATTTTCAAAACAGCCTCTAAGCACGCGAGGTCAATTCTGCTTCGGGGCACAACACCTCGGCCCGCCTTCATAAATCTTTGGTGTCCGAAATGACGGTAATCACTCGCTCGGTGGGGCGCATCCCGAGTAGACTATATATGCTACTGGAGTATTTACATGTCCGCTGGACGCAAAGCACCATAACGTGTGCTGTGACCAGCGCAGTTCAACACCGACAACGCACTCATACACGGACAATGTCGCCATATCTGGCGATCACTCCGGAGCAGATCGCCGAGCAGGGAAGGATGGCCGGCGCCGGCCATTGCCGAACATGAATTGGCCGAACGTGATCGGCGCCGGATCGAACGTCATTTGGACGAAGCGCATCTGCCCAGGGAAAGACGCTCGACAGCTTCGCCTTCGATGCCGTAGCCTTAGTCTCCAAGGCTCAGGTCATGGCCATGACCGCCGGCGATATCTGGCTCGAAAAGGGCGCCAATATTCTATTGTTTGGCCCGCCCGGCGGTGGAAAGACGTGTGTTGTTCACTCGGACCGCCGATCTCGTGCAGAAGCTGCAGGTCGCCGGGGTCATGCATTGGGCTCAAAACCGTGGACGCTGTAACAGCGGAGTAAAAAAGATTCTCTGCGGAGGTTGTCGCGCGTGGCGAAACCACCACCGGCAGTCGCTTGCCGCGGCGCTTGGCCATAGAAGGCGACGTGCGCGCCAGCATCGGGAGCAAGCGGTCGCTGTCGGCCGGGTTGCCGGTTTCGATCACCAGATCGAGGATCATGTCGCTCCTGCCGGTGGTCAGGTTTAGTTTGTGGCCGTACTCGGTGTCGCGGCTGCCTTTGACGATGATGTCGGCATGCGGTTCGAACAGGTTGACCAACTTCTCGCTGGCCGGCGCCGGCTCGCCGGCCAACACGCGCCGCTCACTCTGTCTGATGATCTGTCTGATGATGCGTTCCATCAGCGGCCGATAGTGCCGGATTTGGCTTTGCCACAGGTCGACGAACGGATCGGGAGCACTGGCAAGGCATGCGCTCGCCTGCTCCAGATCATCGCGATCAGCTCGCAGTAGAGTTGGACCCATTGGGTCGACCGTGCGTGAACTGAATTTTGCGGGCCCGCTCCTTGGCCGCGCGGCAATGATCGCGCCAGTCCAGGCCCGCGCCACCAATCAAGGGGTCAACTCGCTTCAGCAGACGCACCATGACCCGCACGGCATCCCACAACAGGCTGCTGTCGCTCGGCTCGTGCATGAGCGCCGAGGTCACGGTGCTGTCCAGCCGCACGACCGCGCCGTCTTCGAGCTTCACCTGCCGAGCGCCCAAGCAGGATCCGGTTGATCTGTTCCCAGGTCTCGGGCCGGATCGCGCTGATCGTCTTTTGCAGCGCGGCTTTGGGGTCACAGGACGCGGCGACGGATGTTTCCGGCCTATATCGCTGGCCTGATCGGTCCAGGGACCGCGAGAGTGTGCAGCCCATGGCGACGCGTGACGCGGCGTGAACTACGACGAGCTTCATCATTTCATCAGCAGCGGAGTCTGGGACGCCGCGCCGCTCGAAGCGGTGCTGCTGGCCGAAGCGGACAAAATGGTTGAGGAGCGAGGATACCTGGCTGATTGTCGACGATACCGCGCTGGCGAAGAAGGGATGTCACTCGGTTGGCGTTGCGCCACAATACGCCTCCTCGCTTGGGAAGACGGCCAACTGTCAGTCGTTGGTCTCGGTGACGCTGGCATCGCGCGAGGTGCCGTTGACGGTGGGTCTGCGGCTATTCCTGCCCGAGATCTGGACGGACGTTCCCAGGCGCATGGCACGGGCGAGTGTCCCGAAGGATCGACAGATCGCCCTGCCCAAGCCGGAGATCGCCATTGAAGAGATCGACCGTGTCATTGCCTCTGGCGCGCGTTTCGGCTGTGTGCTGGCCGATTCAGGATACGGATCAAGCGGGCCTTTCAGGCTTTGAGCGAGCGCGGTCTGCTGTGGGCGGTGGGCCTGTCGCGGCGCCAGAACGTCTACCCGGCCGACGTCGCACTGGTCTTCCCCGTCGCGAAAACCGGGAGGCGCCGCAGTACCACATCCAGGACAGGCCCCCAGTCTCCGCCGAGGCGATGTTGGCCGATGAGAAATGGCAAAGGTCAGCTGTCGGCGGGGTACCAAAGGTCGGCTGTCCTGCCTTTTCGCGGCCCGCCGTGTCCGTGTTGCGGATGGCCATAAGCACCGGATGCTCGATGATCGCATGCAGTACATGCCTGGCGAGGAGGTCTGGCTCGATGGCGAGCGGCGGTCGACTGGAGAGCAGAAATATTATGTGTCGAACCTGGCGGCCGATGGTACCATGAACACGCTCGCCGCCACGATCAGAGCCAGATGGTCTGTGAACAGGCGCACCAGCAGCTTAAGGAGGAACTCGGTCTCGACCACTTCGAAGGTAGATCCTGGACGGGCTTCCACCGACACGCCTTGATGCCGATGATCGCCTATGCCTTTTCTCCAATCCTGCCGCCTCAAAGCAGCGGGACGGAAAAAAGGGTTGCAGGACCGCCTCCGCAACCGACCATGCCGGCCATCAGGCAAGCGATCGTCAACATCTTCGCACGGCCGCCGCTCCTACGATGCCTTCATTGTGAGATGCTCCTCGCACAACCGCCGAACCTAAATTGCCAAAGTAGTGCTTCTGTAATGGGCCCTTACTCGTCAAGTCCCTTCGAGTGATCATCACGCCGCTGGGATCATGCTTCTGTCCGTGGTCAGCACGAAGACTGCCACATCATGCCATCAGATCCTTAAGCCGGCAGGTCGATGTAGGACGCGTGATTTGCCGAAGGTTCACAGCACTACTCCCGACCTTTGCCAAGCCCTCGTCCCAGCAAACGCCCCCGGCTCACCTCGCCAACTTTGAGCCCGTAACCGCGTAGGATTCCGCGTATGCTGAGCTCGACGTCGAGCAACTTGGCCTGCAACAGCTTGCGGCCGACGAGCAGTGCCCGCACCTCCTGGGCATCCGCGGACTTGGCGTGCACAGGACGGTACCAGCCCATGCGCAGCAACTGCGCGATCCCGCGAGCATCTTTGCGATCCGTCTTCACCGGCATCGCCGACAGCGGGCCCGCCTCAAGGCCAACGCGGATGACGGGCAATCCCAGATCGGCAAAATGCTGCAACAGTGCCTCTGGCTCGCTCGCCACCTTCGTCTCGCGCACGATCTTGCCCGATGAATCCACCACGCAAACGCTGCTCAGACCGTATGTTCTTGGGGTGAAGGCGGCTCACCCTCGCCGTAAGCTGAGATCGGGGGTTGCTTCGGAATGGCCGAAGCCGAGCCCCAAGCTTAGCGAGGATGAACCATGGATCAGCATAACAGGCTTTTTGTCGGTTTGGACGTTTCGAAATTGAAGATTTCTGTAGCCGTCGCTGACGGTGAGCGGGGCGGTGAAGTAAGATTTTATGGGGACGTAGCTTCGGATCCGAACTCGGTGACGAACATCGTGGAAAAATTGGCGAAGCGCGGAGCTGTCCTCCACTTCTGCTATGAGGCCGGACCGACAGGTTACGAGCTTTACCGTCAGCTCACCGGGATGGGTCACGACTGCGTGGTGGTCGCACCGTCCCTGATACCAAAGCGCCCTGGTGATCGGGTGAAGACGAACCGGCGCGACGCGGTCAGCCTGGCAAGGCTACATCGTGCAGGTGAGCTGACAGCGGTTTGGGTGCCGGACCGCGGGCATGAGGCTATGCGCGATCTCGTGCGGGCCCGAGAAGCAGCCCAGGAGGCTCAAAAGCGGGCGCGTCAGCAGCTTCAGTCGTTCCTACTTCGACATAGCCACATCTATACGGGCCGCTCATCCTGGTCGCTGGCGCATATGCGGTGGATATCGACTCTGAAGTTCGAGCATCCGGCGCACTTCATCGTGTTCAAGGAATACTGCCAGGCGATCGAGGATGCCGAGGTGCGCTTAAAGCGTCTGACCGATCTGATCTCGGAGACTGTCAAATCCTGGACGATGGCTCCTGTGGTCGAAGCCTATCAGGCGTTACGAGGCGTGTCGTTGATTGCCGCCGTCGTCTTTGTTGCCGAAATTGGCGACATCCGCCGCTTCGAAAACCCCCGCCAGCTGATAGCCTTTCTTGGCCTCGTTCCGTCAGAGAGCTCGACAGGTGAACATGTCAAACGTGGTGGGATCACTAAGGCCGGGAACTCTCGGGCCCGTCGCATGCTGGTCGAAGGCGCATGGGCTTACCGCTTCCCTGCGCGGGTAAGTCGAACCAAGCAAGCGCTGTTGGAAGGCCTGCCGAGAACCGTTCGCGAAATAGCGTGGAAAGGTCAGCTCCGCCTCTGCTCTCGCTATCCATGCCGCTTGCATTTGAACATAAGAGTTCCAGCGACGCATCAATTCCTGCATAATAGTCCATGGTTGCCCTCGCTTGATGCTTGGGGCCGATACAATCGGACCCCGTTCAACATCATCACTCTGAGGCACAGCCGCCTTCCTGGCTATGCGAGGAGCGCCGGCCCATTACGGCATCTAGGCTTAGGCTAGTCTTCGCATAGATGCGTTAGGTCGACAACGGTTTCCTTGGGCAGGCGCTGGCCATCTTAAAACGCGATGGTACCGCCCGGGACATTATATTGGCGTACTCAACGCCCAGTGGCGCATAAGTAGCGGGCAGCGGATCGAACTGCATCCCCGTGAACGCCGTCCGATAAATCGAGCAAAACGAAGTGCAGATCAAAGATATCCTGCTGGCGCCTGGCAACGGCGCATTTTTCTATGATGATCAGGACGCCATTCGGTCCGGCGCAATCCAGGATGGCTTCATCTATGTCGGCGCACCGAAAACGCCTGGGTTCACAGTCGTTCGTGTTCCAGCGTCTTCGCTTAGCGTCGGACTGGTCCTTGCCGACGACAAGGTTGTCTGGGGCGACATGATGAGCGTCCAGTACTCTGGTGCTGGCGGACGCGATCCTCTGTTTGACATCAAAGAAATCTCGGATCTGACGTCGCAGGTTGTGGTGCCGCGGCTTCTCGATGTCGATGCCTCTCTTTACCTTGATGCCTGCGCGAAGGTTTTCGAGCCATTCCAACACGAGCGGCTACCCCTCGCACTTGAGTACGGCGTCAGTCAGGCGCTGCTTCGCGCAGCGGCTCATCTTCGACGTATGACGATGGCGGAAATCATATGCAGCGAATTTGATCTGCCGCTGCCGACGCACAGTGTGCCAATTTATTGCCAAAGTGGCGACGCTCGCGAAATCAACGTCGACAAGATGATCCTGAAAGCCGTGGACGTCCTTCCCCACGGCCTGATCAACTCACGGCAGAAATTCGGCACTGATGGCCAGACCTTCATGGAGTTCGTGAGATGGGTTTCAATGCGTACGCGCGAACTCGGCCATCCGGGGTATCAACCGGTGCTGCACTTCGATGTTTATGGCTGGATCGGCCAGGAAATCGGGCTGGCGCCGCAAAGTATTGCCGACTTTATCTGCAAGGTTGCCGAGAGCGTACCGGGTTTTACCCTCAACATCGAGTTCCCTGCCGATTTTGGTTCGACGCAAGCTCAAATTGAGAACTACGCCGAGATCGTATCGATTTTGGACGCCCGAGGCTCCAATGCGCGCATTGTCGTAGACGAGAGGTGCAATACGCTTGGGGATATCCGGCTCTTTGCCGAAGCGAAGGCCGCCCATCTTGTCCAAATCAAGACCCCCGATGTCGGCTCAATTGCCGATACGGCGCGCGCCGTTCTCATTTGCAAGGCGAACAAGGTTGGAGCATATGTCGGGGGAAGCTGTACCGAAACGGATCTCTCGGCTCAAGCTTCTGTCCACGTCTCGGTGGCAACCCAAGCCGACATGATGCTCGCGAAGCCCGGAATGGGCGTCGACGAGGGATTTTCCATCGTTGGGAACGAACAGAACCGGTTGCTCGCGATCCTGAACCGTCGAGCAACTGAAAATGTTGGGCGAAAAGCGCGGTGTGTCACCAATGCAGAATAGCCTTCAGGGGATCACAGTTATTGCGGTTGAGCAGGCCGTGGCCGCGCCTTATGCGTCGTCTCGCCTTGCGGATGCCGGCGCCCGGGTAATCAAGATCGAACGGCCGGAAGGGGACTTTGCCCGAAGCTATGACAAGTTGGTTCGAGGGCAGAGCGCTTACTTCGTCTGGCTCAATCGGGGTAAAGAGTCGGTCTGTCTAGACCTGAGGTTGGAGGCGGACCGCGAGGTCCTCGACACGCTCATTGCCGATGCCGACGTCTTTATCCAGAATCTTAAGCCGGGCAGTATCGAAAAACTGGGTTTCGCGTCTGCTGATCTCCGTCGACGATATCCGCGGCTGATCACCTGCGACATCTCTGGCTTCGGGCAGACAGGGCCGTATTCCCATTTGAAGGCTTATGATCTTATCGTCCAGGCTGAAACCGGTCTATGCGCGATCACCGGCAACCAACAAGGGCCCGCGCGTGTAGGGGTCTCGGTTTGCGACATCTCAGCGGGCATGACAGCGCATAGCGCCATTCTTCAGGCGCTGTATCACCGCGAGGTCACCGGCGAAGGGACAAGCATCCAGGTGTCACTGTTCGATGCCGTCGCCGACTGGATGAGCGTGCCTGTTCTGCAAAACGACTACAGCGGCTATCACACGGTACGCGCCGGCGTGAAACACCCGTCGCTGGCGCCATATGGCGCCTATCGTTGCGCCGACGGCAAAGAGGTCATCTTTTCGGTTCAGAATGACCGTGAATGGGTGAATTTTTGCGAAAAGTTCCTGAAGCAGCCGGGGCTTACACGCGCACCTGGTTTTGCCGACAACATGGAGCGTCTCGGTCACCGGGCGCAACTTGATGAGATCATCGAACTGCGTTTTTCTGAACTATCCTGCCACGAAGCAATGCACGAGCTCGAGGCGGCGGGCTTGGCATATGGCCGACTGAACGAAGTGGCGGATGTTTCAAAACATCCACACATTCGCAGGGTCCAGGTTGGCACTTCCGAAGGAACCGTCGAGACGATAGCGCCGGCGGTCATCTTCAACTCCGAGCACCCCTCGCTTCGCCCAGTTCCCGCTCTTGGCACTCATACCGAGACTGTCCGGGAGGAGGTTCTGGGGCGTTTGCGCGAAAGAGCCGCCTCAGCGTGAGCGCGCGTCCGGTTAAGGTGAGTGCGCTCGCGACTTCCAAAGAGCCTGTGTACCTCGCATCATCTCTGCACGCCGGCCACTCAGAAAGCTCACTGGCACCGCCCTCGCTAAAATCGGCCGCAGAGGCGACTTCATGATCAAGGACGCAATTGCTGCCGTTGAAAGCGCGATATCTGTACCCCGCTGGAGATCCCTGCTCTTCGTGCCCGCTCACGTTCCGCGCTTTGTGGAGGCTGCCCATGAGCGCGGGGCAGATGGCGTCATACTCGACCTCGAGGACTCCGTTCCCCAGGATCAGAAGGGCGGGGCACGGCGGCAGCTTTCTGAATCCGTCGCAAAGGTGGGCCGGAAGGGCAAATCGGTTTTGGTCCGCGTTAATCGTGGTTTGCGCGCCTTGGCGGCAGATCTGGATGCAGCCGTGATGGCCGGGGTTGAAGCACTTGTCCTTCCCAAGACGGATTCGGCAGAGTGGGTATCTGAGATCGCGAATGCGGTATCGGACCTTGAACGAGAAAGAAATCTTCCGCTGGGACGCATCCGCTTCCTTGCCCAGATCGAGACCCCGGGCGCCCTGCAAAGGCTCGCGGCCATTGCGTCGGCGCATCCAAGGATGATCGCAATGGCGCTTGGTCCTGAAGACTTCAGTGCCGCTGTTGGCGGCGCCCCGGAATTCGACCTTCTCTTGACGCCGAACCTTTCTGTTCTTTTTGCCGCCCGCGCGGCCGGCTTGCTCCCGCTAGGCTTCATAGGAAGCATCGGCGAGTTCTCGGACACTCATAAACTTCGTGAAGTCGCGGCGCATGCGCGGCGCCTTGGCTTCGCCGGAGCCTTGGCGATCCATCCGACACAGGTGGCCATATTCAATGAGGCTTTCTCGCCAAGCGCACAGGAAGTCGAGTGGGCCCGCGATGTCGTCGCGGCGGAGAACAATGCCGCTTCGCGTGGACTGTCTGCATTTTCGTTGAACGGTAAGATGATTGATCCGCCAGTGGTTCGGCGCGCGCACGAGATCCTGGCTCTCGCAAGCAATAACTGACCTTGCATTTAATTACCGGTCGGACAAGCGCTGGTATTCGAATCATGATCTGACAGTTTTGTTGCTTGCGTGCCATCTGGTTTCGAGATAGATGGGAAGGCACTGGGGAACACGCCCTGGTTGGATTTGGTCATCGTGGACATCAGGCAGTTAAGATACTTTGTCGGCGTCGTCGAAGCCGGCAGTTTCACGAAGGCAGCTGCGACCCTCAACGTTGCTCAAAGCGCTCTAAGCCTGCATGTGCGTCAACTGGAGGAAGGATTCGGCACCCAGCTGCTCGTTCGAGACAGGACCGGTGTCAGCGTCACGGCGTCCGGAGACAAGCTGCTTGAGCGCGCGCGGAACATCCTGAAGGAAATTCAACTCACTGAGGCGGAACTGACAAACTCGGTGGCTGCTCCTTCCGGAGAGGTGACCATTGGCATTCCGTCCGGAGCCGCTCGCGTCCTTAGCGGTCCCCTACTTGAATCGATGAGAAGCGAATTGCCGAGGATCTCACTTAAGATGATCGAGGGCATGACTGGACCGCTGGAGGAGTGGATGGCTGCTAGCCGCTTCAATCTGGCAGTCCTGTACCGCACTGCGGAGAGCGTGGGGCAAATGACGGTGCTGGCGCGCGAAGAGTTTTGCCTGGTGGTGCCTCCGGGTGAACCGCCTTTCGAAGATTCGATACCGCTCGCCGACCTGCATGCGTTTCCGCTGGCGGTTCCGATGCGCAATAACAATGTCAGGCGTTCGGTGGCTGATGTCGTTGCGCAACACGGTTGTGTGCTCGACGTAAGATTTGAAGTCGACTCCCTTTCTACGATCATCAATATGGTCACGGAAGGAAAGGCGTATTCTATTCTTACCCCGTCAGCCATTCAGAAAGAGGCGTCTCAAGGCCAAGTCCGGACGGTTAAAATCATTGATCCAGTGATCACCCGTTCCGTTGTGCTTGCCGTCAACCCGAAAGATGAGCGCTCTCCAGCCGTTTCTGCGGTCCGCAAGCTGATCCCCAAGGTCGTCAGGACATTGATCGAGGGCAGGCACTGGTCTGCCACGGCTCCGGACCGGGCTTAGGCACATCCTTCAAACCAAGTTCCAGGTGCTATTGCTCTTCCGCGACTGCCTGAGCCGTATCAATCTGTATTCGAGATGGTTTTGGTCGACATTCCATATTTGACCGGGCGTGACCATCGCGATGAAACTGCAGAGAAGCGAGCCTAGGCTGGATGTCGGCTGGTCTCGCACTGGCAGGAATTCAGTCAAGCGGAGCATGCGATGTCCAACGCTACGAGCTATCAGCTTTTCATCAATGGCAGGTGGCGAGCCGGAAGTGACGGATCCACTCTGCAGGTAATCAATCCGGCGACGGAGAAGGTGTTTGCTTCGGTGGCCTCGGCGATGGCATCGGACCTGGATGAGGCCCTCGCTTCGGCAGAGCGCAGCCGCAAGGCCTGGTCCTCACGGCCTGCAAAAGATCGTGGCGAGATTCTCTTAGCAGCCGCCCGGATCTTGGAAGCCAAAGTTGAAACGGCAGCGAGGGACCTATCGGCCGAACAGGGAAAGACGATTGCCGAAGCGACAGGTGAGTACACACGCGCTGTCGAAACACTGGAGTGGAACGGCACGTACGCCGAGGAGCTGTCGGCCGCGATTCCGATGGGCCCGAACCGGATGATCGTCCCCGAGCCCCTTGGCGTCGTTGCTGCCTTTACGCCGTGGAACTATCCCGCCGTTCTCATCGCCCGCAAGCTCGCCCCTGCTTTGGCGGCAGGCTGCCCGGTGATCCTCAAAGGGGCTGAAGAGACACCAAGCGCGGCTGTCCATTTCGTCGAAGCCTTACGACAAGCGGGTATTCCGGACGGCGTGGTCAATCTCGTCTTTGGCGTTCCGGTGCAAATATCCCGGCATCTCCTCAGCTCGCCGATCATTAAGGTCCTAACTTTCACGGGCTCTACCGAGGTTGGAAAACAGCTCGCCAAGCTTGCCGCGAATAACTTGCAGCGGTGCATTCTTGAACTCGGTGGGCACTCCCCGGTCGTTGTATGTGAGGATGCCGACTTGGCAAAAGCTATACCGGCAATCACGGAATACAAGTTCGAGTGCGCTGGCCAGAGTTGCAACGCACCCAGCAGAATCCTCGTCGCGCGAACCCTATACGAGGAATTCCTATCTCGGATGACGGAAGCCGCCCGCAAGATCAAGATCGGCCCGCCGGACAACCCGGCGACGAAGATGGGGCCAATGGCAAACGTGCGGCGAATCGAGGCCATGCAGCGTCTGATCCAGGATGCTGTCGATCGCGGCGCCCGCATCGAAACCGGGGGCATCCGCCTCGACCAGCCCGGTTTTTACTGGCCACCAACCATCCTGACACGGGTGCCAAAGGATGCGAAAGTGCTTCATGACGAGCCGTTCGGGCCGATCCTCACCGTGGCGCCGTTCGACACCGTCGAGGAGGCGATCGAAGAAGCCAACGCCACCGAGTATGGCCTTGCCGCCTACTTCTTCACCGGCGCCGCCGATGCGAAACAGGCGCTGATTCGCGGTCTTTCGGCAGGCGCCCTCAGTGTAAATTACCTGAAAGGGGTTTCCGCAGATGCGCCATATGGGGGCATCAAACAGAGCGGCTATGGATACGAAGGCGGCGAGGAAGGTTTTCGGAGCTTCCAAAACCTGAAACTGGTCAACGGGTTCGGGGTCTATTAGGATGAGATTTCGTGAATAAAAAAACACGGACCATTGCCGGCAAGGATATAACAGAGAGCGTCGCCGACGCCCTTCAGTACATCTCGTACTACCATCCGCCCGACTATATCCGGTACCTTTCGCAGTCATACGCGCGCGAACAGAGCCCGGCGGCTAAGAACGCCATCGGGCAGATTCTGCTGAACTCTCGCATGGCGGCCTTCGGGCGGCGCCCGATCTGCCAGGACACCGGCCTCGTCGTGGTCTTCGCAAAGGTCGGCATGGACGCCCGCGTCAAATCAACGGCCAGTTTCGCTGACGTCGTGAATGAGGGCGTCCGTCGAGCATATCTCGACCCGGACAACCCCCTTCGGGCATCGATCGTTGCCGATCCGCTCGCCGGGCGGGTCAACACCCGTGACAACACGCCGGCGGTCATCCACATTGACCTCGTGCCCGGCAACCAGATTGAGATCACGATCGCCGCAAAAGGCGGCGGGTCGGAAAACAAGGCGCGTTTCACCACCTTGAACCCCAGCGCGTCCGTTGCCGACTGGGTCGTCGACACCGTTTCGACGCTGGGCAGCGGATGGTGCCCGCCCGGGCTGATCTCGGTTGGCATCGGTGGCAGCGCTGAAAAGGCGATGCTGCTGGCGAAGGAGGCCATGAACGAGCCCATCGATATGTCAGAACTGATCGCCAGGGGGCCGTCAAGTGCGGA
This sequence comes from Mesorhizobium sp. M0678, assembly GCF_040320505.1. Classification (NCBI taxonomy): domain Bacteria; kingdom Pseudomonadati; phylum Pseudomonadota; class Alphaproteobacteria; order Hyphomicrobiales; family Phyllobacteriaceae; genus Mesorhizobium; species Mesorhizobium sp. M0678. Next base: position 592 of record NZ_JAMYPT010000043.1, on the reverse strand, counting down.
GGAGGCACTGCGGGTTGAGCTTTATGAACGAATTAATGCGCTGGGCATCGGCGCTCAGGGACTAGGCGGCCTGACGACGGTCGTTGACGTCAAAGTTGCTACCTATCCGACCCATGTGGCGTCGAAGCCTGTGGCGCTCATTCCGCAATGCGCCGCCAACCGGCACTTGAAGTTTATCTTGGACGGCACAGGACCGGTACAGCTCCAACCGCCCGACCTTTCCGGATGGCCCCAGATCGGTCATGAGGATTTGCGCACAACCGGTGTCCGTCGGGTCAATCTCGATGCGCTCACGAAGCAAGAGACGGCATCGTGGCGCTGCGGAGAAACCCTTCTTTTGTCCGGAAAGATGCTGACGGGCCGTGACGCCGCCCACCAGCGAATGATCGATCTGATCTATGCCGGCAAGCCGCTCCCGGTCGATCTGCGGGGACGCGTAATCTACTACGTCGGACCGGTCCGCGCAGTAAGAGATGAGGTCGTGGGGGCCGCGGGGCCCCCCCCCCCCACCCCGGGTGGGGGGGTTTAAGTAAAAAAAAAAGCCCAGGCAGGGCGGATTTCGGAGGTGGGGCAAAACGACCGGGGGGCCCCG
>NZ_JAMYPT010000042.1:0-20859 GCF_040320505.1 Mesorhizobium sp. M0678 | reverse complement strand
CGAGTCGATCAGGACGAGGTCCTGCGGCGCGGGTTGGAACAGCGCCGGCGTGTGCTCGAGAGGGCGCGCTAAGATCCGGCGGTCCTGCGTCATGAGGTGTCGCCAGAATCGACGGGACAGGAGGCGAGGTCTCCCCCAACCGACAAACGTGTAATGAATGGGCGGTCGTCTCGCCTGTTGGGCAGCCTTCACCGAATAACAATGTCGGTACACCGCATAATATGGTGCGCATTGCCTGAGACAGGTCGTGAGCCATACGCTCAAGCTGGCCGATTAAGCCGTACCTACTGGGAGCTAGGACAATGATTAGCAGGCGCCTAATGGTAAATTAAGTGCTGACAACTGTGAAGCAGTGCTTGAACGCTGGACCAAGTGGGTCAGCGGGTAGGCGGACGGGCGGCGGGAAGGGTTTTCGGTCGATCCCAGCCGGGACGGAAAGGTCAAGGTCAGCAGCTTGTCTTTTTGACGTTGCGGTCGGTCGCCCTGGTCGGCTCACCTCTAAAGGCCAGCGCGCCGGAGCGCCGCATTTGGGTGCGCCTCCGGAACAAAATTAAATCCCCTACGGGAAAGTAGATATCCATGACTCTTACAATGCAGGTCGCAGAGATGGTTGCCGGCGCGTCCTTTGACGAAATTCCGGTCCATATTGTCGAGAAACTCAAGTTACTCCTCTTGGACCAGCTTGGGTGTATGATAGCAGGCTCAGTGGACCCCGAATCCAAGCGGCTTAGAACTTATCTAGAGGGTCTCGACCCTGGCGGGGCAGCTTACGTGTTTGGGGCGTCAAAGCGGATGACGCCTCCAAATGCCGCTCATGCGAATGCTCAGTCGGTCACAATGCTGAGCTTGGACGATTCATACATCCGTTACGGTCACCCCGGAAACGCGTTCCTGCCGACGGCCTTGGCGGTTGGGGAGGCGCTGGACGCCGGGGGCCGGGAGCTCATAGAGGCGGCCCTGTGCGGCTATGAAATGTCTATGCGTCTCGGATTGTCGATCTCCGCAAGCGCAGAGCGCGACCAGAAGGTGAAAGGCTATGCCTCCTGGCAGGTTTACGGTGCCACAAGCGCCGCTGCGAAGCTTCACAGGTTGCCCGCTGATAAGATCGCGTGCTCCTATGGCCTAACGGCGATGCACGCACCACCGCCGTTCCTGCGTAAGTACCACAGCCGCCCCCTAAACTGGCTCAAGAACAACTATGGATGGGCGAATAAGGCCGGCATAACGTCGGTCGATCTTGCAATCGCGGGATACGAGGGCAACCGCACCATTTTCGACGGGGACACAGGGTACTGGATTATTGCGGGCTCCGACCAGTTCGCTCCCGAGGTCCTGGTGACTCCCTTTGTGAACAGGTACATCGTCGAGGAGATCGGGTTCAAGCCCTACAGCGGTTGTCGCTGGTCCCACACTTCAATCGACTGCATTCGTAAGCTAATGGCGGAACACTCGGTCGGCTATCAAGATGTGGACAAGATCACTATTGAAACTGCCGATGAATTCGTCCGGGATCTCAACAGCTACGTGTGGCCCGAAACAATCCTCGACGCGCTGTTTAACATTCCGTATCTCCTCGCGCTTGAACTGCACGGCAAGTCGTCGGCTCTAGGTCTGTCCGAAGCCGACCTTCAGCGGGAGGACTTAGTGCGGACGGTTGGGAAGATGTCGATGTCGGTCCTGCCCGGTGCCGAAGAAAAGTTCTTCAAATTCAGCATGCTTCCGGTACGCGTAACATTTTATGCCAAAGATGGCCGCGTGCTTTCGGAATACGCTGAATACCCGGGGGGTCATCCCAAAGGCCCCTCGTTCGCCCGCAAGGAGGTGGTCGAAAAGTTCTTTGGCCTCAGCACGCCAGTAGTTGGACCTTCCAAGGCAGAGCAGCTTTGCGACGGTGTCCTGGATTTGGAAAACCGCACCGTGCGCGACGTGATTGGCGTTGTCGATGAAAGTGAAGCCGACAGATCCCGACATACTCCGCGCGGATGACGGCAAAAATGGAGAGAAATCCGTCGCCGGGACGCGGCTACGATTTATTGCGTGGGTTATCGTGGGCTATGGCGATCGAGTTGCCAAAGAGAAGTTAGACGGCACGCTTACCGTTGGCACCGTTCGGCCAGCGATGCTCTAGGAAGTGTGGACACTTATCTGATCCAGAGGACGGTTGCCGCGATGGTGACGATGGCAAGGTAGTTTCGGGCTGTCTTCTCGAATCGTGTTGCGACGCGTCGGAACTGCTTGAGCCTGGAGAAGCAACATTCGATCAGGTGACGCTGGGCATAGAGGTGCTTGTCGATCGGGTATTTGCGCGCCCGTGACGGGTTGTTGGGAATGAGGGCAATGGCGCCCCTTGTCTGCGATTTCCCGGCGCAATGGATCGGCATCGTAGGCCGCGTCGGCCATGACGACCTTTGCGGGCAACCCCTCGATCAAGGTGTAGGCTTGCGGGCAGTCGCCGCGTTGGCCAGCCGTCAGAATGAAGCGCACCGGGCATCCAAGGCCTCGGACGGCCATGTGAATCTTGGTGCTCAGGCCACCGCGCGAACGACCAAGGGCCTGATCTTCAGACCCCCCTTTTTGGTCCCCGAAGCGTGCTGGTGGGCCCGAATGATGGTGGAATCGACGATCAGATACTCAAAGTCGGGATCGTCCGACATCGCCGCGAAGATGCGCCGTCACCCTTCTTGAGCGCCGCAGCCCGCCAGCCGAACAATTGGGATAGGCTGATCCCAATCTCCCGCGCCAGGCCCGAAACGTTGGCGCCGGGTTCAGAGCCTCTTGCCACCATCTCGGCCTTGAATGCATCTGACCATCGCCGCCGCCGCGCAACCGGTGCACCCTCGAGGTGATCCGCACCGCCGCAATCAATTGGAAGCTTCTGTGCGCAGGCATAGGCGCAGACATAAAAATTGATACCGCAAGCTCCTCGCTAACTCAGTGTCGTCATCGCCCCCGCCGCATATTTGCCGCCAGATGGGATGGCCTTCCCGCTTACGCCAAGTCAAGCGGAGCGCCAGAATCGGCCGCGGCGACGAGTGCCATGAACGAACAGGCCAATCGCATCAGATCCGCCAGACCGTCGCGCGCAACTGCCGGGGATGCGACGCTCTGCAAACGGTTTCCGGTAGCAAGGAGGATCCGCGATCAGCTCGTCCGCAAATACGCAGTGGCCGCGGCCCGTTTCGCGTTGGAAGTCCCGCACTCTCGCCGGCTACTTCGGCGCGCTGCTCACCGCTACCGCAGCCAGCGTAGTGGGTCCAGCACCAGACGTTTCTCAGCAGACAGTGCTCAATATACCGGCAGCGCTTGCAGTGCCGAGACATCGACTCCCATGCCCACTCTGCGCGGCGGTCTCGAAAGATAGCGGTCCTGAGCCTAGCGACAGCTAAGATGTTCTGCTGGCTTCGCGAATTGCCGGGTGGGGCACAAGTTGGCACCCCGGCACCCAGCAGGGAAGTTCATAATTGAATTTGCCTAAGCATAACCCAAAGCGGTCTTTCTAACTTTAATAATGCCGTAGGCTAATTGGGAGGTTTTGCTTTTTCAAGGTCGTGCGCCGGAGGTGAATGGTGAAAAAACGAATTGCGGTCGGGCGGCTATTTCATGAATCGCATGGCTATGCGCTTCCCACGCCGGCGGAAAACATTACCGTCGTGCGCGGTGACAAATTGATCGAAGGCGCAAAGGGAAACGGCACAACGCTGGGCGGTATTGTAGACGCTTTGTTGGAGCGACACGATGTTGAATTGTTAGCCATTTCGGATTCAATGATCGCGCCAAGCGGCCTCATCGAACATGGTTTCTATCTTGAGCAGCGCCGCTTTTGGGAGGACCAGGTTAAAAGGTTAGAGCCGGACGCACTTATCATCGACCTCCACGGATCGATGGGAACAACAGCACTTGAGGATGCCGAAGGTGATTTCCTCGCCCACATTCGAACCATTGTTGGCGAAAGCGTCGTCATTGGCGTGGGGCTTGACCTCCACGCGAATATCACACCGGCTATGTTGACTGCCGCGGATATTTGCATCGCCTGTAAACAAAATCCGCACGACGACTATTACGATACCGGGACACGTGTTGTCGAATTGGTATTTGAAGTGTTGGCTGGCCGACTGCATCCGGTCTATACGCTCGCCAAGGCGCGCATGCTCACGCCGGGCAAACTCGAAACGCATCTGGGCCCTTTGAAAGAAATGCATGCGCGCGCCCGGACGTTGGAGCAGTCGACGTCGGCGATCGTAGACATAAGCCTATATAACGCATATCGCTTTGCTGACTTCACCGATATGGGGCAAGCGGCAGTATTGCTAAGCGACGGGCGCTATTCGCAAGCTGAAGGGATCGTTCTTGAGTTTGCTCAAGAGTTTTGGGATCGGCGCGAGGAATTCAAAGATGATCTGCTGACGGTCGACGAGGCTCTCAATGCAGTCGCTGAAAGGCCGGACCGACTACCAAGAGTACTTGCCGACCTCGGGGACCGCACACTTGCTGGTGCTCCAGGTGATAGTACCTTGATTCTTCAGGCCGCACTGAGCCACGCGCGCCCACTTAAGGGCGCGATGACCGTGCACGATTCCGAAACCGTGGCACAGGCGCATTCCGCTGGTATCGGAGCCAGGCTCGGGATGCGGCTCGGCGGCAAAATGACTCCACTATATGAACCATTTGAGGTCGAAGGCGTAGTAAGAGTCATTAATCACGATGACGTCAAACTTTTTGGCCCAAACTTTGCCAGAGAATCAGCAGGGATGGGCGATACGGCTCTCGTCGAGATCGACAATCGCTTTCAGGTGATTGTCACCTCGAAACCCGGCTTCATCGTTGATCCGAACATATTCGAATCGCACGGCGTTCGCGTGAGCGACCAGGATTTCGTGGTTATGAAGTCCCAGTTTCATTTCAACCGCAATTTCGAGGGTCTCGCGACCTCTTTATATCTCGCCACTCCCGGCCTCGCATACTATGTACCGGGCGCCTTCGAGAAAAATCGGGCGCGCGTATGGCCGGATACGGACGTAAGCGATGACCCCATCATCGCACCGCAAGTCCTTCACCGGTAGCCAATATCCCGGGTCGGAATCCCGTATCTACTCCGACCTTAGTGGCCCCGGAGAAAGTCGCGCTGCGGGACCGAATACTTCCGCCCAAGGCTGGTCTCGGCTGCAGGGCTGGCCATCATTCGGCCCACCATTTCAGTTTGGGCTGGAGAGTGAGCTTAATGCCGTAAGCAGGAGCTTCCTCGTGCATAGGGAATAAGACGCCAATGACCGACGCTGTATCTCTGGAAGTGGAAACATCTCCATCCTTACACTTGGAGGTGGATACTGCGTGGATCGTTTTGAACCGCGCCCGACGTCACAATCGGTTTGAGCCGGCCGACATCGAAGTAATGTCGGCAATGCTGCGCGAGTTGCCAGTCCGCAAGGGCGTGCGGGTACTCGTCGTCACTGCAAATGGGCCGAGCTTCAGTTCGGGATTTGATCTTGAGACGCTCTCCGGATCTCGCGCGCGGGAATGCACTGCCGCGTTCGCAGCGCTTTGCGATTTGCTCGAAGCGCTACCGATCCCCACGGTCTGTGGCCTCAACGGAAACGTCTACGGAGGTGCGACCGATTTGGCGCTCGCATGTGATTTTCGCATCGGCGTGGAAGGCTGTCACCTGCAGATGTCCCCGACGCGACTGGGCATCGAATACTACTATTCAGGTCTGAGGAGATACGTAGAGCGGCTCGGGTTGTCGGAAGCCAAACGGCTGTTCCTGACCAGCGAGCAAATCGACACTGCGATGATGATGCGTATCGGCTTTCTCAGCGAGGTATGTCCGCCCGAAGAGCTTAAAGTCCGACTCGACGCTGTCGCTCAGATGCTGGCGCAGCAGTCTCCGGCTTCGTTGCGCGGCCTCAAGGCATCGCTTAACTCGATCCGACGAGGCACTGCAGATCCTTCGGCCATCGACGCACGATTTTTTGAAAGCCTAGGTTCGCCCGATGCGCGGGAAGGGCTCAAGGCCTGGTCCGAGCGAACGCCTGCGAGATTTTCTGACAGTTGAGGCCTAGAGATCGCTTTGAGCGTGTGACGCGTGCGCCTCTTGGCACTTTCCGGCTTCGGCATGTCGATAGGCCCATTGCGCCAATCTGCGCTCCGCGTGAAGATGGGCGACTATAAGGTACTCGAGACGATGGTCAAGGACGGTCTGACGGATGCCTTCTACCGCTACCACATGGGCACCACCGCAGAAAATGTGGCGCGGGAAAGTGGCAGACAACCCGCGAGGAGCAGGACGAATTTGCTCTTGCCTCGCAGAACAGGGCCCGCCCACAAGAGCCGGTAAGTTCGCCGACGAAATCGTCCCCTTCGTCTTCATACTCGCAAAGGCGACATCATCGTCAACCAGGACGAATGTATCCGCCTTTTGGCGCCTCCTCCGATTCCCATTGCCAAGCTGCGTCCCGCCTCCCGAGAAGGAGGGAACGGTGACGGCCGGTCGCGCGCGAGCCTCGCCAGGCTCGAAGCGATCGACATAAGTAGCGGCGATATTCACAACGATGCGACCAGAATTTCCGGCCTGGCATGTCGTTCCTTGATGTTCCCGAGGGACTGGCCACGCGGACCATCCAGTGCAACTCGATGTATACGGTGCGCTTCGGTGTAAGACTACGGCCGCCGCGGCGATCATATTGCCTATCGGCTCGTGGCTAGTCTAGTTTCCGTCCACAAACGCCAAACCATTGATCTTATTGATTAAATCGTGATTTTGCGAAGGCAAGGCCCGGCGGTTTCAGGTACACTTTGGTCTCATGCCACTGATTCCAAAGTACAATCTGCAACCGCCGGAGCCGACAATGCGACAAGAACGCACCGTCCAAGATGGGGTATTCGGCTTGCGCCCCATCTTGGCGGAGCGGCATGGAGGTGCTGCGCTTCGAGCTGATGGTAGAACGTGGTCTGTCCGAAACAGCCACAAGCATCAGGAAAGGAAGCGCAGCATGAAACATCATGCAGGATTGGACGTCTCGGTGAAAGAGACGGCGGTGTGTATCGTCGACGAAACAGGCACGGTTTGCCGCGAGATGAAAGTTCCCAGCCATCCGGAGGATCTTGCGCGGGTGCTCAAGGATCCTGCCTGGAACTTTGAGCGGATCGGTCTTGAAGCCGGGCCCTTATCGCAATGGCTGTTCGAGGGCCTTGCCAAAGCCGGCCTGCCGTTGATCTGCATTGAGACGCGTCACACCAAGGCATTCCTGAAGGCGCAGGTGAACAAGACCGACCGCAATGACGCGCGCGGCATCGCACAGATGATGCGGGTCAACCTGTTCCGCCCGGTGCATGTTAAGACCCTGACGAACCAGAAGCGTCGGGCGTTGCTGACGGCGCGCAAGCTGCTGCAGGAAAAGGCGATTGCCATCGAGAACGACATCCGCGGGCTGCTGCGCAACTTCGGGCTCAAGGTCGGCATCGTCGGTACGGTCAAATTCGAGCAACGCATCCACGAACTGGTTGAAGGCATGCCTGATCTGGCCGAAATCGTCGAACCGCTTCTCGACGCTCGCGGCAAGCTGCGCCAGCACTTTGCCACCCTTCACCGCAAGCTTCTGGCGATCGTCCGGGATGATGAAGTTTGCCGCCGACTGATGACGACACCAGGTGTAGGCCCGGTCGTGGCTCTGGCCTATACCACCACCATCGACATTCCTGCCCGCTTCCACAATTCGAAAGCGGTCGGACCGGTTTTGGGTCTGACACCTGTGCTCCATGAGTCGGGCGAAAGCCGCCGGGTCGGCCGGATCTCGTTATGCGGTGACGATATGATGCGAACGCTGCTCTACGAAGCCGCGCAGGTCCTACTGACGCGCGTGACGAAGTGGTCCTGGCTGAAGGCCTGGGCGATGAACGTCGCCAAGCGGCGTGGTCGGCAGCGGGCCATCGTTGCGCTCGCCCGTAGACTAGCGGTGATCATGCATCGCATGTGGAGCGATGGCACACGGTTCCGCTGGACAAAGGAAAGCACACCGGTCGCCGTCTGAACTGGGCCGTTAAGAAGGAGACAACAAAGTTCCACTTGCCGGTGGAAAAACGTCCTTCGCGGGACGATGGATGAGGTGAGTTCGCTATGCTGGCGGTGCCGATTGTACATCAGGACGCGTCCAAGATTGTTCCACCTCGTTCTGCGGATTCCCCATACTGGGAGGGCCAAGGCGCCGATCCCGAAGAGAAGCAAGACCCGCGAAAGACGTCATGCCGGCGAAGCGGAAAGCTCGAAAGTGCTTGACCTCAAGCCGCCGAAAAGAGAAGCCAGCATATTCGATCTTTTCGCCGCGCACGAGATCGGCCACGAACTGAAGGCCATGTCGCACTGGCTGGACGAGCGCCGCGATCTGCTTGGCTTGGTGGCGCGAGATTTGGGTCGGCACGGCGTCAAGGCCACCGGACGGCAAGGCCTACCTGCCGAGGCGGTGTTGCGCTGTGCGCTTCTCAAGCAATACCGACAACTGACCTACCAAGAACTGGCCTTCCATCTTGAGGACTCCGCGTCGTTTCGCGCCTTTGCGCGGCTGCCGTGGTCATGGAGCCCGCAGAAGTCGGTGCTGCAAAAGACGATCAGCGCGATCCGGCCCGAGACTTGGGAAGAGATCAATCGGGCGCTGCTGTCGAATGCTCGGCAGGCGAAACTGGAAGACGGCACTGTCGTGCGGCTGGATAGCACCGTGACTTCAGCGCTCATGCACGAACCGAGCGACAGCAGCCTGCTGTGGGACGCCGTCCGAATCATGGTGCGCCTGTTGAAGCAGGCTGATGCCTTGGCCGGCGGCGCCGGCTTGGCATGGCACGATCACTGCCGCGCGGCCAAGAAGCGCGCCCGCAAGATCCAGTTCACACGCGGTCGACCCAATCGTGTTCTGCTCTACCACGAACTGATCGGGATCACCCACGCCACCTTGGCCTATCTGCGGCAGGCGACGGCGCAATTGGCCGTGGCGGCCAACCCACTCATCGAACTCTGGCAGGCCCAGGTCTGTCACTATCGGCCGCTGATCGAGCAAATCATCACACAAAGTGAGCGGCGGGTGTTGGCCGGCGAGCTGGTGCCGGCCAGCGACAAGCTGGTCAGCCTGTTCGAGCCCCATGCCGATATCATCGTCAAAGGCAGCCGCGACACCGAATATGGCCACAAGCTCAACCTGACCACCGGCAGGAGCGGCATGATCCTCGATCTGGTGATCGAGGCGGGCAATCCGCGCGACAGCGATCGATTGCTGCCCATGCTGGAACGCCACATCGCCTTCTATGGTCACGCGCCGCGGCAGGCGGCGGCCGACGGCGGCTTTGCCAGTCGCGACAATCTGGCTACAGCCAAGATCTTGGGCGTTCGCGACATGGCATTCCACAAGAAAGCCGGCCTCAGGATCGAGGACATGGTTAGAAGCAATTGGGTTTACCGCAAGCTGCGCAACTTCCGTGCCGGCATCGAGGCCGACATCTCATGCCTCAAGCGCGCTTACGGCTTGGCGCGTTGCACCTGGCGCGGCATTGATCACTTCAAGAGCTACATATGGTCCTCGGTCGTAGCCTACAATCTCGTCCTCTTCGCACGTCTCAAACCGACCTGATGCCGAGCCACCATCGGAACTGCGGCGCACCGGCCAGAGCTGGGCCCCGCAGCGTGCGCGCGATTGCGCCCACATCGCCCTTTGCGCCGATCCCAGCGTCCTAGATCCTGCCCATCCTCCCAAAAACGTGTCGACGAACGGCAAGTGGTTGCAAATGTTCGCAAAAAGAAGCGTTTATGGACGGAAACTAGTCTAGCTGTACTGCGCGAGGACACGGCGCAATCTTCCGCGCCGCCAGCCACGCCTCGAAAGCCGCCGATTTCCTGCTCGCCCTTCAGCCCGATGCTGAGGGCACAGATCGCGAGCAGATTGCCGGCATGAGTAAGCGCCAACCTCACACGTTGCAGACCGAGCCTACGCCGGAAGGCGAGCAGACGCTCATTCCCGGCATCCGTCCGATCACCACGCGCGATCGGCTCACGCTTCTGGCGAACGCGCCCTTGCGCCCGCGCGGGGAGCAAGAGCCGCTCTATATCGGCTTCCTTGATGAATCTGCGCGCAGCCAGCTCGACCTGTTTTCACGAGGGGTCCTGATCACCGACGAACTGCGCGACCGGCATATCGCCAACGGCGCTGCCGATGATGAGACCGATCATTTTCAGCCGTGAACCTGTTCGATCCGACCGGAGCGGCGACCTGGCTTTCTCACCGAACTCAATGCCGATAGCGATACGCTGTTCGGGTTTTGCGACGGCGGGCCGCCAATAATCTAGGCAGCCGTGGCATTCGCATACTGCCCTTGAAGCACGAATGTCCCGGCGCACGCGCCGCGGTGAGCCAGCCGACCGCCGAGACCAGGTCCCACGCCCTGTGGCAGTTGTCGCTGATGCGGGCGCGGCGGCGATACCGCCGGAGGCTCGGTGATTGCGCGGCCGTCCACCATCTGCACCGCGCGGGCGAGATCGTCGAGCGACATGTTGTCCAGCAGCGCGCGTCCACGCCGAGAGCGAGCTTTTCGTCGAGCTGCGCCAGCGTGTCGACCTCGACCTCGATGTTGGTTCATGGGGTGAGGCGTGAGGCGAAGTCCTGCTGGTGTGTGCGGCGCTGGCGAAGGCCGACCGGGTGATCCTGCGCTTCTTATCACCGTTGGAGCGGCGGCGATTTCTCAGGGCAGCGCCGGCCATCTGAAAACGCGATGGTACCGTCCGGAACTTTATATTGGCGAAGTGGACGCTGCTTGGCGCACAACGGGGTGCGGAACGGAACCGCGTGCGGCCCCAACGTTCGTAGATCGAGTGAAGCGACTCGTGACGTCCTTGCGGGGTATGCGTATTCGGAACCAGTTGCACGAATGTGTCGACAAATGGGCTCGCAAATCTACCGGGCGACTGAATCATGAGCGAAATACCACACCTTACATTCGATCCCGATCAGGACATTCGATCCCGATCAGGCTGGCATGAGTAAAGGACATCTTGTTGTCCCCAAAGCCGCCGACAGCGAAGCTCTTCCGCTCCCAGTCCTAAGCTTCAATAAAGGGGAAGGGCCACGTTTGCTCATCACCGCCGGATGTCACGGTAACGAATTGGAAGGGCCAATTGTCGCACGACGGCTTCTCGATTGGTTACCTCGAGCACAAGAGTGCGGAAGAGTCATCATCGTACCCGTGCTCAATCCACCGGCTCTGAAAGCATGGAGTCGCAACTCGCCGGTTGACGGGCTGAACCTTAATCGTGTGTTTCCCGGCCGCGCGGACGGTTCTATATCCGAACGCATCGCGGATGCGGTTTCTCGCGTATTGTGCCAAGGGTCGACACAGTGTTTGATTTGCACAGCTTTGGACCGAGGTGGGAATTTGCTCCAGCAAGCACGACGCATCCTATCGCGGATGCTGATCTCATGAGCAAGACGCTTCGATTGGCAGAGGCATTCAAATTGCCAGTGACTTTGGTCTGGGAAGGGCCAGATACGCATGGAATGTTCGACACTTTGGTGCAAAGCCAGGGCAAGGTATTCGTCTGTCCTGAACTCGGCAGCGGCGCGGTCGGCACCGACAATCTTGCGATCGCCGAAACTGGGGTACGCAATGCACTGATTGCGCTCGGGATTGTCAGTGGAAAAGCGGAATATCTGACGTTCCATCAACAGAAGTCTAGCCGAACACTCGAAACGTTCTCGTCCGACCAGCTGAAATCGCCTGAGCGTGGCATCTTCGAACCTCGCTGCTCGGTGTTCAATGAAGTGAAGCAGGGAGATCTTATAGCATCCTGCATCCGTTGGATCCGTGTTCGTCTATGCCCATTGATATTCGTGCGCCTACCGCATCCATCATCTGCGGTGTCAAATCCGGAGTGCCTGTCGACATCAATGAGGAGTTAGCACTCCTCGCGCGACCGCTGAATTCTCGAAAACCAAATGTAAATCCTATTATGCGCAATTAGCGAGACCATACGCCGGACGCCCCAAAGAAAAGGCACACGCAGGGTGCTCGTCCGGGCTGCTGCGCTCGCCTCATCAGCCCTCGTTCATAACTGGACTCTGTTCTCTATCTGGTCTGTCCTGGACCGGGTTGCAAGCTCGATCCTGCAGTGGCACGAAGACAAGCGGGACGAGTGGCACCATATCGCGCCGGAAAGCCGACCCAGAACCGCTTTGTGGAGAGCCTGAACGGCGCTTCCGGGGCGAGTGTCTCAAGGAACACCTGTTACGGCCGCGGCACGCGCTTTACAGATCGCAATCGCGCGCGACAGAATCCCAAGTATCGCGCGATCTCGCCCCGATCAACAAAGCCTATACCCTTTAACAACATAGACAGATGGGTGTTATGAAACAGGATTGTACAACTGGACGACGGAACGCCCACGCGACCGGTGTTGAGCGCGGGCTGCTTGGCTGCTTGAGCCATGGCATCCTTGGACTGGGCGGCAGGTTGCTATCCATGAGGGGTGATCGAGGAGGGTGACGCGGCGGTTTTTCGCTGCAGCCTTTCTGGCCAGTGATTGGACCGGTGGCTGGAGGTAACGGCCTGGATGTTGATAGGGTCATTAGCACGAGCTGGCGCATCACGCCGTCAGTTCGGTGCCTCCCGAGATGATCTCAGCGGACGACCTCGGGCCTCGAAAGGCCAACGAGCCCCGGCGAACCACCTGTGCTGCGCAGCCATTGGCGCGTGCATGAGCCGCCAGGCATCCTGGCGCAGCGCCGTCACGTCAGAGCGTGTTAGTTATGATGAGGTTTTCATTGCTGCTCGCAGCTCCGCCTGATCGGGCGCGCAGCGCATCAACGGCGGGTGGATAGTCAGTGGGCGCGACCGTCCCGCAGCAGGATCGTAGGGCTGCTCGTCGATACTACCTAGATTGGGAGTATCCGAACAGCCAAGCCTTCAATTATCCACAAGTTCTGTTCCGATAGTTCCACCGGGTCCATCTCAGTTCTAGATGATGGTTATTCACAGACTGTATTTGCCGCTAAGCACCGGGGTGGCTAATCGTGTGACCGGATAAAGGCGCGGAACAGCGGCAGCTTCGAACTCGGTCGGGTGCTTACTGTTTGCGGAACCCAATCGTCAACATGGCAATTCATGAGGTGGTGTATGACCCCGACATCTTTAGCGATTCCTCTGACCGGCGTCGCCTTTCCACGATCAGAGTACGAGCGCAGACAGCGTAAAGTGATAGAGTTAGTCGAGAGCGCTGAGCTCGACGCGCTCCTAGTCACCGCCCACGGCCACCTTGAGTATCTAACTGGATATGATGCGAATGGCGCATACTTCAGGCCATTTCCCTTGATCCTTATGCCAGGTCGAGAGCCGACATATGTCGTCCGTGAGTTCGACGAGCCGGCAGTTCGCGCACTTAGCTGCATCGATGAGATCGTTACATATTTCGACAGGTACGATTTCGCACCGGTGTGCGCCGACGTCCTTCGCCAATTTGGATTGCAGAACAAGCGGGTCGGTCTAGAGCTTGATTGCTGGAACCTCGCCCCGGCTGATGTGAGCGCCCTTCAAGCGCAACTTCCCGACATGAAGATCGCCGATGCAACACGCCTGGTTCCCTCCGTGTCGATCGTGAAAAGCGACCTGGAGCTCGCGCTTATGCGCGACGCTATGAAGATGACTGACCTGGCGGTACGAACTTTCCACAGTCGGCTGCAGGAAGGCGCTACCGAAATCGACGTAACTTTGGCGATCCAGAGCGAGGTGAGAAAGGCTGGCGGAGACGGAGTAATGGTAGACACTTTGGTTTTCGGAGAGAGAACTAGACTGCCGCATGGCAGGCCGGCGCGCCATGCAATCGGAAACAATGAGCCCGCTATGATCGAAGTCGGAGGGATCAAGCGCGGGTATATCTCAGGTATACTCAGAAGCGCCGTCCTTGGGCGGCATGACGAGGCTGAATCTCTTCACGCCTTGGCCGTCGAAGCTCTTGAGGCGTCGATCGATGTGATGAAACCCGGCGTCGCCGCGGAAGCCGTTCACGCAGCCTCGCGCAAAGTCATCGATCAAACCGGGCGCCCGACCCTCCTCCGGTCGCGAACCGGTTATCAAACCGGCGTTCCTTGGGGGGAACGCGGCAATATGAGCCTTGAGCGAGGATCGAAGGATATCCTTGACATTGGCATGACCTTCCACATGCCGACCGTTTTGTTTGGCGAGAGCGGCTATGTGATTGGAGTCAGCGAGCACGTTTTGATAACGGAGGGCGGGGCGGAAATACTTAGCGGCACTCCGTATACGCTCTATCACGCATGACTTCTTAGCAGGCCCATCAAGGCGAAGGACTGCCTATGACGGGGCGGCCGAGAAGAGGGCTTAGAGCGTGCTGTCGATTGCGAGATCAATCAGCAGAGCAGCTGGTCCGGCATCTCCAGGAATTTTCGAACAGGCATTTAAGGATTTAAGGAGCACTGTCCGTGACATCGCAAACTCCACGCACTCTTGGGATCCTGAGCTCCGAAGAGGGGCTCCTGCCTGGAGCTATTCCACCGAGGCCACGGCCCGGCTCGATGGTCAATCCGGCTACCTACGACTTCCCGATCATCACGGAGACCGTAATGGGGGGCTTGGTCTGACATCGTTATCCGCGGCGATCCATCGCTTGAGCCAGCCTGCATAGCATCTGCCAAGCGCTTAGAGGAACGAGGAGCGATCGCAATAAGCGCAGACTGCGGCTTCTTTATCCGGCATCAGGCGGCGGTGGCCGCGGCGGTAAATGTCCCCGTGGCGTTATCGAGCCTGCTTCTGGTGCCAACCCTGCTGCAGCAGCTGCCGCGCGCTGCTAAGCTCGCCTTCGTGACCGCGGAGTCGAATCATTGCGGCGAAGATTTGCTCGGCGTGGACGATCTGGCCGATCGGGCGAGGGTGGTATCGGCGGCGTCGAAGGCGGTAAGTTTCTGCGAGACGCGTTGATGCGTCCACCAATCTCGACCGACGTCGCAGATATTGAGTTAGAGGTCGCTGCTTGCGCTATGCGACTCCGCGCCGCGCACCCAGAAATCGCAGCGCTGCTGTTTGAATGCACGGGGTTTCCCTATGTGACGCCGGCGATCCGCCGTAGCACAGGACTGCCCATCTACGACATCACGGACCTGTGTCGGCTGACGCTCGCGTCCGTCGTCTGAGGTTGTTCGAGGTTCGGCATACTTGGGGCGAAGCGACTGTTCGTTTTGCTGCCCGAGACGGGCCAATAGCAACACCAGCCGGCAGAGGTTGTAAATCAATAGATGAATTGGATGACTGCAAATGTGCTTAGTAAATCCAACCACATCGAGCGCTTCTATAACTCTCGGCGAAGACGCTCGTACGTTGGGCTATCTGAGCCCCATCCAGTTCGAGGAGCAAGTTATGCTAGCTTAACGCGCGTCCTAAAAACCGGCAGCAGGCCATATTACGGCATAATCAGGCGGTGCAGATCATAACCCGCGCCAGCTTGTGCTGGCGTCTCGCTGAGCTTAGCGTGACGGAACAAATGGCGAAGATCATTCTGATTGGCTCGATTCCACCTAGGTGAACGTCAGCCTGATGTAAAGTTAAGGGGAGCTACCAGCGTGGGATATACGAATGAAAGGTGAAAGCGTCACGGTCCATAAAGTCGCCAAACGCTACGGATCGGTTACGGCGATCGAAAGTGTGTCCGTCGATGTGAAGGCGGGAGAGTTCCTCTCGCTCTTGGGGCCTTCAGGGTCCGGCAAAACGACACTTTTGATGATGATCGCGGGGTTCGAGCTACCGTCTGCGGGTCTCATTGAGATCGGCGAGACCGATATAACCTATGTTGCTCCCAACAAGCGCAACGTAGGCATGGTCTTCCAGAAATATGCGCTGTTCCCGCACATGTCGGTGTACGACAATGTCGCGTTTCCCCTACGCATGCGTAAGATCGACCGCGCGCAGATCGAGCGGCGGGTCCGCGAGGCGCTTGCCATGGTTCAGCTTGACGCCTACGGCAGTCGAATGCCTACCCAATTGTCCGGAGGTCAGCAGCAGCGTGTCGCCCTTGCGCGGGCGCTGGTCTTCGAGCCCCCGGTTCTCCTGATGGATGAACCCCTCGGTGCGCTTGACAAGAAACTGCGCGAGCAGCTGCAACTCGAGATCAAGTCCCTCCAGCAGCGTCTCAGTGTGACTGTGATTTATGTAACCCACGATCAGGAGGAGGCATTGACCATGTCGGACCGCATTGCGGTCATGAACAACGGCTTAATCGCCCAGATCGGCAGCCCCGCCAGCCTTTATAGCGAGCCCGCCTCTCCATTCGTCGCAGATTTCATCGGCAAGATGAACTTCCTGCCGGTCGAATATCTGGGATCCGGGAAGGCCGGTCACCAGATCAGGGTCACCGACGCCTCGACGCTCAGCGTGACGCGCTCACTCAACGGACACGCCTTTGAGCTTTCTCCCGGGCTCTCGCTGCGGGCCGCGATCCGGCCGGAGAATATTTCGCTTGCCGCACGCGGGTCTGGCGGCCCGGATGCCATCGCCGGCACCGTGGACACCTCGATCTATCTTGGCACACACCAGATTCTCCTGGTCACCCTCGATGGACGCAGCGGCCCTCCGCTGCATATCCAGGCATCCGCAAGCCGTGACGTGTCGGCATTTTCGCGAGGCGACTCGGTGGACATCCTGTTTCCGACAGATGCCATTCACCTGTTTCAGGCAAGGGTGACGGCTAATGAGTAGCCTCGTGCGAGAACCAGCAACCCCAAGTGTAGCCTCGCGTTTATTCGCGGTCACCGGAACCAGCGGCAGATATCCACCGGTCCTATCGGCTTTATTGCTGCTGCCCCTCCTTCTGCTACTGTTCTTCAGCTTCTTATACCCAGTTGGCCGCATGCTCGTCGGGAGCCTATTCGATCCCGACTTCACCCTCGACAACTATGTCCGCATGTTCGTCGAACCGCTTTATCTGAAGGTTCTACTGCGTACACTCTGGATCGCCTTCGCGACAACCCTCTGCGCATTCCTGCTGGGATATCCGGTTGCCTACGCGATGGCGCGGGCGGGCGGTAGGCTCACGCTCTGTATCGCGGCCTGCGTTTTGATCCCGTTATGGACATCAGTCCTGGTGCGGTCCTATGCTTGGATCATTCTATTGCAGCGTAACGGCATCCTCAACAACATCCTCACTGAAACCGGCATCCTGGAGCAGCCACTCAGGTTGATTTACACCGAAGGCGCTGTCATGATCGCCATGACACACGTGCTGATGCCTTTCATGATCCTGCCCATCTACGGCGCGTTGCGGACAATTCCAAAGGAACTTCCCCAGGCTGCTGCAAACTTGGGTGCCGGCGTCTTCGCGATCTTTTTCAAGGTGACCTTGCCTCTTAGTTTGCCAGGCGTCTTCGCCGGCACCTTGATGACCTTTATCCTCGCGCTCGGTTTTTACGTCACGCCGGCTATGGTGGGCGGCCCCCAAACCATGATGATGGCCACCCTTATCGGTCAGCAGACAACGGTCCTCTTCAATTGGCCGTTCGCGGGCGCACTGGCGACGGTACTTCTTGTGGTTACATTGGTGCTCACGTTCATCTTTCGCAGAGTTTTGGCCACCTTTGGAGGATTCGCCAATGTCTGAGACCATCGTCTTGAGCCAAACGCGCCTGTTTCGTCCCCTCGTGCTTGGCAAGCTCGCAGCGGGCGCTGTCGTTGGGCTCATCCTTTTCTTCCTGGTTCTGCCGACGCTGATCGTCATACCGATCTCGTTTGGCAGTGCTCCCTATATCGAGTTCCCGCCCTCGGGGCTGACGCTGAAATGGTACGGCGAGTTTTTCAGCGACCACGACTGGATGGCCGCGACGTTTTTCAGTCTGCGCATCGCTTTCTTCACAACCATTTCAGCGACGATCATCGGAACCTTGGCTGCAGTCGCCTTGGTCCGTGGCGATCTGCCGGGAAAATCGCTTGTCCTCGGTTTGGCGCTTAGCCCCCTGATCGTTCCCCATATCATCATGGCGCTCGCACTTTATCTGTTCTTCACCCCGCTTCGGCTTACGGGGACTTTCTTCGGTTTTCTGTTGGCGCACACCATGCTCACCGTTCCCTATGTGGTCATTGCCGTGTCGGCATCGCTGCAGCGCTTCGACCCCATTCTTGAAATGGCCGCGCTCAATTGTGGCGCCAGCCGCGGCCGCGCCTTCTTCGAAATTGTCCTGCCGCAGATAATCCCTGGCGTCGTCACTGGTGCGGTCTTCGCCTTCGTCTCGTCGTTTGATGAGGCAACGGTGGCTTTCTTCATCTCCGGCATCGAGGGCAAGACGATAACGAGGAAGCTGTTCGAGGACATCGACTTCAATCTCACTCCGGTTATCGCGGTGGTCTCTACGATCATCGTCTCCACATCAATCTTTCTAATGGGCACAATACGATGGGCTCAGATCAGAACCAAATCCTGACCGGCTCCAGAAGGCGCAGCGAAGTTCGCGTTCCAACTTAAGGGGATACGACGTCGCGGCGGGCTAGGCCGCAAACTCGTAAATTGAGGTACCGCTTTGTGACGAGTTCTGATTCAAGGCTTCTTTTGGAGGCCTAAATGCGCCGTTACGAACTGAGTGACTTTGAATGGAGTGTGATCCAGCCTTATATGGGAAGGCAAAGTCAAGGGATCGTGTCAGGGCGACATTGGGTGATCTCCGATAGTCTATTCTTCGGCACCAACATCCTGCGTTCGGCGGACAAGGCTCAGGAGGACGAGACCATTTTACATCACGGCATTTAGGCCAAGTCTCCTGCCTCCGCCTGAATCCGCCAGGGCTTCTCTATTCGGCTGGTCAAGGTCAAGCGCTTTCGAGTTGTTCGGCTTCTCTGGCAATGGATGTCTTTCGCAGGATCTTGCTTCTCTCCGGGATCGGCCCTTTGGTCCTCCCACCATGGGTTTGGAATGATGAAAGAAGCTGGCGCCATTTCGCAGGGCAGCTGAGTCAGAAGTCGCCCATAACGATAAGTGGCCGCACATAATAGCTTTCCCTTTTCTGCGCCTGCTCAGTCCCGCATTGTCGCTTTCAGACACCTCGAACTGCGAAGGAGGCGACACATGCCTCCCCGACAAACGTGGTGGAAACATTTGATGGATGAGAACCGAGAGCGGATCCCCTTTACGGACCCTCATTTTCAAAGGCGGAGTATAAGGAACGACATCAGCGCGTGCTCCGGGCATTGGAAGCTGCCGGCGCGGCGAGGATTACCGAGATGGGCTCCGAGATTCTCAGCAAGACGGAAAGGCTACATTTCGCATGACGGACACGACGATGCTATTCGATGGGGCGACGGCACCTTTAGGCCAGACCGTAAGGATCGGACTCATCTTACTCTCGACCGACGAGATTTGCGCTGACGCCTTCACATCCATCCTCCCTCGCGACGACGTGCTCGTCTTTCAGACCCGAGCGGCATATGACGAGAAGGGCGCGGGCGACGATCTTGCGGCGCCGATGACGGATATCGTCAACACGCTGCCGCCTCCCGGGCGCTTCGACATATTGGCCTTCGGCTGTACTAGCGCGACGGTTGCAATGGGGATCGATGGCTTGGTGCGCCAGCTGTCGGAGGCGCGTCCGGGGCTTCGCTATACGTCGCCAGCGATAGGCGCGGTCGAGGCGCTCAGGCATCTCGAAGCGCAGCGAGTCGCATTGCTGACGCCATACTCCCTTGCATTTCATCGGAAAATGATTGTCTTCTTCGAGGAGAATGGGTTCGAGATCATGGCAGATGGCGCTTTCCCCAAGCAGACCGATAGTGAAGTTGCGGAATTGACGCCCGAAGCCATCTTTGAAGCCGCAAGGGCGCTCGTCGATCGAAAACAGCCTGACGCATTATTCATTTCCTGTGGGGCGACGCCCGTCACTCCCTTGATCGAGGAGCTCGAGCAGGAACTCGGAATTGCGGTCATCGGCAGTGTCCAGGCGATGGCGTGGCATGCGCTGCGCCTCGCGGGCTATTCGCGCTCGATTTCCGGATATGGGCGACTCATGAGGATTGCCCGCTGATGCTATCGATCGCATTCCGTAATGCAACACCCAAACGTATGAACGGGCACAACGGACGATTTGAAATCCGCTAGCAAAATGCGCCGGTTGGCCCCGCCTGGTCCTTCGGCTCCAGATAGTCCGCTGACGCACCGGATAAAACCTGCTCTCCCTGCCGGGAAGCCCGTATGAGTGGTTCGAGTGATCTTGCAAATGAAACGTCCCGAGGACGGGCTTTCAAGCTTTGTCATGAAGGAGGTGCCGTGCACCTGGCCAACGCGATGCGGCAACGGTGAAGCATGTATCTCGCCAGTATGGCGAGCATCGAAGTCGTGGCCGAGTCTACAGTTTGTCTAAATGTGCAATACGTGCGATTTGTGCAGGCAACACTCGGAAAATAGTTGCATCAAAGCAATCGTCTAAATTATGTAACGCTGGCAAGATAAACTTTTAACTCGCACAAACGAGCGTTGCGGATAGCGTCACGCTGCTAAGGATGCACTGCAATGTGCATCTGTTTCGATCGTGGGCAAAGACGGTCGTCCATCGACGTTCTTTCCTTTTTATTGAGAGGCACAAGTTGAAACCGCAAGACGGTTGCTAGGTCGCGAGCAAACGAAGACGCAATACATCGCCGTTTCCTCCGACGTATATGGCTCGGGCTACTTCTACATCCCCGGCACCGAAACCTGCCTGCGCATCGGCGGCTATGTCCGCTACGACATCAGCGCTGGCGACGTTGGCTCCTACGACGGGGCGCGGACCCACGACGTCCAAGACGGCAGCGACCAGGGCACCTGGCGCAAGAACGCCCGCTTTGACCTAAGGACTTGGACCGGCCAGGAAA
>NZ_JAMYPT010000041.1:0-21299 GCF_040320505.1 Mesorhizobium sp. M0678 | reverse complement strand
TCGAGCTGATCGTGCCGATCGCCATGGAAGAGAAGCTGCGCTTCGCCATCCGTGAAGGCGGCCGCACCGTCGGTGCCGGCATCGTCGTCACCATCAAAGAGTAATTTGGACTTAAACCGATCTGTCGCGGGCGCTGCCCGCGCCGCGCCAGAACAAGGAAGTGACGCATGAACGGACAGAATATCCGCATCCGCCTGAAGGCGTTTGATCACCGGGTGCTCGACGCCTCGACACGGGAAATCGTGTCGACCGCCAAGCGCACCGGCGCCAACGTCCGCGGCCCCATTCCGCTGCCGACGCGGATCGAAAAGTTCACGGTCAACCGGTCGCCTCACGTCGACAAGAAGAGCCGCGAGCAGTTCGAGATGCGCACGCACAAGCGTCTGCTCGACATCGTCGACCCGACCCCGCAGACGGTCGATGCTTTGATGAAGCTCGACCTGGCCGCCGGTGTCGACGTCGAGATCAAGCTCTAAGGAACCAGAGGTCAGCGGGG
Source organism: Mesorhizobium sp. M0678 (assembly GCF_040320505.1). Lineage (NCBI taxonomy): Bacteria > Pseudomonadati > Pseudomonadota > Alphaproteobacteria > Hyphomicrobiales > Phyllobacteriaceae > Mesorhizobium > Mesorhizobium sp. M0678. The sequence goes on along the minus strand of NZ_JAMYPT010000041.1, from coordinate 20,803 downwards.
CGACCCGCAACTCTGAAGGAACAAGAGGCGTGGAGGGGCGACAGCCCCGACAGGGAACTCTAAAGGAATTGAACCGATGCGTTCAGGTGTGATTGCAAAGAAGGTGGGAATGACCCGCATCTACAACGATGCCGGGGAACATGTTCCCGTCACTGTTCTCCAGATGGAGAACTGCCAGGTCGTGGCGCAGCGCACGCAGGAGAAGAACGGCTATACCGCCGTCCAGCTCGGCGTTGGCCTTGCCAAGGTGAAGAACACGTCGAAGGCGATGCGCGGCCATTTCGCGACCGCTTCCGTCGAGCCCAAGGCCAAGGTTGCCGAGTTCCGCGTCTCCGCCGACAACATGATCGATGTTGGCGCCGAGATCACCGTCGAGCACTTCGTCGTCGGCCAGAAGGTCGATGTGACGGGAACCACGATCGGCAAGGGTTTCCAGGGCGTCATCAAGCGGCACCACATGGGTGGCGGCCGCGCGACGCACGGCAACTCGGTGTCGCACCGTACACACGGCTCGACCGGCCAGCGCCAGGATCCGGGCAAGGTGTTCAAGGGCAAGCATATGGCCGGCCACATGGGCGACACCCGCGTCACCACGCAGAATGTCGAGGTCGTCTCGACCGACGCCGATCGCGGCCTGATCCTGATCCGCGGTGCGGTCCCGGGTTCGAAGGGTGCATGGATCCTGGTCCGCGACGCGGCCAAGGTGGCGCTTCCGGCCAATGCGCCGAAGCCCGCCGCGATCCGCGCCGTTGCGACTGACGGTGCCGCCACGAACGAGGCGCCGGCCACAGAGGGAGCGGAATAATGGACCTCAAGATTACAACGCTTGGCGGCAAGGACGCCGGCAAGCTGAAGCTCTCCGAAGAGATTTTCGGCCTCGATCCGCGCGAGGACATCCTGCAGCGCGTCGTGCGCTGGCAGCTTGCCAAGAAGCAGCAGGGCACCCACAAGGCCAAGGGTCGCGCGGAAATCGCCCGCACCGGCGCCAAGATGTACAAGCAGAAGGGTACCGGCCGCGCCCGTCACCATTCGGCTCGCGCTCCGCAGTTCCGCGGCGGCGGCAAGGCCCATGGCCCGGTCGTTCGCAGCCACGAGCACGATCTGCCGAAGAAGGTGCGTGCACTCGGCCTCAAGCATGCGCTTTCGGCCAAGGCCAAGAGCGCGTCGATCATCATCATCGACGAGCTGAAGCTGACCGAGGCCAAGACCAAGGCGCTGATCGCGAATTTCGCGACGCTGGGCCTGAGCAACGCCCTGGTGATCGGCGGCGCCGAGCTTGACAAGAATTTCAAGCTGGCGGCGACCAACATCCCGAACATCGACGTGCTGCCCATCCAGGGCATCAACGTCTACGACATTCTGCGCCGCGGCACGCTGGTCCTTTCCAAGGCCGCCGTCGAGGCTCTCGAGGAGCGCTTCAAATGACCGACCTTCGTCATTACGACGTGATCGTCTCGCCGGCGATCACCGAAAAGTCGACCATGGCTTCCGAGCAGAACCAGGTCGTCTTCAATGTCGCCAAGAAGGCGTCGAAGCCGGAAATCAAGGCCGCCGTCGAAGCGCTGTTCGGCGTCAAGGTGATGGCCGTGAACACGCTTGTCCGCAAGGGCAAGATCAAGCGCTTCCGCGGCACGATCGGCCGCCAGAGCGACGTCAAGAAGGCGGTTGTGACGCTGGCCGAAGGCCAGTCGATCGACGTCGCGACGGGTCTCTGAGCAAGGTCGCGAGGACAGAACAATGGCACTGAAAAAATTCAACCCGGTAACGCCGAGCACCCGTCAGCTGGTCATCGTCGACCGCTCGGGCCTCTACAAGGGCAAGCCCGTCAAGGGCCTGACCGAAGGCCTGACCAAGTCGGGCGGCCGCAACAATTACGGCCGCATCACGGCCCGCTTCATCGGCGGCGGTCACAAGCGCACCTACCGTATCATCGACTTCAAGCGCCGCAAGTTCGACGTCGTCGGCACGGTCGAGCGTATCGAGTACGATCCGAACCGCACCGCCTTCATCGCGCTGATCAAGTATGACGATGGCGAGCTGTCCTACATCATCGCCCCGCAGCGTCTGGCTCCCGGCGACAAGATCGTGGCCGGTGAATCGGTCGACGTGAAGCCGGGCAACGCGATGCCGCTGGCTTCGATGCCGGTCGGCACGATCGTCCACAATATCGAGCTGAAGCCCGGCAAGGGCGCTCAGGTCGCCCGTTCGGCCGGCGGTTATGGCCAGCTCGTCGGCCGCGACCAGGGCATGGCGATCCTGCGCCTCAATTCGGGCGAGCAGCGTGTCGTCCACGGCTCCTGCATGGCCACTGTCGGCGCCGTGTCTAACCCGGACCACGGCAACATCAATGACGGCAAGGCAGGCCGCACCGTGTGGCGCGGCAAACGTCCGCACAATCGCGGCGTGACCATGAACCCGGTCGACCATCCACATGGCGGCGGCGAAGGCCGCACCTCGGGTGGCCGCCATCCGGTTTCGCCCTGGGGCAAGCCGACCAAGGGCAAGAAGACGCGGTCCAACAAGGCGACCGACAAGTTCATCCTGCGCTCGCGCCATCAGCGCAAGAGCTAAGAAGAGGTAACGCCAAGTGACTCGTTCGATTTGGAAAGGCCCCTTCATCGACGGCTACCTTCTGAAGAAGGTGGACAAGGTTCGTGAAGGTGGTCGCAATGAGGTGATCAAGATGTGGAGCCGTCGCTCCACCATCCTGCCGCAGTTCGTCGGCTTCACCTTCGGTGTCTACAACGGCCAGAAGCACGTTCCCGTCTCGGTGAACGAGGACATGGTCGGTCACAAGTTCGGTGAATTCGCTCCGACCCGGACCTATTACGGTCACGGCGCGGATAAGAAGGCGAAGAGGAAATAATCATGGGCAAGGCCAAAGCTCCGCGCAGGCTTGCTGACAACGAAGCGCGCGCCGTGTTGCGCACGATCCGTATCAGCCCGCAGAAGCTGAACCTGGTTGCCGCGTTGATCCGCGGCAAGAAGGTCGCGACAGCGCTTTCCGACCTCGAATTCTCGGCCAAGCGGATTTCCGGCACGGTCAAGAAGACGCTGGAATCGGCGATCGCCAACGCGGAAAACAACCACGACCTCGACGTCGATGCGCTGATCGTGGCGGAAGCCTATGTCGGCAAGTCGATCGTCATGAAGCGGTTCCATGCCCGTGGCCGTGGTCGCGCCAGCCGTATCGAGAAGCCGTTCTCGCACCTCACGATCGTCGTTCGTGAAGTCGAAGAAAAAGGGGAGGCCGCATAATGGGCCAGAAAGTCAATCCGATCGGTCTGCGTCTCGGCATCAACCGCACCTGGGATTCGCGCTGGTTCGCGAACACCGGCGAGTACGGCAAACTGCTGCACGAGGACATCAAGATCCGCAAATATCTTGAGAAGGAACTCAAGCAGGCTGCGATCTCGAAGGTCGTGATCGAGCGTCCGCACAAGAAGTGCCGCGTCACCATCCATGCGGCGCGTCCGGGCCTGATCATCGGCAAGAAGGGCGCCGACATCGAGAAGCTTCGCAAGAAGCTGATGGAGATGACCAAGTCCGAGACGCATCTGAACATCGTCGAAGTGCGCAAGCCGGAGATCGACGCGACCTTGGTCGCCCAGTCGATCGCCCAGCAGCTCGAGCGCCGCATCGCGTTCCGCCGCGCCATGAAGCGTGCCGTGCAGTCGGCGATGCGCCTCGGTGCCGAAGGCATCCGCATCAACTGCGCCGGCCGTCTCGGCGGCGCCGAGATCGCGCGCATGGAATGGTATCGTGAAGGCCGCGTGCCGCTGCATACGCTGCGTGCCGACGTCGACTACGGCACGGCCGAGGCGAATACGGCCTACGGCATCTGCGGCGTCAAGGTCTGGGTGTTCAAGGGCGAGATCCTCGAGCACGACCCGATGGCTTCGGAGCGCCGCGCCACCGAGGGCGATCATGCGCATGGCGGTGGTGGTGAGCGCGAACGCGGTCGCCGTCGCGAAAACGCGTAAGACATTTAGGAATTTGGAGTTAGAACGATGCTGCAGCCAAAGCGCACAAAGTTCCGCAAGCAGTTCAAGGGCCGCATCCACGGTACCGCCAAGGGCGGCACCAACCTGGATTTCGGTGGTTTCGGGCTGAAGGCGCTTGAGCCGAACCGCGTCACCGCGCGTGAGATCGAGGCGGCTCGCCGCGCGATCACCCGCGAGATGAAGCGTGCCGGCCGCGTGTGGATCCGTATCTTCCCGGACGTGCCGGTGACGTCGAAGCCGACCGAAGTCCGTATGGGTAAGGGCAAGGGCGCGGTCGACTACTGGGCGGCACGCGTCAAGCCGGGCCGCATCATGTTCGAGATCGACGGCGTCAACGAGGAAACCGCCCGTGAGGCGCTGCGTCTCGGCGCGGCCAAGCTCTCGGTCAGGACGCGCTTCGTACAGCGCATCGCAGAATAAGGACGGGCTGATCATGAAAGCCGAAGACATCCGGACCAAGACCCAGGACCAGCTGACCGACGACCTGGCCAGCCTGAAGAAGGAGCAGTTCAACCTGCGCTTCCAGAAGGCCACCGGCCAGCTTGAGAAGACCGCCCGCGTGAGGCAGGTCCGCAAGGACATTGCGCGTATCAAGACCATCGCTGCGGAAAAGTCCGCGGCCAAGAAGGCTTAAGGACGAAAACCATGCCAAAGCGCATTCTGCAGGGCACCGTCGTCAGCGACAAGAACGAGAAGACGGTTGTCGTCAAGGTCGAACGGCGCTTCACGCATCCCGTGATGAAGAAGACCGTGCGCATGACCAAGAAGTACAAGGCGCACGACGAGAACAACGCCCACAAGGTCGGCGATCAGGTGTTCATCCAGGAATCGAAGCCGATTTCCAAGGACAAGCGCTGGGTCGTGGTGTCTTCGGACCAGGCCTGATCAGGGCCAACGAAACGAATTTTGGACAGACCGGGGAGGGGTGAGAGACCCGTCCCGTTAGAAAAGAAGAAGGCGGCCAGTCATGATTCAGATGCAAACAAACCTCGACGTCGCGGATAATTCCGGCGCTCGTCGTGTCATGTGCATCAAGGTGCTGGGCGGCTCGAAGCGGAAATACGCTTCCGTGGGCGACATCATCGTGGTGTCGATCAAGGAAGCCATCCCGCGCGGCCGCGTCAAGAAGGGCGATGTGATGAAGGCGGTCGTGGTTCGCACGGCCAAGGACATCCGCCGCCCGGACGGCAGCGTGATCCGTTTCGACAAGAACGCAGCCGTTCTCGTCGACAACAAGAAAGAGCCGATCGGCACGCGTATCTTCGGACCGGTTCCGCGCGAACTCCGCGCCAAGAACCACATGAAGATCATCTCGCTCGCGCCTGAAGTGCTGTAAGGAGCCGGACCAATGCAAAAGATTAGAAAAGGCGACAAGGTCGTCGTGCTGGCCGGCAAGGACAAAGGCCGTTCGGGCGAAGTCCTTTCGGTACAGCCGAAGGATGACACCGCGCTGGTGCGCGGCGTCAACCTGATCCGTCGTCACCAGAAGCAGTCCCAGTCCCAAGAGGGCGGGATCATCACCAAGGAAGCGCCGATCCAGCTGTCGAACATCGCGCTGGCCGACCCCAAGGATGGCAAGCCGACCCGCGTCGGCTTCATCTTCCAGAAGGACGGCAAGAAGGTGCGCGTCGCCAAGCGCTCGGGAGAAGTCATCAATGGCTAAGGCTCAAACCAAGCAGGCAACTGCCCAGAACACGCCGCGCCTCAAGCAGGTCTACAACGAGACCATCCGCAAGGCGCTGCAGGAGCAGTTCGGCTACGAGAACGAGATGCAGGTTCCGCGCATCGACAAGATCGTGCTGAACATGGGCGTCGGCGAGGCGACTGGCGATTCGAAGAAGCCTTCGATCGCGGCGGAAGACCTTGCGATGATCGCCGGCCAGAAGGCCGTTGTCACCCGCGCTCGCAACTCGATCGCCGGCTTCAAGGTCCGCGAGAAGATGCCGATCGGCGCCAAGGTCACGCTACGCAAGGAACGCATGTACGAGTTCCTCGACCGCCTCGTGAACATCGCACTGCCGCGCGTCCGCGACTTTCGCGGACTTAATCCGAAGAGCTTCGATGGCCGTGGCAACTATGCCATGGGCATCAAGGAACACATCGTGTTTCCGGAGATCAACTACGACAAGGTTGATCAGATCTGGGGCATGGACGTCATCGTTTGTACGACTGCGAAGACGGACGACGAAGCCAGGGCATTGCTCAAGGCCTTCAACTTCCCCTTCCGCCAGTAACGGCAGCGAGAAAAGGAAAATCTGAAATGGCAAAGACCAGCTCAGTCGAGAAGAACAACAGGCGCCGCAAGCTTGCGGACCAGTTCGCTGCCAAGCGCAAGGTGCTCAAGGCGATCATCATGGATCAGTCCAAGCCGATGGAAGAGCGCTTCCGCGCCCAGCTGAAGCTTTCGGCGCTGCCGCGCAACTCGGCCAAGACCCGCATCCGCAACCGCTGCGAAGTCACCGGACGTCCGCGTGCCTATTATCGCAAGCTCAAAGTATCGCGTATCGCGCTTCGTGATCTCGGCAATAACGGCCAGATCCCGGGCCTGGTCAAGTCGAGCTGGTAAGGAGGACATAACATGTCATTGAGCGATCCTCTCGGCGATATGCTGACCCGCATCCGCAACGCGTATGGCCGCAAGAAGTCGAGCGTTTCGACGCCGGCCTCGCGCCTGCGTACCCGCGTCCTCGACGTGCTGAAGGCGGAAGGCTATATCCGCGACTACAGCCAGACCGACTTCGACAACGGCAAGTCCGAAATCGAGATCGAGCTGAAGTATTTCGATGGTGCGCCGGTGGTGCGCGAAATCGCTCGGGTCTCGAAGCCCGGCCGCCGCGTCTACGTTTCGGCCAAATCGATACCGCACGTCGCCAACGGCCTCGGCATCGCCATCCTTTCGACGCCGAAGGGCGTGATGGCCGACCACGAAGCGCGTGAACAGAATGTCGGCGGGGAAATCCTCTGCCAGATCTTCTGATCTGGTATGTGACCCGGTTGGAAACAGGCTTTCGGGATCTAGTCCCGAAAGCCGAGACCTGAAACAAGAGAAGTGACGAGGACAACAAAATGTCTCGTATTGGAAAGAAACCCGTTTCGCTGCCGCAGGGCGTGACCGCGACCGTCAACGGCCAGACCGTGACGGCGAAGGGTCCGAAGGGCGAGCTGAAGTTCGTGGTGAACGACGAAGTGCTGGTCAAGATGGAAGGCAGCGAGATCGCTGTCCAGCCGCGCGACCAGACCAAGACTGCCCGTTCCAAGTGGGGCATGTCACGCACGCAGATCGTCAACATCCTGCAGGGCGTCAAGGCCGGCTTCGAAAAGAAGCTCGAGATCACCGGCGTCGGCTATCGTGCCGCCATGCAAGGCAAGAACCTGCAGCTGGCGCTCGGCTTCAGCCATGACGTCGTCTACGAGACGCCGCAGGGCGTGACGATCTCGGTGCCGAAGCCGACGGAAATCACGGTGACCGGCATCGACAAGCAGCAGGTCGGCCAGGTCGCCGCCGAGATCCGCGAGTATCGTAGCCCCGAGCCCTACAAGGGCAAGGGCGTTCGCTATGCTGGCGAGAAGATCGTCCGCAAGGAAGGCAAGAAGAAGTAATTTTAACGCCGCGGGGAGCGGTCGCGGGAGGCTCGTCCTACCGCATATGGTTGCCCCCGTTTTTGAAGGCAAGGAACTGATATCATGGGCTCGAAAGAATCCACCCAACGCCGCGCCCAGCGCGTCCGCCGCCAGATCAAGAAGGTTGCCGGCGATCGTCCGCGCTTGTCGGTCCATCGCACGTCGAAGAACATCTATGTCCAGGTGATCGACGACGCCAAGGGCCACACCATCGCGGCTGCTTCGACGCTCGAGAAGGAGCTCAAGGGCTCGCTCAAGACCGGCGCCGACACCGCGGCTGCAGCTGCCATCGGAAAGCTGATCGCCGAACGCGCCTCGAAGGCCGGCGTCAAGGAAGTCGTCTTCGACCGCGGCGCCTATATCTACCACGGCCGCGTCAAGGCGCTGGCCGAGGCTGCCCGTGAAGGTGGTCTGAGCTTCTAGAGCATGATCCCGAACCGAAGGTCAGCGCAGCAAAAAGTTGCAGACTTTTCGGATAAGATCATGCGAAGGAAAAAAGAGTGTTCGCCCCCGGCGACCCGCAGAGGTGCCGGATATCATCATCAACCGTGCTTCCGGAAAAAAACAAGGAACAGGATATGGCACAGGAACGTAGGGATGGCGGCCGCGGCCGTGATCGCGAAGAGCGCGACGACGGCATGGTCGACAAGCTCGTCCACATCAACCGTGTCGCCAAAGTCGTCAAGGGCGGCCGGCGCTTCGGCTTTGCGGCACTTGTCGTCGTCGGCGACCAGAAGGGCCGCGTCGGCTTCGGCCACGGCAAGGCGCGCGAAGTGCCGGAGGCGATCCGCAAGGCGACCGAATCGGCCAAGCGCGACATGATCTTCGTGCCGCTGCGCTCAGGCCGCACGCTGCACCACGACGTCGAGGGACGCTGGGGCGCGGGACGCGTTCTGCTGCGCGCCGCCAAGCAAGGTACCGGCATCATCGCCGGCGGCCCGATGCGCGCCGTTTTCGAGACGCTCGGCATGCATGACGTGGTCGCCAAGTCGATGGGTTCTTCGAACCCCTACAACATGGTTCGCGCCACTTTCGACGCGCTGAAGAGCCAGATGCATCCGAAGGATGTGGCTGCCGCGCGCGGCATCAAGTATTCGACCCTTCAGGCCCGCCGCGGCACCGCCGTTGCGGCTGAAGAATAGTCGACGCTGACCAGGGATCTGACCATGGCCAAGAAAGCAACCAAGACCATCACCGTCGAGCAGATCGGTTCGCCGATCCGCCGGCCGAAGGAGCAGCGCGCAACGCTGGTCGGCCTCGGCCTCAACAAGATGCACAAGCAGCGCACGCTGGAGGATACGCCCTCGGTGCGCGGCATGATCGCTGCCGTCCAGCATCTCGTCCGCGTCGTGGACGAGGGCTGAGCCAGAGCGCAGGAGAACCCAGATGAAACTCAATGATCTGCGTGACAAGGACGGCGCGACGCACTCCAAGAAGCGTCTCGGCCGTGGCATCGGTTCCGGTTCGGGCAAGACCGCCGGTCGCGGCGTCAAGGGCCAGAAGGCGCGCTCCGGCGTCGCCGTCAACGGCTTCGAGGGTGGCCAGATGCCGCTCTACCGCCGCCTGCCGAAGCGCGGCTTCAACAATATCTTCGCCAAGAGCTTCACCGTCGTGTCGCTGGCCCGCATCCAGGCGGCGCTCGATGCCAAGAAGCTCGACGCTAAGACAGTTGTAACAGCCGAGGCGCTGGTTGCGGCAGGTGTCATCCGTCGCGTCAAGGACGGCGTGCGCATCCTTTCAGACGGCGACATCAAGGCCAAGCTTGCCTTCGAAGTGGCCGGAGCCTCCAAGGCCGCGATCGAGAAGATCGAAAAGGCCGGCGGCTCGGTGAAGCTGCCTGAGAAGGCAGCCGCCGAGTAACGGCAATTTGAAGCACGGCCGGCAAAGGTGGAATTCGGTTTTGCCTGCGGTCGTGCTTTGATCTGACAGATGTGGCGGCCGCATCAACGCGGCCGCTTGCATGTTTGCAGTCCGGAGCTTATCTCGTGAGCTTCGGTGACACGCGCCGCCTGAGCTGCGGGCATCGAGCGTGACCAAGCGGAGAATCAGGCATGGCTTCGGCTGCTGAACAACTAGCCTCGAATCTGAATTTTTCGGCCTTCGCCAAAGCCGAGGATCTGAAGAAGCGCATCTGGTTCACCATCGGCGCGCTGCTCGTCTACCGCCTTGGCACCTATATCCCGCTGCCCGGCATCAATCCCGACGCTTTCGCCCAGGCCTTCTCGTCGCAGAGCAAGGGCGTGCTCGGCATGTTCAACATGTTCGCCGGCGGCGCCGTGCAGCGCATGGCGATCTTTGCCCTCGGCATCATGCCCTATATCTCGGCCTCCATCATCATGCAGCTGATGACCTCGGTCATTCCGTCGCTGGAAGCGCTGAAGAAGGAAGGCGAGCAGGGCCGCAAGATCATCAACCAGTACACGCGCTACGGCACCGTGCTTCTGGCGCTGGTTCAGGCGTACGGCATTTCGGTCGGGCTTGAGGGCGGCAACGGCATCGTCAACGATCCCGGCATGTTCTTCCGCATCTCTACCGTCGTCACGCTGGTCGGCGGCACCATGTTCCTGATGTGGCTTGGCGAGCAGATCACTGCTCGCGGCATCGGCAACGGCATTTCGCTGATCATCTTCTCCGGCATCGTCGCCGGCCTGCCGCGCGCCATCTCCGGCACGCTGGAGCTTGGCCGCACCGGCGCCTTGTCGACCGGCCTGATCCTGGCGATCATCGTGCTGGCCATCATCGTCATCGCGCTGATCGTCTTCTTCGAGCGCGCCCAGCGCCGCCTGCTGATCCAGTATCCCAAGCGCCAGGTCGGCAATCGCATGTTCCAGGGCGATACCTCGCATCTGCCGCTGAAGCTTAACACCTCCGGCGTCATTCCGCCGATCTTCGCCTCGTCGCTGCTGCTGCTTCCGGCAACGGTTGCCGGCTTCTCGCAGACCACCAATATGCCTGCATGGGCCAGCACCATCCTGGCGGCGCTCGGCCACGGCCAGCCGCTCTATATGGCCTTCTACGCGGCGATGATCGTGTTCTTCGCCTTCTTCTATACGGCGATCGTCTTCAATCCGAAGGACACCGCCGACCAGCTCAAGAAGCATTCGGGCTTCATCCCGGGCTATCGTCCGGGCGAGCGCACTGCGGACTATATTGACTATGTGCTCACCCGCATCACCGTCGTCGGCGCCATTTATCTGGTGCTGGTGTGCCTGCTGCCCGAGTTCCTGATTTCAGCGACTGGCGTACCGTTCTACCTTGGTGGCACTTCGCTCCTGATCGTGGTCAGTGTAACGCTCGATACGGTGGCGCAGATTCAGGGTCACCTGATCGCGCACCAGTATGAGGGCCTGATCAAGAAGTCGAAGCTGCGCGGGGGGAAAAAGGCCAGATGAGGTTGATATTGCTTGGACCGCCGGGGGCGGGCAAGGGGACACAAGCACTAAGACTGGTAGAACGACACGGCATCCCACAGCTTTCCACGGGGGACATGCTGCGTGCTGCTGTCCAGGCTGGCACCGAAGTCGGCAAGCGCGCCAAGGCGGTGATGGACGCTGGCGAACTGGTGTCCGACGCTATCGTCAACGCCATCGTGGCCGAGCGCATCGATCAAGCTGATTGCGCAAACGGCTTCATCCTTGACGGGTATCCCCGAACTCTGGTGCAAGCGGACGCCGTTGAGGAAATGCTGTCGGATCGCGGACTGGAGCTAGACGCTGTCATCGAATTTGTCGTCGATGACAAGGCGCTGGTTGGCCGAATCGTCAAGCGCGCCGAAGACGCCAAGGCCGCAGGCCTGCCGGTGCGCAAGGACGACAGCCCAGCGGTGTTCGAGGAACGCTTGAGGGAATATTACAAGAAAACCTCGCCGCTGATCGGCTACTACTACGCCAAGGGCAAACTCAGGGGCGTCGATGGCATGGCCGACATCGATGCGGTGACGCAGCAGATCGAGGCGGTGCTCAGGGCGACGACCCGGACAGTCGGCCAGGCGGCCGGCTAGAGAATCGAATGATTGCGCTTGACTGGAGCGGTCCGCTGGGGTATGGCGGCCCGTCTTCCTATCAGGCATGAGGCTTGCTTGTCCGCAAGGGCAAGGCAGGCCGCTTTGAACTGGAAACTCCCGCAAGGGCCGGCCTCCACCGGACGCGGGGCAACTTGAAGCGCCGGCTCGTCCGGCCTATATGGAGAAGAGAAGAACATGGCTCGTATAGCCGGCGTCAATATTCCGACCAACAAGCGCGTCGTCATCGCGCTTCAATACATTCACGGCATTGGCAAGAAGTTCGCCCAGGAGATCGTCGACAAGGTCGGCATCCCGGCCGAGCGCCGCGTCAACCAGCTGACCGACGCGGAAGTGCTGCAGATCCGCGAGACCATCGACCGCGACTACCAGGTCGAGGGCGATCTGCGCCGCGAAGTGTCGATGAACATCAAGCGACTCATGGACCTCGGCTGCTACCGCGGCCTGCGTCACCGCCGCTCGCTGCCGGTTCGTGGTCAGCGCACGCATACCAATGCGCGCACCCGCAAGGGCCCGGCTAAGTCGATTGCCGGAAAGAAGAAGTAATTTAGGGCAGTAAGGGAGTAGGGCAGTAAGGCAATAGGAACGGCAGACATACTGCCCTACTGCCATATTCCCCTACTGCCTTCTCCCTGGTGGAGCCGCTGGCATTACGGCGGTGTAGAGATCAACTGAAAGGACCATCATGGCCAAGGAAGCCGCTCGTGTTCGCCGTCGCGAACGCAAGAACATCTCGTCGGGCGTTGCCCACGTCAATTCGACCTTCAACAACACGATGATCACCATCACCGACGCGCAGGGTAACTCGATTGCCTGGTCGTCGGCCGGAGCCCAGGGCTTCAAGGGATCGCGCAAGTCGACCCCGTTCGCTGCCCAGATGGCCGCAGAAGATGTTGCCAAGAAGGCCCAGGAACACGGCATGCGCATGCTCGAGGTCGAGGTCTGTGGACCCGGCTCCGGTCGTGAATCGGCGCTGCGCGCGCTGCAGGCTGCCGGCTTCACCATCACCTCGATCCGTGATGTGACGCCGATCCCGCACAATGGCTGCCGCCCGCGCAAGAAGCGCCGCGTCTAAAGAATTTACCGAACGCCGCGCGAGCGCCTCAAGGGCGCTCCTCCACGGCATTCCAGGTCGCCCGCCACGATTGGATGGTGGCGGGACAACGGAAGGAAAGCACTATGATCCAGAAAAATTGGCAAGAACTGATCAAGCCGAACAAGATCGAGTTCTCGTCGAAGAAGAAGACGCTGACCACGCTGGTCGCCGAGCCGCTCGAGCGCGGCTTCGGCCTCACCCTCGGCAACGCGCTGCGCCGCGTGCTTCTGTCTTCGCTGCGTGGCGCGGCTGTAACCGCCGTGCAGATCGACGGCGTTCTGCATGAATTCTCGTCCATCGCCGGCGTCCGCGAGGACGTGACCGACATCGTTTTGAACATCAAGGAAATCGCCATCCGCATGGAAGGCGACGGCCCCAAGCGCATGGTCGTCCGCAAGCAGGGACCGGGCGCGGTTCTCGCCGGCGACATCCAGACGGTCGGCGACGTCGAGATCCTCAATCCCGACCACGTCATCTGCACGCTGGACGAGGGCGCTGAAATCCGCATGGAATTCACCGTCGATACCGGCAAGGGCTATGTCCCGGCCGACCGTAACCGCGCCGAGGACGCGCCGATCGGGCTGATCCCCGTCGACAGCCTGTATTCGCCGGTCAAGAAGGTCTCCTACAAGGTCGAGAACACCCGCGAGGGCCAGGTTCTCGACTATGACAAGCTGACCATGACCATCGAGACCGACGGTTCGATTTCGGGCGAGGACGCGGTGGCCTTCGCCGCTCGCATCCTGCAGGACCAGCTCGGCCTGTTCGTCAATTTCGACGAGCCGCAGAAGGAAGTCGCCGCCGAACAGGTTACCGAGCTTGCCTTCAACCCGGCGCTGCTCAAGAAGGTCGACGAGCTCGAGCTTTCGGTGCGTTCGGCCAACTGCCTGAAGAACGACAACATCGTCTATATCGGCGACCTGATCCAGAAGACCGAAGCCGAGATGCTGCGCACCCCGAACTTCGGCCGCAAGTCGCTGAACGAGATCAAGGAAGTCCTGGCGGCGATGGGCCTGCATCTCGGCATGGAAGTGCCGGACTGGCCGCCGGAAAACATCGAAGACCTCGCCAAGCGTTACGAAGACCAATATTGAGCATGATCCCGAACCGAAGGTCAGCGCAGCAAAAAGTTGCAGACTTTTCGGACAAGATCATGCGGCTAACCAACTGGGGCTCAGGCCTCTTGAAACCGCAATGAAGGAGAAGAGCCATGCGCCACGGATTTAAGGGCCGCCGGTTCGCCCGCAGCATAAGCCATCGCAAGTCGATGTTTGCCAACCTTGCCGTGTCGCTTATCGAGCACGAGCAGATCCTCACCACGCTGCCGAAGGCGAAGGATTTGCGTCCGATCGTCGAGAAGCTGGTGACGCTCGGCAAGCGCGGCGACCTGCACGCCCGCCGCCAGGTTATTGCCCAGATCGGCAATGAAGGCGTCGTCAAGCGCCTGTTCGATACCATCGCGCCACGTTATGCCACCCGCAACGGCGGCTATCTGCGCATCATGAAGGCCGGCTTCCGCCACGGTGATAACGCGGCAATGGCGGTCATCGAGTTCGTCGACCGCGACACCTCGGCCAAGGGCGCCGGCGATCGCGCCCGCATCGAGGCCGAAGGCACCGAAGAGGAAGCCGCAGCCGCATAAGGCTTGGTTTTTCTGAGAAGTTCAAAAGGGGCCTCCGGGCCCCTTTTTCTGTTTCCGAAGGTACCGGGCAGGGCTGGTAGGGGTTTTGTCACCGGTTTTTGCGGCGACTACCCAAAATAATCCGATTTCAGCGGCTTAGCCTTTCATTTTGCACAATCGTCAGGACAATGGCGCCCGACTTGGAGGATTCGGAATGCGCGTTAAACGGCTGTCCATTGTTCTGATCTGCGCCTTGATGGCGTTGGCCGTCGTGCCGGCGGCCAGGCACGCGCTGGCGGAGGAGGCCAAGCCAGATCCCGGTCTGTCCGACGTGCTAACCGATCTGCTGCATGGCGTCGAAGGCGAAAACGCCACTTCAGGCCCCGACAAGCGCGTGCCGTTCGGCCGCGAGGAGGTGCAACTGTCCTTCGCGCCGCTGGTCAAGCAGACGGCGCCGGCCGTGGTCAATGTCTACGCTTCGCAGACCGCCAAGGTGACGTCGCCCTTCGACGGCGATCCGTTCTTCGAGGAGTTCTTCGGCCGCTCGCAGCCGCGCGCGCAGTCTTCGCTCGGTTCGGGGGTGCTGGTCGATCCGACCGGTGTCGTGGTCACCAATTTCCACGTCGTCAAGGACGCTGACCAGGTCAAGGTCGCGACCGCCGACGGGCGCGAATTCGACAGCAAGGTGCTGCTCAAGGATGAGACGCTCGACCTCGCCGTGCTCAAGATTTCTTCTGACAAGCCGTTCCCGGTGATCGCCATCGGCGATTCCGACGCGCTCGAGGTCGGCGATCTGGTGCTGGCGATCGGCAATCCGTTCGGTGTCGGCCAGACCACCACCAGCGGCATCATTTCGGCGGTGGCGCGCAGCCATATCGGCGTCTCCGATTCCAGCTTCTTCATCCAGACCGACGCCGCCATCAACCCCGGCAATTCCGGTGGCGCGCTGGTCAACATGGGAGGGCAGCTGATCGGCATCAACACGGCGATCTATAGCCGTAGCGGCGGCTCGATCGGCATCGGCTTTGCCATCCCTTCGAACATGGTTCGCGCCTTCGCCGACGCGGCTAAGGCCGGGCTCGACTTCTTCGAGCGGCCGTATGCCGGTGCCGAGTTCGAGGCGGTGACGCCGCAGATTGCCGAATCGCTTGGCATCGACAAACCGACCGGTGCGCTGGTTTCTTCGGTCGAAGAGGCGGGACCCGCCGCCAAGGCAGGGCTCAAGCCGGGCGACGTGGTGCTGTCGCTCAACGGCAAGCCGGTCGAGAGCGTCGGGGCGCTGGACTACCGGATGGCGACGCTCTCGATTGGTACGAATGCCAGCTTCGGCGTTCTGAGCAAGGGTCAGCAGGCGACGATGGACATCGCGCTGGAACGGCCGCCTGAGGGCGCCAAAGCTGCGGAACTCACTTTGCGCGGCCGCAGCCCGTTTTCCGGTGCCAAGGTTGCTGAACTGTCGCCACGGCTTGCCCAACGGCTCGGTCTGCGCACCGATGTCAAAGGCGTCACCGTGGTCGACATCAACCGCGATTCGCCTGCTGCCGATTTTGGCTTCCAGCCAGGCGACATCGTGCGTGAGGTCAATGGCCTGACGATCGACAAGGCGGCGACCTTGGAACAGGTAGCCCAGCAGGATACGCGCTGGTGGCGCTTTACCGTCGAGCGCGGCGGGCAGATACTGCGCCAGGTGTTGCGTTACTGAGCCCGAACGTCAGCATGATCGGGCTCCAGGCAGAAGAAGTTGCATGGCCGATCTGTTCAGTGTCGATGAACCGAAGACGCCGCCCGGCAGGCCGCTGGCGGACCGTCTGCGCCCGAAGAACCTCGGCGAGGTCGTCGGCCAGGAGCATCTGACCGGACCCGACGGCGCGCTGACGCGGCTGATCGGCTCCGGCTCGCTCGGCTCGATGATCTTCTGGGGCCCGCCCGGCACCGGCAAGACCACGGTCGCACGGCTGCTTGCCGGCGAGACAAGCCTCGCCTTCGAACAGATCTCGGCGGTGTTTTCCGGCGTTGCCGACCTGAAGAAAGTGTTCGAGGCAGCGAAGCTGCGCCGCTCCAACGGCCGCCAGACACTGCTGTTCGTCGACGAGATCCATCGCTTCAACCGCGCCCAGCAGGACAGTTTTCTGCCCGTGATGGAAGACGGCACCGTCGTGCTGGTCGGCGCCACCACGGAGAATCCGTCCTTCGAGCTTAACGCCGCGCTGTTGTCGCGCGCGCGTGTGCTGGTCTTTCACTCACTCGGCGA
This sequence comes from Mesorhizobium sp. M0678, assembly GCF_040320505.1. Taxonomy (NCBI): domain Bacteria; kingdom Pseudomonadati; phylum Pseudomonadota; class Alphaproteobacteria; order Hyphomicrobiales; family Phyllobacteriaceae; genus Mesorhizobium; species Mesorhizobium sp. M0678. The sequence continues at coordinate 4,189 of NZ_JAMYPT010000041.1, read as the reverse complement.
GGACAGTATCGCCAAGCTGCTGGCGCGGGCCGAGGAGGCAGAGGGCAGGGCGCTGCCGCTCGATGAAGACGCGCGGGCGATGCTCATCCGCATGAGCGACGGCGACGGCCGCGCGGCATTGACGCTCGCCGAAGAAGTCTGGCGCGCAGCGAAATCAAAGGAGGTGTTCGGCGCCGAAGCCCTGCAGCGCATCGTCCAGCGCCGCGCGCCGATCTACGACAAGGGACAGGACGGCCACTACAATTTGATCTCCGCCTTGCACAAATCGGTGCGCGGCTCCGACCCCGACGCGGCACTCTACTATCTCGCCCGCATGTTCGACGCCGGCGAAGATCCACTTTATCTCGGGCGCCGGTTGGTGCGCATGGCGATGGAGGATATTGGGCTGGCCGACCCGCAGGCGCTCGTCGTCGCTAACGCCGCCAAGGACGCCTATGACTATCTGGGCTCGCCCGAGGGCGAACTGGCCTTCGCCGAGGCGACCGTCTATCTCGCCACCGCGCCGAAATCCAATGCAGTTTATACCGCGTTCAAGGCCGCCACACAGGCGGCGAAGGAATTCGGTTCGCTGCTGCCGCCCAAGCACATTCTCAATGCGCCGACCAAGCTGATGAAACAGGAAGATTACGGCGCCGGCTATCGCTACGACCACGACGAGCCCGACGCTTTTTCCGGCCAGGACTATTTTCCGGAGAAGATGGGAAGGCAGACATTCTACGACCCGCCAGAGCGCGGCTTCGAGCGCGATATCAGGAAGCGGCTGGATTATTGGGCGAAGCTGCGCAGCGAGCGGGAAAAGTAGCTGCCGACCGCACAGTGGTGTGATCGCCGTTGTCTGGCGGGATAAAAAACCCTATCAAGATGCGCCTTCGGCTGGCGGACAGGCCAGAAACGTACCGACGATATTCAGAACGGAATCGCGCCTGGCGCGTGGAAAAATGACAAAAAAATCTCGCAAGACCCTTCGGAAGTTCGCCATAGCGATCCCGCTGCTGGCGCTCGGCTTCTATTTCATTCCCATCCTGACGACAATTTTCATTATCCTCGGCCTGGTCGACGTGTTGCGCAATGACAACAAGAACTGGGCGCTGTTCAGTGGTTATTTCCTCGGCAACGGCATCTTCACCTGGCTGCTTTCGCCCTTCAATCTGCTGGTCGATCTTCTGTGCTACAGAAACCGCGGTGTCTGGAAACTGGACCAGTTTCCTCCGGACTATCAGCGTGAGGTCAACGAGGTTCTGGACGTCTTCAAGGCGCGCAAGGACGAGATCATCGCCGATATCGACGCCAATTTCGGCAGCGGCCGGCGCGGCATGTATGTCTACCAGTGGTACGGCAAGCACAAGATCGACAACGTCGCCGAATTCAACAAGGATTTCAAATATATCAAGACCATCGCCGTGTCGGTGTTCAGGGGCAAGGAATCGACCTCCTGGCATTTCGGACCGCTGCGGCTCAGCCTGCGCATTCTCTACAATCTTCTCCCGGTGAAGGCCGAGGTTTTCGTCGAGTGCAACAACGCCAGGAACTACTGGCACGACAATCCGCTCTATATTTTCGACGACACGCTGCTGCACCGCTCGGTCAACGAATATGATGGGCGCCGCTACTGCGTGTTCATGGACATCATCCGGCCATCGCCATTCCCCGGCCTGATCGCCGCTCTTCTCGCCATCGTTTCGGTCAGCGTCGAGCGCATCAATGCCATGTTCTACAAGAACTGGAAGATGATCGGCTCCAGCAAGCCGAAGAAGGCCGGAGCCGCCTGACACCGTGGTGTGACCGGCGCGAGGGAGCACGATGTATCATCTGTTGCTTGTCTGCCTTGGTGGCGCGATCGGTGCAATGGCCCGCTTCTTCCTGTCCGGCTTCGTCGCCCGCCGGGTCGGCGAGACCTTTCCCTGGGGCACTATGGCCGTCAACGTCTCGGGAGCGTTTGCAATCGGTGTCGTTGCGCATGCGGTGGCGCGCGACGGCATGCCCGCCATCTGGGTCTTTACCGTTACCGGCGGCCTCGGCTGCTACACCACGGTTTCTTCCTTCAGCCTGCAGACGCTGGCGCTGGCGCGCGAGGGCGAATGGCGGCGCGCCGGCGGAAATGTGCTGCTTTCGGTTTTTCTGAGCCTCGGCGGCGTGACGCTGGGCTTTGCTGCGGGAAGTCTTCTGATTGGCGGCGGGGCGCCGTGAGCGGCCCGCGGAAGCTCCGCCACGACGGGACGGACACTGCCGCGGCAGGGCATGCGGCGCGCCTCATTGGCCGTCGCAGAACCAACGAAACGGTTCGGCTCTATGCGACCGTAGCCGCAGGCAGCATGATCGGCGGTGTGTTGCGGGCGCTTGCCTCATCGACGAGCACTGCCCTGTGGGGCGCTGGATTTCCCTTCGGCACGCTCCTCGTCAACATTGTTGGCTCGTTCCTCATCGGCTTCTACGCGACATTGACGGGACCGGATGGTCGCGTCTTCGCCGGTCCGCTGCAACGTCAATTCTTCATGGCCGGCTTCTGCGGCGGCCTGACGACCTTCTCCGCTTTCAGCCTTGAAACACTCACCCTCGCGCAAGGCGGGAGGCTTGTGGCGGCGGGACTCAATATCGCGATCTCCGTGGTGGCCTGGCTTGCCGCCGTCTGGCTTGGCCACATCTTTGCAGTTCGGCTCAACCGGCTGAGAGGGTCCAGGCAATGAAGATACCAACACAGGCACAATTGCTGCGCATATTTATCGGCGAAAACGACAAGGCAGATGGCCGTCCGCTGTATGAGGTTATCGTGCTGAGGGCCCGCGAAATGCAGATCGCCGGCGCGACCGTCCTGCGCGGCGCGATGGGGTTCGGCCATTCCAGCCGGCTTCACACCACGAAGATCCTCCGCCTATCGGAGGATCTGCCACTCGTCATCGAGATCGTCGATGACGAGGAAAAATTGGCCGCTTTCCTGCCCGTGCTTGAAACAATCATGACAAGTGGTTTGATTACGCTGGAGAAAGTTCAGGTTCTGCAATATGGAACCGACAACGAATAACCGAGTGAGATTGCGGGTACCGGCGAATGCCGTTGCATGCCTGCAAAACGGCGATTGGAATCATGGCAGGCGTTGAACAGATCACAGTGGACGCCGGCGAGGCGGGCATGCGGCTCGACCGCTGGTTCAAGAGCCATTTCCCCGGTCTCGGTTTCGGTCATCTGCAGAAGCTGCTGCGTTCCGGCCAGATCCGCGTCGACGGCGGCAGGGTGAAGGCCGATACCCGCGTCGAAGCCGGCCAGACGGTGCGAGTGCCGCCGCTCGAAGTCGACAAGAAAGGTGAAAGCCCGCTCACCGGTCATTCGATCCGCAACCAGGGCGACGCCGACGTTTTGGCAAAGATGCTGATCCATGAGGACCCGAAGGTCTTCGTCTTCAACAAGCCGGCCGGCCTGGCGGTCCAGGGCGGCTCTGGCGTCACCCGCAATGTCGACGACATGCTGGAAGCCTGGCGCAACCAGAAGGGCGAGAAGCCGCGTCTGGTGCACCGGCTCGACCGCGACACGTCGGGTGTGCTGGTTGTCGCCCGTACAAGGCTCGCCGCCATGAAGCTCGCCGAAGCGTTCCGGGCGCGTGAGACGAAGAAAACTTACTGGGCGCTGGTCAAGGGCGTGCCGCCGAAGCGCGAGGACAAGATCTCGACCTGGCTGATCAAGGAACCGACGCCCGACGGCGATCGTGTGCGCATCGCCAAGCATGGCGAAAAGGGCGCCGATCACGCCGTGTCCTATTACCGCATCGTCGAGCAGGCGGCGCAGACCCTGTCCTGGCTGGAAATGGAACCCTATACCGGGCGCACCCACCAGCTTCGCGTCCATGCCGCCCATATCGGTTGCCCGATCATCGGCGACCCCAAATATTTCGAGGCCGACACCAATTGGGATTTTCCAGGCGGCATGCAGAACCGGCTGCATCTGCACGCGCGCCGCATCGTCATCCCGCATCCCGACAAGGGCTTTGTCGACGTCACCGCACCGATGCCGCCGCATATGCGCCAGAGCTGGAACCTGCTCGGTTTCGACGACGCGAGCGCGGAGGACTAGCGGCGGTGGGCGTCGCCACAGATACGCTCGACCGCCGTGACGCGGTCGATCTGGCGGCCGCCGCCATCATGGTCGGGCTGACCTTTTCGTGGGGCCTGAACTACGTTGCCGCCAAGATCTCGTATGC